>JBIKXP010000184.1:0-6387 GCA_044355685.1 Phycisphaerales bacterium
CCCGTTCTGGGTGCGGTGGCTGGTGACGCGGCGGATGACGACGTTGCGGGCGCCGCGCACCGAGATTCCCGCGCCGTGCTCGCGCGCCCACTGGCGGTCGTCGTTTGCGTGCGGGAAGAGCCAGTCCGCGGGATCCTCTCCCCACGCGCGCGAGCGGAGCGCCTGTGCATGGTTGTCGCTCGTGTCAAGGTCCTCGAGGACGAGGCCGTCGCACTGCGCGGCGTCGATCCCGACCTTGAACCCGCTGATGCGGCCGTTGCGGAGCGTCACGTTCCGCCCGCGGATCACGATGCCGACTCCGGTGAAGCGCTCCGAGGGCCCGGTTCCGCCGACAAGATGCGTTCCCGCGAGGTCGATGACGATCGGCGTGCCGTCGTCGCGCCCCACGATCTGCAGCACCCCGTTGCCGTCGCGGTCTGAGATCGGAGCGGCCGTCACCCGCACCAGCGCGCTCGCCCGGAGCTCGAGGTTGTCACGGTCGAGCGGCGTGGAGGAAAGTGGCGTGAAAGAAGGCGGCGCGGCGGAAGGACCGACGGCGTCCTGCGACGGCACCGCGAACGCTCGATGCGCAAGAAGCGTCAAGACTGCGGGAAGGAGGATTCGAAGTCGCATGCGCATCATGCGCCCGCTGTCGGGCGAAGGAGTTGGCACGGAATTCCTCGGGCGAGGCGGAGGCAAGACAGCGACTGCCGCCGTCGCCAGTGCGCGCCGTCCCGCCCGCATCGGCCGCGGGAGATCAGGTCTCGTTGTCGAGCTGATCGTCGTCGTCGTCGTGCTCGAACTCCTCGAGCTGCTCGGGAATCGTGGGCAGGATCGGCTTGCCTTCCGCGGTCATCTTCCGCTTGTAGACCTCGATCTTCTGCTTCTCCGGCACGAGGATCATGCCCATGCGCCGGCCGTTGAGCCGTGGCGGCACCTCGACCTTGGCGAGGTCCGCGAGTCGCTCGATGATGTCCTCCATGCGCTCGTCGCCCCTCTGCCGGAACGCCATCTCGCGGCCACGGAAGTTCTGGATGATCTGCACGCGGTGACCTTCGATGAGGAACCTTCGCGCCTGCGCGATGCGGATGTCGACATCGTGCGGATCGATCTTCATCGAGCGACCCAGGCGGACTTCCTTCATTTCGGAAGCCTTGCTCTTCGCCTTGTTCAGCTTCTCCTTCTTCGACTGTTCGTACTTGAACTTGCCGAAGTCCATGATCTTGCAGACGGGCGGCCGGCTGTCGGGAGCGATCTCGACGAGGTCGAGCCCGGCGTCGTAGGCCTGACGCTTCGCTTCCTCGAGCGGCACAACGCCGAGCATCTCGCCCTGCGGGTCGAGGAGGCGGACGGGGGAGATCCGGATGCGGTCGTTGATGCGTGGTCCGAAGTCACGCGAGTCCTGGCGGGGACCACCGAAAGGTCTGCGGGGCGGGTAAATGGTTCGAGTCCTTTGAAATGCCGTGGAAGACGGGCGGCGATCAGGTGGAATGGAAGCTCGCCATGCGCATGCCGCCGGCGCAGGCGAGACGTGAACGCGATGGAAGGGCGCAGACGATGCGACGGGCGCAACCGATGCACGAAACCGGGGGCTTGGAAAGCCGCGCGGTCATGTGGTTCGGAAGGCGTCGGTCGTGAGCATGAGAGAACCATACCACTTCCCACGCGCGGGGGAAGGAAAAATCGGTCGGGTTCCCGCTCTCTTTACCGGGAAATCGGCCCCCGTGACCCGCAGCGACGGAGCCAGAGAGACGTCGCGGCAGCAGGGTAGCCACAGCGGCCCCGCCACCGTGTTGCGCGCGGCCGGGCCCCGCCGCGGCGCCCGGGCTCCTACTTCGTCAGGCTCGCCTGCACCGTGCCGGGCGCGCCGGAGAGCAGCCGACCCTCGATCTCGCGGGCGATTCCCTCGACGAAGGCGTCGAACGGCATCTCCCCGAGGTTCGCCTCGACGCCGCGGGCGCGGACGCTGACCACGCGGTTCTCCGCGTCGCGCGGGCCGACGACAGCCATGTACGGGATCTTCTCCTCGGCGGCGACCTTGATCTTCGCCTGTACGCGGTCGTTCGAGTGGTCGACGGTTACGCGCACGCCGCGCGCCTTGAGCGCTGCGTGCAGTTGGTCGGCGTAGGCGGCGCTCTTCTCGCTGATTGGGAGGACGCGCACTTGCTCCGGGTTGAGCCAGCAGGGGAATGCGCCCGCGAAGTGCTCGATGAGCACGCCGCAGAAGCGCTCCATCGAGCCGAACGGTGCGCGGTGGATCATCACGGGGCGGTGCGGACGGTTGTCCTGCCCGTTGTAGGTGAGATCAAAGCGGATCGGCAGGTTGTAGTCGACCTGCACCGTGCCGAGCTGCCACGAGCGGCCGATCACATCCTTCACGACGAAGTCGATCTTCGGGCCGTAGAACGCGGCCTCGCCAGGCTCCTCGCTGAAGGGGACGCCGAGCGTCTTCGCGGCGTCGCGGCAGGCGGCCTCGGCCTTGTCCCAATTGGTCGGATCGCCGACATACTTCGTGCCATCGGGGTCGCGCAGGCCGACGCGCACGCGGTACTCGTTCATGCCGAGCGTCGCGAAGATGATCTTGACAAGCGACAGGCAGCCGAGCACTTCTTCCGCGACCTGGTCCTCGCGCACGAAGAGGTGGGCGTCGTCCTGCGTGAAGCCGCGCACGCGCGTCATGCCGTTCAGTTCGCCTGACTGCTCCCATCGGTAGACGGTGCCGAACTCGGCGAGACGCACGGGCATGTCGCGGTAGCTGTGGGGCTCGCTTGCGAAGATCTTCGCATGGTGCGGGCAGTTCATCGGCTTCAGGAGGAAGCCGTTCACCAGTTTGTCCGCGTCCATCACGCGGTCGGGCGCGATGACCTCGCGGCCGGTGCGCTCGTTGAGTTCGCGCGCGAACTGCGCGCTCACGCCGTCGAGGCGCGCGGTGAGCTCGGCGCACGAGCAGCCCGACTCGCAGAGCTTCGCCAGGTCGTCTCCCTCGGGAATCGCTGGGAATTGCGACTCCTTGTAGTAGGGGAAGTGGCCGCTCGTCTTGTAGAGATCGAGCTTGCCGATGTGCGGCGTGTAGACCTGGTGGTAGCCCTGCTTGCGCAGTTCGGCACCGATGAAGTTCTGCAGCTCGTTGCGGATGATCGATCCCTTCGGGGTCCAGAGGATGAGGCCCTGGCCGACCATCTCGTCGATGTGGAAGAGCCGCAGCTGCTTGCCGAGCGTGCGGTGGTCGCGGCGCTTGGACTCCTCCTGAAGCCGCACGTGCTGCTCGAGTTCTTCCTTCGTCGCGAAGGCGGTACCGTAGACGCGGGTCAGGCGGTCGAGCTTCTCATCGCCCTTCCAGTAGCTCGACGCGAGCGACAGCACCTTGAATGCGCCGATCCTGCCGGTCGAGGGAACGTGGGGGCCGCGGCAGAGGTCTTCCCAGTTCTTGCCGGGTTCGCCGGTCGCGTACCACGAGAGCGCCGTCGATCCGGCCTCGACCGCGCGTGCGGCATTGTCGAGCTTGAACTTCGAGCCTTCCTTCTCGAGTTTCCTCAGGCCTTCGGCGATCGGAAGGTCGTAGCGGGTGAACGGGCGGTTTTCCGCGACGATTCTTGCCATTTCCGCCTCGACCTTCTCGAAGTCGTCGGCCGACATGATCTTGCCGTCGGGGAACAGCATGTCGTAGTAGAAGCTCGTCTCGAGCGGCGGGCCGTAGACGAGCTGGACCTGCGGGAAGAGCCGCTGGATCGCCTCGGCCATGATGTGCGCGCAGGAGTGGCGCAGGAGGTAGAGCGAATCGGGACTGACGGTGCCGTCGCGGTTCTTCGCGGTGACGATCGCGAGCCGGGCATCCTTCTCGATCCGGTAGCCGAGGTCGACGAGCTCGCTGTCGGTCGTGCCGCCGCCGTAGGACACGCGGGCGCCGAGCGCGCTCTTCGCGAGGCCGGCGCCGATCGACGCGGCGACCTCGCCTGCGGTGGGGGCGTGTGCGAACTCCTTGACGGAACCATCGGGAAGGGTGATCCGGACCATAAGACGGGCAAGTGTAACTGCCGCACAATCGCGGGGGAGCGCGGATACCATGCGGCTTCACCGATGATTTGCCCTTTCTGCAAGGCCGACGACGACAGCGTGATCGACTCCCGCGAGGCCGACGGCGGGGCCGCCGTGCGGCGTCGGCGTGAGTGCAACAAGTGCAGCCGGAGATTCACGACCTACGAACGGGTGGAGCGCACCGAGCGCCTTGTGGTTGTCAAGCGCGATGGATCGCGGGTGCCGTTCAACGCCGACAACATCATGCGGGGCATCCTGGCCGCCTGCGGCAAGCGTCCCATCGCGGCCGAGGCGAAGGAAGACATGGTGCGCCAGATCGAGGACGAGCTCTACCGCGATTTCGAGAAGGAAGTGCCCTCGGTCGAGATCGGGCGTCGGGTGGCGCGCAGGCTGCGTTCGCTCGACGACATCGCGTACATCCGGTTCGCGAGCGAGCATGAGGACTTCCGCACGATCGAAGACATCGCGGCCGAGGTGAAGGCCGTGCAGGAGAGCCCGAAGGACGTGCGGGACCAGGCGAAGCTGTTCGAGGGAGGGTGACTTGAGCGGTCGCGGCGTGATTGTCGGAGTCTGACACCACGGGTGCCCGGGGACGTGAGTCCCCGGAACGACACGCGTCGGAGTCGACGGCTGACATCATCCGTTGCGTTGTTTGAGCGGTCGCGGCTGCGGCCGCTCCCTCTGGTCAGCCTCGCGGCGAGTGAATCGCCGCGGGCTGGAGACGCCGCAGTCGTACACCACGGGTGCCCGGGGACGTGAGTCCCCGGAACGACACGCGTCGGAGTCGACGGCTGACATCATCCGTTGCGTTGTTTGAGCGGTCGCGGCGTGATTTTCAGCGGTCGCGGCTGCGGCGAGCGCTCAAATCTCCTCGATCTCGGCGCACTTCTTCGCGGCGATCGCGTCGAGGCCGTCGCAGAACTTCTTGGTGAGTTCGTCGATCTCTTCCTTGGCGCTCTTGGCGGCGTCCTCGGGAATCGCGTTCTTCTTGTCGGCCACGGCCGCGTCGATCGCCTTGTTGCCGTCGCGGCGCTCGTTGCGAACGGCCACCTTCGACTCCTCTGCGAGCTTCTTCACCTGTGTCATCAACTGCTTGCGGCGGTCGGCGCTCGGCGCCGGCACGTTGATGCGGATCGCATTGCCCTCGGACATCGGGTTCAGGCCGAGGCCCGACGTCTCGATCGCTCGGATGATGTCGCTCTTCGAGCCAGGATCGAATGGCTTGACGAGCAATTGCGTCGCCTCCGGCACCGAGATCGCCGCGAGCTCGCGCAGGTCGGTGTGCGATCCGTAGTAGTCGACCTTGATGTACTCGAGGAGGGCGGTGCTGGCACGGCCCGTCCGGATGCCGCGGAGTTCGCGCTGAAGGTAGTCGGAGGAACGCTGCATGCGCTCCTCTGTCTCGAGGAGGATCGTGTCGAGGTCCATGGGCCATCGAGTGTAGCAGAGCTTCGGCGGCGACCTTCGCAGAGAAGTTGCGTCGCCGCTTGACCGATCCGCTCGCAGCCGATGCAATGGGGGACATGACAGCGATCAAGGTTCCCCAACGCATCGTCCTCAAGATCAGTGGTGAAAGCCTGGCCCCGGCCGGGCAGCTTGGGATCGACACCCAGGAACTGCGGGTGATCGCGGGCGAGATCGCGCAGGCGTGCGAGCTCGGAGGGCAGATCGCCATCGTCGTGGGCGGCGGCAACATCATTCGCGGTGCGCGCATGGCGAAGGACGGCGTCGTGCACCAGTCGACCGCCGACTACATGGGCATGCTCGGGACCGTCATCAACGGGCTTGCGCTGAAGGAAGCGCTCGAGGGGATCGGCCGCCCCGCGCGCGTGATGAGCGCGATCAACGTCCCCGCCGTGGCGGAGCCCTTCATCCGGGGCCGCGCCATTCGCCACCTCGAGAAGGGCCGCACCATCATTCTGGTCGCGGGCACCGGCAACCCCTTCTTCACGACCGACACCTGCGCCAGCCTCCGGGCGATCGAGCTGAACGCGAGCCTCCTGCTGAAGGCGACCAAGGTCGACGGCATCTACACCGCCGACCCGAAGAAGGATCCTTCCGCGAAGCGCTACGACCACCTCACCTTCAGCGAGGCGATCGAGCGCCAGCTCGGCGTCATGGACCTTACCGCGCTGACGATGTGCATGGAGCACGACCTCCCGGTCTGCGTGTTCGACTACAAGACCCCCGGCAACATCAGGCGGGTGGTGGCAGGCGAGCGCATCGGCACCACCGTCGCGCGCGCGTGACGCCCGACGCTGGACGAGCGAAGCGGCGAGGCAGGGATCGAGGCGCGGCTTTGGCCGGCGAGATCGCGCCGATTGCCGGAGTTGTGTCGTAGGCCGGTCGAGAACCGCCCCGTTGGCCGGGCAA
>JBIKXP010000037.1:0-20639 GCA_044355685.1 Phycisphaerales bacterium
GCGAAGAACGTCGCGAGCCCCTTCCGCCAGGTTCGCCTCGCTGCCGCGAAGTCGCTGCAGCGGCTGCACGATCCCTCGGTTGCCGACATCCTTTGGCCGCGGCTTGTCGACGGCAACGAAGATCCCGATGTTCGCACCGAGATCGCGGTCGCGCTCGGACAGTATCCCACGCCCGCCGTGTTCCAAGCGCTGGTGGCGGCGCTGTCGCAGCGCGAACTCGCCGTGAACGTCGCCTCCGTCGATTCGCTCCGAGTGCTCACCGGTCAGAACTTCGGCGTCGAGGAGGACGACTGGCTCGTCTACTTCACCTCGACCGCCACGCCGTTCGTGAGCGCGCGCACCTACCTCTACCCCACCTTCGTGCGCGAGCTCGATGTGTGGGATCACCTTCTCTTCTGGATGCCGGTGACGTTCGAGTCGCCCGACGTTCCCATCGGCGCAAAGGCGATGGGCGCGCGGCGCACCGGCGAGCGCGAGACTCCGGGCGATGGCGGCGGAAGCGACGCGGAGGCGGCAGCGCAGTCGTCGCGATGAGGCGTCTTCGCCCGTCGCCTTGCGTCGATGCCGACAGAATCCATGAGTGAAGTCCCCGCAGCCAATGCAGTTCGTGCCGTCATCGTCCGAGGGGGACGCGCCGAGACCACCGCCCTACCCCAACCGACATCGCGCGTCGGCTCGGTGCTTGTGCGCGTCACGCACGCGCTGGTGACTCCGTTCGAACGCGAGGTCATCCGTGGCCTGCGGCTCGGCGGCGACGGCGCTCCGAACGAGGGCCAGATCCTTGGCGCATCGTTCGTAGGCGTGGTCGTAGACGCATCGCGCGCCGGCGACGCCCACCCGACGGTCGGAAGCAGGGTCGCGATACAGCCTGTCTTTTCATGCGGCCTCTGCGACCGCTGCGCGGGCGGACTCTCGCTGCACTGCGCCGCGCGACGCATCGCCGGTCTCGATGCGCCCACGGGCGGGCTCGCCGAAATCGCCGTTGTTCCCGCGGTGAACTGCCGCGAACTGCCGCGAACGCTCGACGACGACCGCGCGGTGTTCGCGGTGCCGCTGGCGCGCGCCATCGAAGCCGTCCGACGTGGCGGGATCGAGGGCCGCAGCTTCGTCAGCGTGCTGGGCGACGACCTGTTCGCGCTCCTCGCGGCCCTCGCGGGGCGCGACGAGAATCCGATGACCCGCCTTGTCTCCGCGAGCGCGCCAGCGCTCGAACTGGCCTCGAAACTCGGCGTCCGAAACCGGGCGCTCGCAGAGACCGGCCTTCGCGGCGACCAGGAGCTGGTGATCGACATGACCGGCTCGACCGAGTCGGCGGCGGCCGCCGCGCGCATGGTGCGGCCGCGCGGGCATGTTGTCTTCGGCGGAATCTCGGCGCGCGCCCCGGTGGGAGTCGATCTCTCGCATCTCGCACTCGATGAGATCGAGGTGTATGGCTCGGGATTCGGCGCCATCGACGGCGCGATCGAGCGGCTGCATCGGGGCGCGATCGATCCGGCGGCGCTGGTGTCGCGCCGCGCGTCGCTCGCCGACGCGCCGAAGGCGATCGCAAGCATGTCGGAACCGGGAATCTTCTCGGTGCTTGTCCAGGTGTCGCGATGAGCGACGCGCGCGGACGCGACGAGGATTCCCACGAGCGTGAGCGACGGCGCCGTGAGCAGCGCGTGCTGGTCGACAGCGCAGCGAGTCCGGAAGACCCGCTGTCGCCGGCTTCCCCCTCGATCGAGCAGGAGGCGATCCCCGACGACGAGGGCGTGATCCGCGCTGGCCGTCTCGCCGGCAAGAGCATGTCGCAGGCGATCTGGATCCTCGCGCTGCCCGTCCTTCTCCAGCAGACGATGGCGGCGGGCGTTGGCTTCGTCGACAAGCTGCTCGCAGGCAATCTTCCGCTTGAAATCGCGCGGCCCGCGATGGATGGCGTCGGCATCGGCAGCTTCGTCGGATGGTTCATCGGCATCGCCATGACCGGCCTCGGCGTGGGCGGACAGGCGATCATCGCCCGCGGCATGGGCTCCGGCGACCTGCGCGAGAGCCACCGGGCGCTCGGACAGTCGATGATCCTGTCGATCCTGTGGGGAGCGCTGGTGGCCGTCCTCATGATCGCATGCGCGGCTCCGCTGGCGCGCTACTCGAATCTCTCGCCCGAAGCGACCGAGCACTGCGTGACCTACGTCCGCACGCTTGCGCTCGGGCTCCCCTTCTG
Organism: Phycisphaerales bacterium; assembly: GCA_044355685.1. Classification (GTDB taxonomy): domain Bacteria; phylum Planctomycetota; class Phycisphaerae; order Phycisphaerales; family SM1A02; genus QWPT01. Next base: position 2,201 of record JBIKXP010000037.1, read on the forward strand.
CGGCATCATGATGGTCGGCGGCATGTGCCTCCACGGCGCGGGCGAGGCGCACAAGCCCTTCCAGATCGCAGTCTGGGTGAACGTCGTCAACTGCGTGACGTCGTGGCTCATCTCCGGCGTCGGGATCAGCGCCTTCGATGCGACGATCCCGAACCCGTCTCCGCTTGACCCGATGAAATGGGGAGTGTTCGGCATCGCTGCGGGCAGCGCGATCTCCTACGCGGTCGGCGCATGGCTGACCTGGCGCGTGCTCCGCGCGGGCGTCAAGGATCTCAAGCTCGAGCGCGCCGATCTCTCCGTCGACCGAGAGATGAGCTGGCGCGTGGTACGGGTGGGAGTGCCGAACTTCTTCGAGGGGCTCGCGATGTGGGCCGTCAGCCTCTTCGTCCTCGGTTTCATCGGCCAGGCCGCCGCGCGCGGCATCGGCACCACCACAAAGGAAGGCCTCGTCGGCGCCCACATCATCACCGTGCAGTGGGAGGCGTTCTCGTTCCTGCCCGGCTTCGCGATGGGAACCGCTGCGGGCGCGCTTGCGGGACAGTATCTCGGTGCGGGCAGCACGCGCCTCGCCCGCGCTGCAATCTGGCGCTGCACGCTCATCGGCATCGCCATCATGGGGGTCATGGGCGTCGTCTTCATCCTGCTCGGGCGCCCGCTCACGCGCATCATCTCCTCGGACCCGCTGCACCTCGAGCTCGTGCCGCAGCTCCTCATGATCGCGGGCTTCGCGCAGGGCTTCTTCGCGCTTGCCATGGTGGTGCGCAACGGCCTGCGCGGCGTCGGCGACACGAAGTGGATCCTCGCGATCACCGTCGTCAGTTGCTTCGCGATCCGGCTGCCCCTCGCGTGGTACCTCGGCATCCATCTCGGCCACGGCCTGGTCGGAATCTGGTGGGGCCTGATGATCGAGCTCTCGCTCCGCGGACTCTTCTTCCTCGCCCGCTTCAAGTATGGCGCATGGGAGACGGTGAAGGTCTAGGTTCTGTCTGAGCCGGAACTCCGCCGAACTACACGAGGAAGAGGATCGAGATAAAGATGAAGAACGGCAGCACCAGCGCGGCGATCACCGCGCCGGTCGCCGACACTTCGCGGTTCTTGGGCTCCGAGGCCGTCAGCGCGACGATCGAGGAGACGGCCCACCAGAGATAGAGCGGCAGCCCGTACAGCGGAATCGCCGTTCCCAGCAGCGGCCCGGATGCGTAGCAGATCCGCTCGAGATCGCGGGTGAAGGACGCTCGGCTCCCGCGCGAGAGCGCCCAGAGCATCGCGGCCGCGCCGAACGCGAACATGAAGTTGAAGATCGGCCCGAGCATGCCGACCATGAGGCACGGCAAGGGGAGCAACGGAAACGGCGGCGCTCCGCCGACCGGCGGCGGCGGCTGCAGGAAGACGAACGACGCGAGCGTCACCGAGCAGCAGGTCCACGCGACGACCGGGATGAGCGACTGTACGAGCAGGAAGCCGAGGGCCAACCCGAGTTTCGTCGGACCGGCGAGCCCTGCGGGAATCGTGCGCGGGCGAATGGCTCCGACCACGACGGTCTTCCACCAGCGGGCGAGGATGCCCCGCTCCTCGATCCACGGTATCTGCTGATCGAGCATCGCCGATGCCCCGTCGTCCGAGCCGATTGGCTCGAGCATGCATTCATCCATGTGGATGAATGCCCTGCACTCGACGCACTCGAACGCGATCGGCTCGAGATGGCCCTTGGCGGAGGTTCCGTAGTAACTGGCGCCACAATGCGGACAGCCGAAACGCACCCGACCGCGGACGAAGGCATAGTCTTGCACGCGGTATGGCGTGCCGCACTCGCTGCACGGTCGAGGCTCGCCTGGCGGCGCCGGCGGTTGCCGCCAGAGAATGTGCTCGCAGGTTCGGCAGCGCATCGCTTGGCACGGTGGGAAGGAAGCCGATCGGGCTCAGACAAGCAGGAAATTCGCCGCAAAGCCCGCACCGCACTGGAGGAGGATCGCGCCAAGCAGGCACGCGACGGTCACCACGACGGCTGTGGACGCCCGTCCCTGCGGCACCGCGCCAGCGACCGCCTGCGAGCACATCACGATCCAGACGACCGGTCCGATCAGCCCGCCACAGATCGGGACGAGATAGAAGACGGTCGAGGCACTCGCGAACGAAAGCACCGAGAACATGCGGCGGAAGCTCAGGTTCTCGCCGGCGACGAACCGCGGGATCGCGATCGCCGCAAGGGCCAGTCCTCCGACCAAGATCGCCATCGAGACCAGGCTGTTGATGACCGTCACGAGGATCATCGTCAGCGCCGGCGCCGTCGCGGCGCCTGTGGGAACGGCGCCGACCATCAATCCCAGCGTCAGCACCACAAACAGCAGCGCGACCGCGGTGTAGATCGCGTAGACGATGCCAAGCGTGAGCCCGAGGAATCGAATCGGCGGACCGACGTCCGCGATCGCCTCGCTGCGGGGGGCGATCATCGAAGGCTTCGAGATGCAGGCTGCGACTGTGCGCCACCACGCGCCGAGGGGAAGTCCGCCAGACGCCGTGAGCCACGGAAGCGGCTCGACACGCATGGCCTGCGCGTCGGAGAGCCCCTGCGCAGGCTGCAGCGTGCAGCGTTCCATCGTGAGATGCTCGCCGCAGCCGACGCAGTCGAACTCGCGCGGCTCGAGATGTCCCTTCCCGTCCGTGCCGTAGTAGACCTTGCTGCACTTCGGGCAACTGAACTCGACGCCGGCGTGCGCGAACGCGTACCGATCGATGGTGTAGGCGGTGCCACACTCGGGGCACTGGCGCGGCGAGCCGTCCGCCGGCGCCGGCTGGTTCCAGAGGCTGTAGTTGCAGTTGCTGCAGCGCATGTCACCAACCCCGGGCGCGTACCTGCTCCGGCCGTCAGTTCTCAGGCGCGTTGACGGCGACGCGCGACTTGAACTCCGAGATCAACCGCCGCGTGGACGGTCCGACCTTGCCTTCGCCGATCGTCCGGCCGTCGATCGAACTGACGCCGATCACCTCGGCGGCGGTTCCGGTCAGGAACACTTCATCGGCCGTGAAGAGATCATCTGGACGGATCGTGCGCTCGGCGACGTCAAACCCACACGCGGGCGCGATCTCGTTCATCACGAAGAGGCGCGTCACGCCATTCAGAAGACCGGCGGTGACCGGCGGGGTGACGATGCGGCTTCCACGCACGAGGAAGATGTTGTCGCCGGTGCACTCGCAGACCTCGCCGTCGGTGTTCAGCATGATCGCCTCATGGACGCCGGCGTTGATCGCCTCGACCTTGGCGAGAATGTTGTTCAGGTAGTTGAGGCTCTTGATCGATGGATCGAGGCACTCGACTGGAATTCGGGGCCGCTTCGCCACGATCACGGGCATGCCGCTCTCGTACATCTCAGGCGGATAGAGCGAGATCCGGTCGACGATCACGATGGTCGCAGGCTTCGGGCAGGTGAAGGGGTTCAGGCCAAGCGGACCCGCGCCACGCGTCACCACCAGGCGGATGTACGCGTCCTTCATGTTGTTGGCAGCGACGGTCTCGCGCACCGCCTGCTCGATCTCGCGCAGGGTGTAGTGCAGCGTCAGATGGATCGCGTGGGCGCTCGCGGCCAGCCGGTCGAGGTGGCTCTTCAGCTTGAACACGCGGCCGTTGTAGACGCGGATGCCCTCAAAGACGCCATCGCCATAGAGGAGACCGTGGTCGTACACGGGAACCGTGGCGTGCTGCTTGTCAACAAGATGACCGTCGAGCCAGACCTTCATGAAGCCTCCCAAGCGGCGCAGTGTAGCGGGTGCGGAACACCGCGAATTGCGGGGGGTTCGATTGGGATTTTTCTCACGGAGGCACGGAGGCACGGAGGCACGGAGATCAGGGGACCGCGGGCGCCGCTCGCGTGGTGGACGGGAGAGAGAGAGAGAGAGAGAGAGAGCGAGGAACAGAGGAGAGAAGAGTGGGACAGAATGGGATGGGGCGAGAAGGTCCATCCCCCAACCTCCTCCCCTTCTCGCGTGGCGCGGACGGGTGGAAGACGGGGGCTCCGTGCCTCCGTGCCTCCGTGAGAAAATCCCCCCGCGGGTCGCGGGAAAGGCACGAAACGGCCTCCGTGAGAGATTCAATGCTGCTTGCGCAGCGGCGCAGACAGGATCCCCAGCTGCTCGCGGTACTTGACCACGGTGCGCCGGGCGATCGAGACGCCCTTCTTCTCGAGTGCCTCAGCGATCTCCCGGTCCGAGAGCGGCTTCGACTTGTCCTCGCCGTGAATCACTTCCTGCACCATCGCCTTCACGGCGTTCCAGCTCATTGCCTCGCCTTCGGCGTTCTCGGTGCCCAGCGAGAAGAACGTCCGCAGCGCGACCAGCCCGCGCGGCGTCTGCATCCACTTCTCGCTCACCGCGCGCGAGACCGTCGCGACGTGGATTCCCAGCATGTCCGCCACGTCGACCATCGGCATGGGCTTGAGGTGCGACGGGCCCTGATCGAACCACTCGCGCTGACGAGCAAGCACGACCTTGACGACGCGCATGAGCGTGGTGTTGCGCTGCTCGACGGCTTCGATCACGCTTCGCGCCGCGCGCACGCTTTCGGTCACGAAACTACGCGCCTTTGCATCGAGGTCGATCTCCTTGAGCATCGCCTCGTAGTCGGCCGACACGCGCACCCGCGGCATGAGCTCCTCGGCAAGGCGCGCGGTGTAGTCGCCGCTCTCCGGGTCATACTCGACGACGACGTCGGGAATGATGGCCGTCGACTCGGGCGGCACGAGTTCACGGCCTGGATTCGGATCAAGCCGCTTGAGGCATGCGCGCGCACGCTCGAGTCGGTCGTTCTGCCAGCCGGTGCTCTCGCGGATCTTGGGGATGCGGTTGCCTAGAAGGTCGTCGTAGTGACGGTCGAGCAGATCGATCGCATCGCCCCACGCCTCGGCCATGTCGAGATCGGTCTCTTCGTCAAGTTTCGCGCGCGCCTCGATGAGCAGCGCCTCGCGCACGCTCCGAGCGCCGATTCCCTTCGGCTCGACTTCCTGCTGGAGACGCAGAAGCGCCGCCTCGATGGTCGCGAGCGACCAATCGCATCCGGGCAGATGCGCGCTCTGCTCGCGCACGGTCTCGAGAGGCGTTGTCATCAGGCCGTCGTCATCGATGTACTCGATGAGACGGGCACCGGCGACGCGGGTCGGTGCATCGGCCACCTCCGCGAAACTCCACTGCTCCTGCAGTTCCTCCGCGAGACTCCGCCCGCGCGAAGGCGCGTTCGCCATGGCGTCCATCTTCGGATCGCGGTCACCCTGGTCGCGCACGGCGCGGCGGCCATCGATCTCCGAGTTCCACTGGTCGCCGTACTGTCGCTCGAGGCGGCGGAGCCGCTCGAACTCGGTGGCGCCCCGGCCTTCAGTGGCATCGCCCCGGTGCTCGGGACGCTCGCGCAACTCATCGCCTCCGCCGGGCATGACGAGCTCCAGCGCGACGTTCTTCTCGACCTCCTGCTCAAGCCGCTCGGCGAGCTCCATCGAATTGAGCTGCAGGATCTCAGCGGACTGGATCAACTTCGGCGACAGACCCATGGTCTGGCCGAGCTTCATGCCCTGCGAGGTTTCGAAACGCATTCCTGCCATCGGGAGCGGATCCTCCGCCGTCTACGCGTCTGCCGCATCGATCATCCTGACCGGTGTGTCGATCCTATCGGCGCAACCGCTGGGAGAAGGCGACCGGAAGGCGCCAATTTTCGGGATTACATTCGATTTTGAGGCCGTCTGGCACGGACTTTGATCGCGGCGCGGCTTCTGACTCGGGCGTCCCCCGTTCCGCAGGCCGGAAGCCTGCTGGTATCCATACGTCTCGCAGCCGTCGACTCCGACACGTGTCGTTCCGGGGACTCACGTCCCCGGGCACCCGTGGTGTGCGACTCCGCCTTCTCCAGCCCGCCGCGATTCACTCGCGGTAGGTTCGGTCCGCCAGACCGCCGGACGTCGATCCGCGCGGCATCCCGGCTGGCGGCGTCGTCATCGGCTCGCTGTATCGCTGCGGATACAGCCGCGACCGCTCAAACCGCGAGTCGCGAGCGCCTCAAACCACGCGTCTCCAGCCCGCCGCGATTCACTCGCGGTAGGTTCGGTCCGCCAGACCGCCGGACGTCGATCCGCGCGGCATCCCGGCTGGCGGCGTCGTCATCGGCTCGCTGTATCGCTGCGGATACAGCCTCGCCTCGCCTCCTTGCCACCCGGGCGCCGCGACGGATCTTTGGTCTTCGTCGGTCCGACGGACCGAACCTGGCTGACCAGAGCGAGCGAAAGCGAAGCGAGTCGCGAGCGCCGAAACACCGAGCGGCCGCAGCCGCGACCGCCTCAAACCACGCGTCTCCAGCCCGCGGCGATTCACTCGCCGCGAGGCTGACCAGAGCGAGCGAAAGCGAAGCGAGTCGCGAGCGCCGAAACACCGAGCGGCCGCAGCCGCGACCGCTCAAGCAACGCGCCCCCCAGGCCGAGGCGGATTCACTCCGCCCGGCCTGACCAGAGCGAGCGAAAGCGAAGCGAGTCGCGAGCGCTACAGACTCGTCCTTCCCTTCAGGGCGTCGCCAATCACCGCCGGGTTCGCGAACTCGAGCTGCGAACCGCTCGGGAGCCCACGGGCAAGCCGCGTCGACCGTACGTTGCGCTCGCCCGCCTCGCGTGCGATCCAAAGCGCCGTCGTATCTCCCTCGAGATCCGGGTTCAATCCGAGAATCAGCTCATGCACCGCCTCGCCGCGCGCGTTCCGCTCCGGCTTCTCGAGCCGCGCGATCAGCGCGTCGAGCGTGATCGCCTCGGGCCCGATGCCCCCAAGCGGATCGAGCCGGCCGAGCAGGACGTGATAGACGCCCCGGTAGAGGCCGGTCTTCTCCATGACCAACAGATCCTTGGGCTGCTCGACCACCAGCACCGTCGATGCGTCGCGCCGTGGATCAGCGCAGATCGGGCAGGGATCGCTGTCGGCGAGGCTCCAGCAGATCGAGCAGTGCTTGACCTTGCGCTTCACTTCCTCGACCGCGCGGGCAAGCTCGAGCGCCTCGGCTGGCTGTTGCCGCAGCACGTGAAACGCAAGGCGCTCCGCGCTCCGGCGGCCGATTCCGGGCATCGCAGCGAAGGCGTCGATCAGGCGGCGTACCGACTCGGGATAGGCTGCATTCGACATGGAGGCTCCTGCTCCGGCGCACGGGCGCCGCCACACGCCGGTCGTTCATCCAAGTCGCTCGAGCAGCGCCGGCGGCAGATCGATGCCGCTCTCGCGGGCGGTCTTTCCGATCTCGTCGGCCATCTTCGCGCGCGCCTTGGTCAGCGCGTCATTCACGGCTTCGGCGATCAGGCGATTCGCATAGCTCTGGTCCGACGCCGAGCCGGACGCGATGCCGCGGAATACGCTCGGATCGAGCGTCACGCTGTCGATACGGATATCGCAGAAGGCGACCGCCCGCACCGCACCGCCGCCAGCGCTTCCCTCGACGCGCGTATTCGCGAGCCGAGCGCGCACGTCTTCCATGAGGCCCTGAAGCCTCGGGAGGTCCTTCAGCATTCCCGCGAGCTGGGTCGCGGCCTTCAACTTGTCGAACAACGCTTGCTCCTCGCGGTTCTCCGCGGTTTTCGATCCTATCGCGACTCAATCCCGTGCGGCACCCGCATCTGTCTCCACCGCTCCGTCGCGCGTCGCATCGGCATCCTGACTTCCTTCCTCAACCGTCGGCAGAGCCCGGCTGGCAACGCCGACAATGGTGGCGTCGAGCAGCAGGATCGCCTTCCGCACGATCGGATCGTTGCGCACCGAGGCGTCGTCGATCCCGGCCGTCGCCACGGGCTGTTCCCGGCGGGGCGACTCGCGCGACTCGACCGTCACGCGGACCGGCCGGCCGGCCGCGCGGGAAAGAAGCGCGCGAATCGGCTCCGGGTTGGCCGCGAGATAGCGGCCGCCCCCGTCGTCGCGCACGGCAACGCGAGCGGCATCGCCGGTGAACGCAAGCACCTCGAGCTGCCCGGCAAGCGCCTGGTCGCGCGGCGCGTGCTCAGCGATTCCTGCAAGCCGCGCGCAGAGTTCGGAGAGATCGCGTGCCGGAAGCGGCGCGGCGGCAACGACGGGCTTCGCGGCGGCAACGACGGGCTTCGCGGCGGCAACGACGGGCTTCGGCTCGGCAACGACGGGCTTCGGCTCGAGCGATCGCGGGAGCGCGACTGCGGGCGATCCCGCCGCAACGATCGCGACCGGTACGGCGTTGGCATCAGGCGCCCGGCTCTCCCCCCCGGCGCCGCGCGCCGCGGGGTTACCCGCTTTTTTTGAGTCGTTTCCTTCACGTGCGCCCGCCATGAGCGCCGCACCCGCCGCGAAGCGCGACGAGAGCGACAACCGCGCGAGGCAGGCGTCGTACAGCGCGCGCGGCGCGCTTGACCCGCGCGCGTTGCGGGCGGCCGCGTCGCACAGGGCGATCGCGTGCGCGGCCTGCGCCGCGTCGCTCGCGGCGGCAATGCGCTCAACCCGCGCCCGCATCGACTGCGCGACCTCGAGCAGGTCGCCCGCATCCTTCGCGCCCGCCGTCGCGGCGGCCACGAGAATCCAGCGGAAGCGCTCGGCGAGAAGTTCGAGCGCCTGCTCGACGCCGCTTCCACGCTCGAGGAGCCGCGCGCCGTGTCGCAGCGCGTCGCCGGTACGCTCGGAGACGCACGCCTCGATGATGTCGAGGAGGATCTCGTCGTCCGGAAGCCCGAATACCTGCTCGAACACCGTTGAATCGACCTTGCCAGTCGACGCGGCCAGAAGCCGGTCGAGGAGCGAGAGCCCATCGCGCATCGAGCCATTCGCGAGTCGCGCCACGGCCAGCTGCACTTCCTCAGTCACCTCGATCTTCTCGCCAGACGCCACCGCACCAAGGTGCGCCGCGATCTGCTTGGTCGGGATGTTGCGGAAGTCGAAGCGCTGGCAGCGCGACTGGATCGTCTGCGGAACCTTGTGCGGCTCGGTGGTGCAGAGGATGAACTTCACGTGCGCCGGCGGCTCCTCCATCGTCTTGAGGAGGGCGTTGAACGCCGGCGTCGTGAGCATGTGGACTTCGTCGATGATGTAGATGCGGTACTTGCCGCGCGTCGGCGCAAGCCCCGCACCCGCGATCAGGTCGCGCGCGTCGTCGATGCCCCGGTTCGAAGCGCCGTCGATCTCGATGACGTCGAGATCCTCGCCGCGCAGGATCGCGTCGCCGATCGCGTCGCTCTCTGCGAGGGCGCCGTCGCGGTTCAGGGCGCGGGCAAAGATGCGCGCCATCGAGGTCTTTCCGACGCCGCGCGTGCCGCAGAAGAGATACGCGTGCGCCGTGCGGCCGGTCGCGATCGCGTTCTGGAGCGTGCGGGCGATCGGCTCCTGGCCCACCACCTCGCTGAAGTCGCGCGAGCGGTAGCGCCGCGCGAGCACGGTGTAGGCCTTGCCGGACGAAGTCGTTCCCGTGCGAGCGGCGCCCGACGCCCCCCCGCCGCCACCTGCCGGCGCGGCTGCGGGCGTGTCGGCGACGACGCCGCCGAGCAGGAGCCCGTCTGACGAGCCCGCAGAGGCGGATGAAGTTGGGGCACCCTTCTTGGCCATGCTCTCTCACGCCTACGCGAATGGACGAGCGGAGGGCCGCTCGCGCTGGGCGACGCATGCCGCCCGACGTCCTGAATGCTGGAGCCGCGGAAGACGGCCAGGCGACCGTCGGCTCGGACCGAAACGCTTATGGCTGCTGCGGTCAAGCCCTGACCAGGTTCACGGCCGACCCGCCCGCCGGGCCCGGCCGTCTTCCGAGGCTCCAGAAACCCGATAGTAGCGAAGTTCCGGCCCCCGCGTGTCGTAGAATCCGCCCTCGGAGGACCGCATGACCGAGCCCATGCTCGATCGGTACCAGGAAGCGTCAGACGGGCAGTCCAGAATTCCCAGCAGCCGCCGTGAAAGCACGCGGCTGATCTTGCTTGCCGCCCGGCTGATGTTCATGGCGCTGGTGCTTGCCACGCCCGCGCTCGTGGTGGGCAGCCTGAGCAACTCGAACCCCGGCGAGCCGTTCCCGGTTCGCCTCGTGATCGGACTGACGCTCGCGACGGGTTCGCTCGGCCTCATCGTCGTCGTGATCGACGCGATGTCGCCGAACAAGCAGCTCGCGTCGATCTTCGGCATCTACCTCGGCATCTGCCTCGGACTCATCGGCGCCTACGCGATCGGCACGCTGCTCGATGCGATCGTGGAGGCGTGGAGCCTGAAGGAGACGGCCGCGATCTACCTCAACCTCACGAAGGTCTCCATCGGCCTCATCCTCTGCTACATCGCGGTGTCGGTCGTCATGACGACGAAGGATGACTTCCGCCTCGTGATTCCGTACGTCGAGTTCTCGAAGCAGAATCGCGGCGTGCGGCCGATGCTGCTTGACACGAGCGCCATCGTCGACGGGCGCATTCTCGACCTTGCGCAGTCGGGCGCGATCGACGCGCCGTTCGTCGTGCTCCAGGCGGTCATCGACGAATTGCAGCGCCTCTCCGACAGCGCCGACAAGGGCAAGCGCGCCCGCGGCCGGCGCGGCCTCGACATGATCGCGCGGCTGCAGGGCGCACCGCGCATCGATCTCTCGATCGAGGACCTCGCCTTCGAAGGCGCGAACGTCGACCGCGGCCTCGTCGAGGTCGCGAAGCGCAACGCCTACCGCGTGGTCACCACCGACGCAGCCCTGGCGAAGGTCGCCGAAATCGCGGGCGTTCCCGCCGTGAACATCAACTCGCTCGCCGGTTCGCTGCGCGCGCAGATGCTGCCCGGCGACCGGATCGACGTCGAGATCACCAAGGCCGGCGAGAACCCGACGCAGGGCGTCGGATATCTGCCGGACGGCACGATGGTGGTCATCGAGGGCGGAAGCGGACACATCGGAGAGACCGTGAACGCGGTGGTCACCAATACGCTGACGACGAACGCCGGCCGCATGGTGTTCGCGCGCTACGAGCCGGGCGACCCCCCGCCGTCCGGGACGTCGGCGAGCATGGCGGCGCATGCGCTCGCCCAGCCGAAGTTCCGCGGCGAACCGCCCGCGCGCGACGACGGCTCCGGCGGACAGCGCCCGACCGGACGCAATCCACGCCGCTGACGCGACGCCGCGGGCAAGAACGCGACGCCGCGGGCATGCCGCTGCCGAAGCCGGCCGCGGAATGGACAAGCGGCGCGCGCCGAGTGAACGACGCGCGCCGCGGAGGAAGTCGAGTGGTTCAGTTCACGCCGGCGTCATCGGCCGAGCGCGAGCAGCTGGTTGATGAGCTCGTCGGTCGTCGTGATGACGCGGCTTGCCGCCGAGTAGCCGGTGCTCGCGAGGATCATGTTGATGAACTCCTGCGAGAGGTCGACGTTCGACTGTTCAAGCGCGCTGCCGACGAGTCGTCCCGTGCCGAACTCGCGCGGCCGCGTGATGAAGGCTGCGCCCGAGTTCGGACCGCTGCGATAGAGGTTGTCGCCCACATCGACGAGACCTTCCGGGTTCGTGAACTTCGCGATCGCCACCTGCCCAATCGTGCGGGTCAGGCCGTTCGTGAATGAACCGGCGATGCGGCCGTCCTCGGCGATCGAGAAGTTCGACAGTGTGCCGATCGGCGAACCGTTCCGGAACACCGCCGCGAGGTTCGAGGCGGCGTCCGAGAGGCTCGAGACCGCGTAGGTGTCCGAGCTGAAGTCAAGGCTGATCGTGAGCGGCGAGTTCGCGCCGTTGTCGCGGACGATGCTGAGCGTCTGGCTGGTCGAGTTGATCAGCCCGCCGTCGGAGTCGAACGTCACCTCGCTGATGCCGACGATGCGGCTCAATGCGTCGCTGTCGTCCGATTCGGCGATCATCTGCCAGCTGGTGCCGCCCGACGGGGTCGTGCCCTGCAGCACGAAGGTCATGTCGACGGTGACCGGCGTACCGAGCGAGTCGTAGATGATGAAGCTGGTTCGCACGCTCTCGCCGTTTGCGAAGCTCGAGCGGGTGAGCGCGATCGGCTGCGACGATCCGGCACCGATGTTCGAGGCGGAGAACTCGATCGACTCGGGGCCGAGTTCCTGCACCACGCCCTCGTTGCCGACGATCACCATGCGTCCCTGCGCGTCGAAGCTGACGTTACCGTTGAGGTTCGAGGTGACGCCGACGTTCTGGTTGTTGAGGCCAAGCACGTCCTCGACGAAACTCGCGAAGTCGCCGAGCGTCGTGCCGAAGTCGGCCGTGCCGGTCACCGATGTTCCGCTGAAGGCGAAGGTGCGCGGCGCGATCGTCTTGCCGCCCTTCTCGACGCCGCTCATGGTGATCTGCTTCGGGTTCGTCGCGGCGTCGAACATCAAGATCGATCCGCCGAGGCCGTCGGAGACGTACACGTTCGTGGTGGTGATGTCGGTCGCCGCGGTCACCGGCGTCGTGAGCGCGGCATCGGTGAACATGCGCGAGCTGAGGAAGGACGAGCCCTGGGTGGCGACATTGCCGGCCGCGTTCAGGTTTCCGTTGAAGGTGACCTGCGAGGTCGCTTCCGCAAGCGTCAGCGTTCCGATGGGAATCGAGATCGGCACGAGGTTGCCGTCCTCGACGTTGAACTGCTCGTTCACCGCGTAGCCGAGGACGCTCGCGCCCGACTGCGTGACGAGGTCGTTGTTCGGATTGCGGAGGAAGTTGCCGGCGCGCGTGAAGTTCTGCGCGCCAGCCACGTCGACGATGAAGAATCCGTCGCCTTCGATCGCGATGTCGGTCGCGACGCCGGTGCCGCCGATGGGGCCGTTGTTGAAGTTGCGCTGCGTGCTCGCGACGGTGACGCCGAGGCCGACCTGCGCCGGATTGGTGCCGCCGGTCGTGGTTCCGGGAGCCGAACCGAGCGAGAAGGTGCGGCTAAAGCTCGGCGCGAACGCCATGCGCGTCGACTTGAACGCGGTGGTGTTCACGTTCGAGATGTTGTTACCAATCACGTCGAGGCGACGCGAGTTGGCGACAAGGCCAGAAAGTCCGGTGAAGAGTGAGGTTGTACTTGCCATGGCGAACTCCTCGTGCTGTGTCCTACGCCGTCGTCACGCGCTTGCGCGCATCCAGCCGGCGTCGGAATCGGATTCAGGGGACGTGATCGTGGTGCCTTGCTCCGCATTGCGCGCGGAGAGGGCCTCAAGCTGCTCTGCGACGGCGCGCGGGGGAAGCGCGCGCGGTCCGACTGGAAGCGTGGCGTACGCCGCCGTCTCGCCGCGAATCGCGATCGCGGCGTCGACTTCCTCGAAGATGAACTCATCGCGGCTCTCGAGTCTTTCGAGTCGTCGCGTGGCGACGTCGGCGATGTAGGTGCGTCCCTCGGCGACGACCGCTGCACGGCGCGCACCGCGGCTCTGCGCGAGGTCGAGCGCACGGCCGAGCTGCGCGACGGTGCCGGGCTCGAGCGTGCTGCCGTCGGCGACGAATGGCTCGCGCCCGCTCTCGACTCCGCCTGCCTTCGCAAGCGAGAGCAGCTCGGTGAAGTCGCCGTCGGCGGCGGACAACCTTGGCTGGACGCTGGAGCCGCCTGCGGGACGCACGGCAGGCTCGAGTCGTCGGAGAAGTTGGCGCGGGTCGATGGTCATGAAACGAGAGGGTCGAGGCGTGTCTACAGGGCGCGTGTCGTGGACCGGATTCCCAAGTCCGGATCAGCCACCCGTGTTTCCACCGGTGTTTCCACCCGTGTTTCCACCCGTGTTTCCACCGGTGTTTCCGCTGGTATTGCCACTGTTTCCACTGGTGTTGCCACTGCTGCTGCCGCTGGAGCTGCCGCCGCTGCTACCGCCGGTTCCCGTCGTCGGGCCGTTCGTCGGCAGGGGCTGGTTGTCGATGTACTCCACGTTCTCGATCGGAATGGTCCAGTTGTTGTGGAGGATGAGCGCGATCTGGTCGCCCGTACGCGCCACGCTCTTCACGATGCCGCCCACGCGGTCGTTGTCGACGGTCAGGCCGCCCACGCGCTTTCCGATGAGGTTGCCCGCACCGGCAAGCTGGTCCTGGAAGACGATCGCCTCGAGCTTCTCGCCCATCGCGATGTCGCTTTCGATCGAGCGGATCGAGTTCAGCTGCTCGAGCAGCGCGCCCGAGTCATTCGGCTTGAACGGATCCTGCTGCTGGAGCTCCGTGAAGATGATCTTCATGAAGTCCTCGCTCGACATCTCGTTGAAGCGGCTCTTGATCGGCGGAAGTTCCGGAGGTGCGCCTGTGGGAGCTGAGATCTGGCTCATGGTTGGTCCTTCCTGATGATTCCTGCCGTCGATCGATCGTCAGACCGCGGTGCGGAGCGTGCGAGGCTCGGTCTGCCCGCGCTGCGATTCGAGGATTCCACCGAACGCGCCCCGTTCCGGCCTGTCGCCGCGGGCGTCGCGGTCCCTGCCCTCTTCATGTCCGTCGCGCCGGCCACGGCTCTCGCCGCCCGCCGCGTCCTGTCGTCCGCCGTCGCGATCACGCGCGTCGGAGCCGTTGTTGTTCGATCCGTTGTTGTTCGAGTCCTGTCGCATGTCGCCGGTCTGCGGCTGCGCCACCGGCGCGGCTTCCGCTCCGCGGCCGCCTCCGTGGACGCTCATCCGCTCGACGGTGAGACCTTGTGACTCGAGACGTTCGCGAAGCATGCCAAGGTTCGCTTCAAGCAAGACCCGTGCCTCGGCTGTGGCGGCCGTGAAATCGGCAACAACTGCGCCGTGCGAGACACGGAGCTCGATCCGGAGCTGGCCGAGGGCCGGCGGCTCGAGTCGCATGGTGATGGCGCCACCGCGATGGTTCGACAGGATGTCGAGTCCCTTCGCCGCGAGGCGACCGGTCGGCAGCGGATCGGCGAGAGGTCGCGCAAGATCCTGCGCGGGGTCGCCGCCCAGCGCTCCGCCCGCTGCATTCGCGAGGAACTCAATCGACTCGCCGGGCACACCCATCGCGCCCGCGGCTGCGGATGCAATCGTCGCTGCGCCGTTCGCGGCCGAAGCCGCGCCCTGGTTCGGGCCTGCCTCGATCTCGAGCAGGCCCTGCTCGATCGACTTCGCGACCCGTTCGCGGGAAAGCGATGACTCAACCTCGGCCAGACGAGCAGAAAGTGCGCTGCCGGCGTTCGCCAAGGGCTGTGCATCACCCTCGAGGAACGCCTCCGGCGACACCGCGTTCGCCAGCGCATCCAGCGCCTGACCGGCGCGCGCGGATGCGGCGGCACTCGTGAGGCGCTCGTCGCGCTGCTGCCCGCCGCCTGTGTTGCCATCGCCATTCGACGCAGCCGAATCGCCGCGCCCGGCGCTGGCATCGCGGACGACGTCCGCCATGCCGCCAGTCGAGCCTGCGGTGGCCGCGGCATTCGCGCTCGGATCCTTGCGCGCACCCGCGGTCGACGAGTCGGTCGCCGCGACCACGGTCGCGGAGCGCTCGGCGATCACAGAGCCGCTCGAGCTCTGTGCGGCGACGTCGGTCGCGATCGTCTGCATGAACCCTGAGAGCGCATCGATGTCGGCATCCACGTTCGCAACCGCGCGCTGCGGCACGGCGCTCTCGACGGCGTCCTGCGAAACGCCGATGGCCGGCATGGCCGAACCCGCCAGAGCCCCCTGCATGTTCGATGCGTTCGCGGCGTCGAGTGCGGCCGCCATCGATGACGCCGCCATCGATGACGCGACGGATACCGCGGTATCCATCTGCGACCGGGCATCCGCCGTCATTGGCGACTGGTCGACGGGCGCTGCGTTCGCCTGGGCTGCATCGGCCGCGGACCCGTTCACGTCTGCACCACGGGGCTCGGCGGCACCTCGCCCGGCGTCCTGCGCGCCCAACTCGCCGTCGGCCTGCGAAACGTCGCTCGAGCTCGACTCGCCGCCACCACTGCCGTCGTACGAGGTTTCAGCGCGCTGCGCCTCGCTCGAACCAGCCGTCAGGTCCTCGCGCGACTCGATGTCGCGGCCCGCATCGTCGACTGTGGCGCGTTCGTCGTTCGCCCCCCCCGGACCGCTGCGCTCGGCCTGTCGCGGCGCCTCGGGGCGGTCCGAGCTGCGCTCGGCACCGCGCGGCGCGCGCTCAGCGCCCGTCTGCGCCTGCGAGTCCGCCCGAAGGACCTCCCGAAAGGCTGGCCGGTCCGTTGGCTGCTGGAGCGTTCGGGTTGCGAGCCTCCCCTCGGGGCGCTGTGCGGGCAGAATCGGCGGGCGGGACGGCAGAATCGGCGTCATTTGCGGCTCCTGCGTTGATCTCGCTCTCGAGACCAAGCTGTCGCAGACGCTCAAGCAAATCCGTCGCCACCTTCGCCTCGCCCTCGCCCTTGAAGGCCTTCAGGAGGGCGGCCGACTTCGCCGGGTTCATGGCATCGAGGTACGACACCGCCTGATCCTCGCGGTTGGAACGCACGAGTTCGAGAATCCACTCCTTCCCCTGCTTCGGAGGCGCCGACTCGAGGAGCCGGACCGCCTTGCGGAACTGCTCCTTGGTCTGCCGGTCCTTCTCCTCGGCGATCGACTTCGTCCATTCGGTCTTGCGCTTCGCCAGCGCATCCTCACGCTCGGTGACGCTGCGCTCCCGGCTCGAGAGATCCTCGAGGAGCCGGCTCTGCTCGTCCTTCAGCCCGCGTACGGCGAGGGCGGCGCGCTGCTGGAAGCGCTCGGCCGACACGATCTGCTCCGCGCGCACCATGGGAATCTCAAGGAGTTTGCGCTCGTCGGCCGCAAGCTGCTCCGCCTCGGCTGCCTTCGCCTCGCCCTCGGCGAGCGCGGCCGATTCCTCAGCGATGGTCGGCTTGAAGATGTCGCGCACCTTCGCAAGACGCGCGCCGTCGACACGACCGCTTGCGAACAGCCAGCCGACGAATCCGAGGACCGCCAGAAGGTTTGCGAGCGCGAGAATCTTGATCAATCGTCCAATGGTGCTCATCGTGATGCTCCGTGCCGTGCGGATCCGCTCGACTGCATGGCGGACTCCTCCGCGATCGCATCCTCCTCGGCCCGGCGGCGGGCGGCCGACTGGGCGAACTCATCGAGTTGGTCGCGCTCCTTGTGATCCTCCTTGGCGCGATGCGCGAGAAGCCGCTGCTCGCGCAGGATCTCGAGCACGCGCCGGCGCCGCGCCGCCTCGACGAGATCGGCCTTCGCACGCGCAAGCTGCTTCTCAAGCCCTGCGATCTCGAGCACCGTGCGCTGCGCCTTGCGCATGAGCCCGAGGCTCGCGCCCGAGTGGTGGCGCAGCGCCGCGGGATCGATCTCGCCGACAAGCTGACGTCGCCATTCGTCGCGGCCCGCCGAGATCTCGACCTGGCGCGTCCGAAGCGAGTCCTCGAGCATCCGGCGCTGGCCCTCGACGCCCGCGAGCGCAAGGCGACGCGCCTCCTCCTCGCGGAGGCGAAGGTCGAGCACGCGCTGGAGTGCGAAGCGGAATCGTGGCATGCGTCAGGTGACCGACGTGTTCGGAGACCGGCGGACCGGGATCGGGGGATCGGCTAACGGGATATCGGCACGGCGGCCGCAGGTCTTCCAGCGCCCGGGGGCTGTGGCGTGTTCCGCTTGTCCGCAGAGGCCGCAGAAAGCGAAAGTTCGACAAGTCCGCGCAGGGATACCGGCAGTTCGCAGCGCTCGTGGGACCCCTGGCGCAGGAACGCCTCGAGCATCGGCTTCAGCGCGATCGCAGCGTCGACCTCTGCGTTCGAGCCCTTCGCGTAGGCGCCGATCTGGATCAGTTCCTCGGCCTCCTTGTAGGCCGAGAGCAGCCGGGACATGTGCCGACGCGCCCGCAGGTGATTCTGGTCCGACACCTGATCGGCGACGCGCGAGATGGAGGCGAGGATGTCGATCGCCGGGAAGTGCGCCCGCTCGGCGAGCTTGCGCGACAAGACGATGTGCCCGTCGAGGATGCCCTTCGCGGCGTCGGCGATCGGCTCGGTCATGTCGTCGCCCTCGACGAGCACGGTGTAGAAGCCGGTGATCGAGCCGCCACCCGCAAGGACGCCCGCGCGCTCGAGGAGCCGGGGCAGCATGGCGAACACGCTTGGAGTGAAGCCCTTCGTGGCGGGAGCCTCGCCGGCGGAGAGGCCGATCTGGCGCTGCGCCTGCGCGAATCGGGTGACCGAGTCGAGCATGAGCATGACGTCGAGCCCGAGGTCGCGGAAGTACTCGGCGGCGCTGCATGCGACGGTGGCGGCACGCACGCGCATCAGCGGGCTCTCGTCGCCGGTCGCCACGACCACGATCGAGCGCTTGAGCCCTTCTTCGCCGAGCACATGCTCGAGGAACTCCGGCACTTCACGGCCACGCTCGCCAATCAGCCCGATGACGTTCACGTGCGCGCTGGTGCCGCGCGCGATCGAGCCGAGCAGCGTGCTCTTGCCGACACCCGGGCCGGCGAAGATTCCCATGCGCTGCCCCTTGCCGATCGTGAGCATCGAGTCGATCGCACGGACGCCGGTCGGAAGAATGTCGCGGATCACGCCGCGCGCGAGCGGGCTCGTCCGCGCAGGCCAGAGCGACATCGGCGAACCAGGAAGAA
>JBIKXP010000185.1:0-6358 GCA_044355685.1 Phycisphaerales bacterium
TCGGATCTGCCCCGCAACCAGTTCGAGACCTACGACCGCATGCGACAGCGCTACGTGCCGCTCGAGGAGCCCGACGTGTTCGGCACCCCGCAGCCGGCGCTGCGCGCACGTCTCGGCCAGCAGCAGTAGGTTCCGTCGGGCAGCATCGACTCGAAAGCACGCGGAACGCACGCGGGAAGCAGCTGAATTCGCGCGTCTCTGCCGACGCCGCGCCGTCCGCGCGAGCGCGTGCGCCGATCGCGTCGTGAACTGCTGCGCGCAATTCCTACAGAGGGATTCGTGCGTTGGCCGATTTCCGCTATCGTCCCGCACCCATCCACGCACGACGCGAAGGAATCGCCCCTTGGCACGGAAGTCCCAATCGAAGTCGAACAACCGGGCGGCGTCCTCGACGCGCTCTGGCAGCCGAAAGGTCCACCCCAAGCGCATGGGAATCGTGTGGGGAGTCTTCGTCGGAGCGATGACCTTCGCGGGCGGCGTCCTGATGCTTGGCGAGAACTGGCAGGGCATTCCCGCGGTTCGCGTCGCCGAGTCGGGCGCCGCGCCCGGGCAGTCGCCCGTCGCACCGGGGCGCTGGCAGGCAATCGTCATCCACCACAGCGCGAGCGCCGCGGGCAGCGTCGACGAGCTGACGCGCCAGCATGCGGCGTGGGGCCTTCCCTCGCTCGGCTACCACTTCGTCATCGGCAACGGCAACGGCGAACCCGACGGTTCGCTTGCGATCGGTCCGCGCTGGCTTCAGCAGGAAGCTGGCGCGCATGTCGCCGAGCGCGCCGTCGGATCCGCGCCCGATGCCGCGTGGTTCAACCAGAACGCCATCGGCATCTGCCTCATGGGCAACGGCGAGCGCCGCGAGTTCACCGACGCGCAGATGCGCGCGCTGGTTTCGCTCGTGAAGGATCTCCAGCAGACCTGCGGAATCCCCGATGGCAACGTCTTCCTGCATTCCGACCTCGTCGAGGTCGCGAGTCCAGGCCGCTTCTTTCCGAAGGCGCGGCTCGCATTCGAGCTCGCGAACTGACGCTGACGGATCCGCGCGCACCTTCCACGACCACCGATCGCCCAGGCGCACCGCTTGAGGCGATACTGCGCGTGCTACGCGCGTATCCAGCGCCGCAGGCGCTGCTCTTCGACCTCGACGGCACGCTGATCGACTCGGTCGAGGACATCTTCGTCGCAGTGAACGCGCTCATGCGCGAGCTCGGCATGGCCGAGCGCACGCGCGACGAGATCGCCACGTGGGTGGGAAACGGCGCGCGCATGCTGATCGAGCGCGCGATGGCGGGCCGCTTCGAGGGTTTCGTCGGGCGTGCCGACGCGCTTGCGCGTCATGCAGCGGCCGACGAAGCGATGCCGCGATTCCGCGCCATCTATCAGGAGATCTGCGTCGACCACACCAAGCCGCTCGAGGGTGCGCGCGAGGCGCTCGCAGCCGCGCACGGGCGTGGACTCGGTGTCGCGGTCGTGACGAACAAGCCGCTTGCACCCACCGTGCGCATCATCGACGCGCTCGGCTGGCAGCGATACGTGGGTTGCGTGATCGGCGGCGACACGCTGGGCGTGCGCAAGCCAGATCCAGGTCCGCTGTTCGAGGCGCTGCGGCGGCTCGGCGTCCGCGATGCGTGGATGGTTGGCGACAGCGCGAACGACGTTGGCGCCGCACATGCCGCGCGCATGCCGAGCCTTGTCGTTCGCGGCGGCTACAACCATGGCCGTGCGGTCGAGACGCTCGATCCACCGCCCGATGTGATCCTCGACTCGCTCGCGCCGATTCCGGCCTTGCTTGCCTCGATGTGAACGTGAAGACACGCCGCGCCGATCGTGCGCGGACGTGCGCAGCAGCGCGACGTCAGAGGAATCAGCCGGTCGTCGAAGGTGCAGCCGTCGCGGCAGGCGCCGTGGGTTCGGCGCCTGCGGGTTGACCGCCGTCACGCGGACCGCGCGCGCCCTCGGGCCGACCGCCACGCGGACGACCTTCGCCGGCGCCACCTGCCGCTTCGCCGCCGGCTGCGGGGGCGTTCATCGCGGGCGGACGTGCGCTGCCCGCGCCGCGCGAACCACCGCCGAAGCCGGGCGCGCTTGCGTTCGCCAGCTCGAACACGCTTGGATCGAGCTTCTTCGCGATCTCGAACGACTTTGGTTCCCGAAGCAGGACCTTCTCGCCCGGCTCCACGCCCTTGGTGATCTCGATCTGCACTTCGCTCGCGCGGCCAAGCTCCACCTGTCGCTGCTCGAAGCCTCCGCTTCCCTCGATGTAGATGAACGCGACGGGGCCTTGTCGGAAAATCGCCTGTACCGGCACATTGATGGCGTCTTCGACGCGACCAAGCAGGATCTCCGCCTTGCAGCGCATCGCTGGCTTGAGTCCAAGCGCGGGATCGGTCTCGAGCGCTGCGCGCACGGTGTATTCGCGCCGATTCGGGTCGCGCCACCCGCCGTTGGCGGCGAGCACGCTGACGCCGGTCACTTCGCCAGCAACCGGCTGGTTCGGCATCGCGTCGCTGTACACGGTGACGCGCTGCGACGGCTTGATGCGGCCGGAGAGCGCCTCGCTCACCTTCAGGTTCGCCACCATCCGCGAGGTGTCGGGCAGCAGGATCACGAGCTCGTTCGGACGCAGTTCCGTGCCCACCTGCGGAGGTTGGGCATCGCCACCACCGCGACCGCCGTTGGAGCTGTCGATGCTGGTCGCGTAGACGATGAGTCCGTCGATCGGCGCAGCGAGCGTCGTGTTCGCAAGCTGCGTCTCGAGATTTTGGAGACGCTCCTTCGCGCTCTGCAGCTGGAAGTTCGCGCTGTCGACGTCGGCCTGCGCCTTCACGAGCTCTGCGTTGAACTTCTCCTCGACACGGCCACGCTCCGCGCGCGCCTGCTCGAGATCGGACTTGTTCTTCGCCTCTTCCTGGAAGAAGGTGTACTTCTCGTAGACCTCGAGATCGAGCGCCGCCTGCTTGACCTTCGCCTCTGCCTCGATCATGGCGATGCGGTCCTTCTCGTACTCGTCCTTCGCGATGTAGCCCTGCGCGACGAGCTTCGCGCTCTCCTCAAATCGGCCCTTGAGGCGGTCGAGGTTGATGCCGGCCGTCTCCTTGGCAAGCGCAAGCTGCTGCCGCTTGTTCACGACCTCGCCTTCCTGCCATCCCTGGAGCGCAAGCTCCGCGATGCGCACGGCGACGTCGGCCTTGTCGAGCTCGCTCTGCTTCTCGCCTTCCTTGATCGCAAGCGACTGCTGCGCGGCGATCGCGGAACTGTTCGTGCTGTTCACCTTGTCGGTGGCGTCCTTGATCTTGTCGAGGATCTCCTCCTGCGCGAGCCGGACGACGATGTCGCCCTTCGAGACGCGCGTTCCCTCGGGGACGATCTGCGTGATGATCGCGCGCGTCTCGAGGCGGTTGCGGATCTCGACCTGCTGCTGCGCCGCAAGCTCGCCGCTCACGGGAAGAACCATGTCGTATGACGACTTCTCCACGACGTGGAGGTCGCGCGCTGCGATCGACGTCGCATCGGGGCCAGAGCCTTCGCCGCCGCATCCGAGCGGAATCATGGCAACGGCAAGCGCGAGGCTGGTCGTAAGGATGCTCGTCGTGATGAAGCGCGTGGCGATGCGAGGCATGGTCGTCATGGATATCCCTGATGGTTGGCGTGTCACGGGGCTTCGTCGATGAGATTCGGTCCGGTTTCCTCGGCGGTCTCCATGCCCGGCAACGGGATGAGCGTGCCGTCGGCGGCGATTCGGAGTTGTCCCGTCGTGTTGAGGTAGCGGAGGATCGCGAGCTGGAGATCCTTCTTCGCGGCGTCGAGCGAGTCCTGCGCGCGGCGGAGCTGGTCGACCGCTTCGGTGCGGTCACGGGCGGTCGCGCGGTCGGGCGCTGCGTCGATCGCGGCCTGGCGGTTCATGGCGGCCGCGACGTTCTTCTGCTGAACGACAAGACTGAACTGCGAGCGCTCGATGCCGCGGGACGCCTGGCGCACTGCAACGGCGGCGTCGTCGCGCGACTGGAAGAACTCGCGCTTCGACTGCTCGAGCAGGATCTGGGTCTGACGGAGGCGCAGTTCCTCGGGGACGCGGTCGAGCGGCATCGAATACACGAGGCTCGCGCTGAGCTCGTTGTCGTTTGGCGAGAACTCGAGGCTCGACTGTGTCTTGCGCGGGTTGGTCGGAAGGTTGCTTGCAAGCAGAAGGTCGAGGTCGCCGAGCAGGCCATTGCGCGCGACGTCGACCTTCCGCGTGAAGTCGTCCACGATGTCGCGGCGGGTCTGGAGGTCGAGGCGGTAGCGGAACGCAAGGCCCAGCGCCTCGCTCCCGTCGACGCGCGGCACCGGCAACTTGAACTCGACCGGGTCGAGCTTGACCGTTTCCTCGACGGGCATGCCGATGCGCGCCTTGAAGCGGTCGAGCGACAGGCGGTAGAGCTCGCGCTGCGAGCTGAGGCGGTCAAGCGCGAAGAGCGTGTTCTGCGTGGCGAGGTCGGCCTGGAACGGCTCGGTGCGGCCGCTGGCGACAAGCGCCTTGATGCGCGCCTCGACGGCCGCGCTTCGCTCGACCTGGCGTTCGCCGTTGGCGATGCCCTTGAGCTGCTGCACGAGCGTGAGATAGTCGGCCGCGAGGTCGTAGTAGAAGTCGCGGCGGAACTGCTCGAAGTCGCGTGCGGCATAGACGAGGTTGCGCCGCGCCTGGACGAGGTCCTCGCGGGCCACGTCGCCGAAGCCCCGCAGCAGCGGGATCGCGGCCTCGAGCACGATGTCGGCCGACTGCGTGTCGGTCGTATTCAGGTAGTCGTCGAGCTGCTCCGTGGCCGCGACCACGAATGAGGCGCTCACCTCACCGCCGAAGGGCAGGCGCTGGGAGATGCCGAGGTCGTTGACGATGCCGAGGGCGTTGTTGAAGCGCCCGTCGCCACCGCCGTCGTTCGCGAACGTGGCCGACGTCACGTTCGTCGGGATCGGCGTCCACTTGTGCTCTTCGATCAGCATCCGGATCGCGACGATGAGGTAGGCCTCTTCGGCCGACAGGTACTCATCGGCGTACGCCATCGAGTGGGCGATCGCGTCCTCGAAGCCGATCAATCTCGCGTTCGGGTCTTCCTGCGCCATGCGCTCGAACCGCTGCGCGATGGTGCTGGCGTCCTCCTTGGCGTCGGGAATCGCGTCGAAGCGGAGGTCGCTCACCGTTGGATTTACGGTGGAGGGTCGATCGACGTTTTCCGGGAAATCAGGGAAGAACGAACCACTTTCGTAGCGGTTCGACCCAATTTCAGGGTAGAGAGCGTCCCCGCCGATCTGCTCGGCGCTTGCGCGCAGCTTCTCGTTTGTGGCCCGGTCGATGCGCTGGAGGCCGCTGTCACACGACTGCATCAGGCCGAGCGCCACGATCGCAACCAGCGCACGGGGTGCTGGTGCGCCCACGAGACAGAGCGAAGATCGGCGCGGATGATCGAGTCGGCGGGTCGGGAACGGCATTCGGGGGCAGATTCGGGGGTTGGAGGTCGGCGCCAATGGGTCTCGAGGGGCCCGAAGGATAGGAGCGGGGGATGCTTGTACCGGGAGATTGCGCGGGGCTGCCTGCTTCGTCGTCCGGAAGCATCAGGATGCCCCGCATTTTGCCCGCGCGGGAAGATTGTGGGAGAGTCCGATTTCGGTCGGAAGTGCGTCCGTGGCGACGATCTGACGAACCGATCGCCTCCGGCGAAGAACAGAACGTCGATGCCATCCATTTCCTACGACTCCCTGAGCTTTTTCCACGACGGAGCCCGTGCAGGCGTCCGCAGGTTCCCGATCGTGGGCGCTGCGCTCGACCCGGCTCTCGTCGATCCGGCACGCTGGGCCGATCGGCTGGCCGAACTCCGGCACGCCGGATTCAACACCGTGGTCGCCCGGGTCCCATGGTCGCTCCATGAGGTGATTCCGGATCGCTTCGAGTTCTCGGGCTCGCTTGATGTGCGCCGCTTCGTGGCCGCCGCCGGCGCCGCCGGCCTCAAGGTCGTCCTCCGCATCGGGCCGTGCGTCGGCGGGACGTTCGCGGCGGGCGGAGTTCCCTCCTGGATCGGCCAGTTCGCCGCCGATCGCATTCGCGAGGCGAACCCCGGCTTCATGCAGCGAGTTGCCCGGTTCTGGAGGCGAGTGGCGCAGGAGACGGCCGACCTGCAGGCAACGCGCAACGGCGGCGGCGCCGAGCGTCCGATCGTCGCGATCGGCCTCGAGGACCACTGGCACTCGCTCGACGCGGATGTAGGTGCGGCGTACTTCGGCGAGCTGGTGCGGTTCGTGCGCGAGTTCGGTTTCGATGTGCCGCTCATCAGCGCCAACAACTGCTGGTACATGCACGAAGGCGTCGTCGACACCTGGTGCCGACCGAGCG
>JBIKXP010000186.1:0-6306 GCA_044355685.1 Phycisphaerales bacterium
TCGTCGAGTCGAGCGAAGAGTTTCATCGCCGCATCGATGCGCGCCGCGAGTTCGGGACGTGCGGAGGCGGCTTTCGCCGCGTCGAAGCCGTGCTCGACCAGGAGATCGAGCGCCTCCATGTCGGGTGCCGCGAGCGTGGGGTTTGCGCGCGTCGCGCCGTCGCCGCCGTCGGCGGTCGGTGTCTGGTCGCCTGCACTCATTGGGCTTCGTTGCTCCGTGACGTTCGTGACTTTGTCTCGCGCCCGCCGCTTCGACGCTCGCAGGCGAGCTTCCAGCTTTCCGCAAATGACGCGACCGCAGCGTGCAGACGGCTCTTCACCGTGCCGAGCGGAATCGCGAGGCTGTCTGCGATCTGCGCGTAGCTGAGTTTCTGGAAGTATCCAAGGAGGAGGATCTCCCGGAAGTGGGGTGGAAGTTCGTCGATGACCTTCTTCACCGCCTCGCGCTCATCGTCGCGTTCGAGCGTTTCGGAGGGCACGTCCTCTCCGCCCTCGAGGAGATCGACGAGGGAGCCATCGCCGTTCTTGGTCGCGGGGGCGTCGAGGCTCACGGCCGCGCGTCGCTTCTGGCGGCGGAGGTAGTCGCGGCCCTTGTTCGCAGCGATCGTGTAGAGCCACGGCTTGAAGCGGCGCTCCTCGTCGAAACTCTCGGCCGAGAGGTGCACCTGGAGGAACGCTTCCTGAAAGACGTCGTCGGCTCCGCTCTGCGACCCGACCAACCGCACGAGGAATCCATGCAGTTCGGACCGATAGCGTTCGATCAGTAGCCGCAGCGCCTGCGGGTCGCCGGCGCGGTGCGCGACGAACAGCGCCTCATCGCTCCTCTGCTGGTGGGAATGCTGCGCGGGGGTCTTCACGGATCGAGTCTGCCGGGCACAGGATTCACTCGGCCGTGCCTTCCGACGCGGGACGATAGCCGAGAACCCATGTTCCCCGATCTCGCGGATGCCACCGAGCGCACGCGCAAGGGCATCGATTCCGCACGTCGCCACGGCCTGCATGCACGCTGGTCCACTCTGGACAGGCATGGCGGCGATGGCAACGACCCTTGGCATGGGTGCGGCTACGTCGCCGACGGCGGCTGCGGTTCGGGCGGCCGAGGCGAAATTCCGTAGAATCTCGCCCCCCGGGCCTCCTCCTCGATCATTCCGCGAGGTCGGGCCGGGAACATGCGCGTCTGGGCCGTCCAAACGGGAGGCCGCGACGGGCGACGGCGCGTGCGGCGGTTGCCGTGGTTTGGTCGGCGTGGTTTGGTTGCCGAGGTTTGGTTGCCGAGGTTTGGTTGCTGAGGCTTGGTTGCCGAGGTTTTCCTCGGCCTCAAGGCCGGCGGCCGCGGCCGAGCATCGCGTGGCTCGAGGTAGGGAGTGTCGTTCGGTGTGCGGTTTGGAGTCGTGCGAGGATCCTCGACGGCTTGCTGGAGGGTTTCCATGGGCGTGCCAGTCAGCCAGATGTGGACAGTCGCGACCTACGTGCTTCGGCAGAAGCTCGCGGGCCGGAAGCGCTACCCGCTTGTCCTGATGCTCGAGCCGCTCTTCCGCTGCAATCTCGCCTGCGCGGGCTGCGGCAAGATCCAGTATCCGGCGCACATCCTCCGTCGCCAGTTGACCGCCCAGCAGTGCTTCGACGCGGCCGAGGAGTGCGGCGCGCCGATGGTGTCGATCCCGGGCGGGGAGCCACTCCTCCACCCCGAGATCAAGGAGATCGTCGAAGGTCTCGTCGCGCGCGGGAAGTACATCTATCTCTGCACGAACGCGCTTCTTCTCAAGGAGAAGCTCGAGGCCGGGCTCTTCAAGCCGTCGAAGTACCTCACGTTCAGCGTGCACATGGACGGTCAGGAAGAGAACCACGACTTCGCGGTGTGCCGAGAGGGCACGTACCAGAAGGCCGTCGACGGCATCCGTCTCGCCGTCAAGATGGGCTTTCGCGTGACGACGAACACGACGCTGTTCGAAGGCGCCGATCCGAACTCGGTCCGCGCGTTCTTCGACGAGATGATGGAACTTGGCGTTGAGGGCATGATGCTGTCGCCTGGCTACGCCTACGACAAGGCGCCCGACCAGTCCGGCTTCCTCAAGCGCCGCGAGACGAATCTGCTGTTCGAGATGATCCTCTCGAATCGTCGCGATGGAAAGCGCCGCTGGATCTTCAACCAGTCTCCGCTCTTCCTCGAGTTTCTGATGGGGAAGCGCGAGTACGAGTGCACCCCGTGGGGCATGCCGTGCTTCAACATCTTCGGCTGGCAGAAGCCGTGCTATCTCCTCCAGGAGGGCTATGCCGACAGCTTCCGCGAGCTGATGGACGAGACGGTGTGGGAGAACTACGGGCACGCGAGCGAGAACCCGAAGTGCGCGAACTGCATGGTGCATTCGGGCTACGAGGCGAGCGCGGTCGACCACACATTCTCGAGTTTCGGCGGCCTGTTTGCGACCGCGAAGGCGATGGTGTTCAACGTGTATGCGAATCCGGGCGCCAAGGCGCGGCTGGCCGACGAGGCGAGGAAGCCGCACGGTCCGGCGAAGCATCTGGTGCAACTTGGCTTGGCGGAGGACGTCGAGACCGAGGACGGAAAGCGGACGTACCGCCTCGTACAGAAATCCGCCTGACCAGACACCTGCGAGCGGGCCCCGAAGCCGTCACACTTCACCTCGGCAACTCCAGTGCGCGTCGTGACTTGGGTTTGGTGCGCGCGTGGTGCCAGGCACGTGCCGCGTGGTGCACGGCACCTCCCGGCACGTGCCAGGCACCGTTTCTGAACAAGTTGTCGTTCGTGCGCCGGACGCCGCGCACCCACCGCACTTCGCCCACAATCGCGAAATGCCCTTCCGTTCCGGTGCCATCAGCTACCGCCGCTTCGCCGTCGCCGGCGCGGCCCCCAACATGCTCGAGTCGAAGGTCTACGGCCTTCTTCGCGAACACGCCCTCGGAGAACTCGAGCCGATCAAGCCTGGCGAGATCCACGTCGGCTGGACCGCCGGCCGTCACCTCTTCGACGGCCTCTTCGACTTCGAGCGGATTGGTTTCGGCGGCGGCCTTCTGCTCGGACTCCGTTCGGACACCGTGCGCGTCCCGCCCGAGATCAAGAAGGCCTACATCGCGATGGCCGAGGACGCGCGGCTCGTCCCGGCGAAGGACGGCGGCGGCACCTATCTCCCGCGCAATGCGAAGAAGGAAGCGCGTGAGGACGCGCTGCGCCGTATCGACGAGGAGATCGCCGAGGGCCGCTATCGCCGTCCGAAGCACGCGCCGATCTGGTGGGACTTCGCGAAGCAGACGATGTACGCCGCGATCTCGGCCGACGCCGAGGTGCAGTCGCTGCGACGCCTCGCGATCGACTCGCTCGGCGCAACGATCGCGCCGCGCTCAAGCGGCACCATTGCGCTCGACATTCTCGTGCAGAAGGGGCGTGCGAGCGACTACGACGATATGCGCCCTGAGGCGCTCTCGAGCGCACCGCCTGAGATCGAACTTGCGCGCGAGGACGGCCGCCGCTCGTCCGCCGATCGCCCAGAACTCCCGTGGAACTCGAACGAGCCGCAGGATTTTCTGGGAAACCTCTTCCTTCTCTGGCTGTGGTGGCACTGCGACGTGCACGAGGGCCTTGTGCCGACCGCTGAAGGCGAAGTTGCGATCGCGATCGACAAGGTGCTCGACCTTGAGTGCGCGTGGGGGCTCTCCGGCCGCACGAGCCTGCGCGGCGACGCGCCGACGCGCAAGGCCGAGACCGCGCGCGCAGTGCAGCTTGGCAAATGGCCGCGCAAGATCGGCCTGACCGTCTCGCAGTTTGGCCGCGTCTGGGAGTGCGCGCTGCAGGGCGACCGCTTCGAGGTGTCGGGACTCAAGTTGCCCAAGCCAGAGGACAAGCCACAGTCGCTGCGCGCTGCGATCGAGGAGCGCCTCGACAGTTTCGCGACCTTCGACACAGCGCTCATGTCGATGTATCGAGCGTTCATCGAGGTTCGCACGTCGCGCGCATGGGACTCGTGCCGATCCGACATGCGCAACTGGATCGGAGAGCTCGGCGCGGCGCGCAAGAAGGTTGCCGTCGGCGTGTGATGCGAGGACTCCGCGCCCCCGTGAGAGGGCCCATCGACCGAACAGAGCGCATTCACGCCCCGCGCGCAGCCGGTTCACGCCCCGCGCGCAGCCGGTTCACGCCCCGCGCGCAGCAGGTTCACGCACCGCGCGCAGCAGGATCACGCCCCGCGCGCAGCAGGTTCACGCCCCGCGCGCAGCAGGTTCACGCCCCGCGCGCAGCTGGATCACGCCCCGCGCGCAGCCTCGATGAACGCGCGGATCCTGTCGTGGTCCTTCACGCCTCGTGCGCGCTCGACGCCGCTCGAAACGTCGACGCCACCCGGGCGCGCCGTGCGGATCGCCGCTGCCACGGTCTCGGGTGTCAGCCCGCCCGCGAGCAGGCAGCGCGCCCGCGCGCTTTCCGCAATCACTGCGAACTGCGCGTGATCGAACGCTTCGCCGCTCCCGGCGTCGGGGCCATCGACGACAAGTCGCGTGACGCAGCCGCTCGCGAACCACGATCCGACGACTGGCGCCGCGAAAGGCAGTCCCTTCCAGCATTCCCACGGCGCATCTCCCGAGGTGAAGCGCGCGAGGTCATCGGGCTCCTCGACGCCGTGGAACTGAATCACAGGGAAGAGGTCGAGCGCTGCGCGGGTCTCGGGGTCGACCGGAAGCCGCACGACGGCGACCGGAATCGCGCCGGCGTCGATGATCGCGGCAACGAGCGAGGGAACCGCAGAAGGCGGCAGAAAGCGGGGGCTCGAAGGAACGAGCACGATGCCGATGAAGTCCGCGCCGGCCATGGCGGCAATCTCGGCCGTCTCGCGGTCGGTGACGCCGCAGATCTTGATGAGGGTCCTCTTCACGCGAGGCCCCCGGGCCGGCGCGTTGCGGCGAGCGCAGTCGCCTCCGCGTGCAGCCGCTCGGCAAGTGCGCGCGTCTCGTCGAGAAGGCGCGAGCGATCAAGTTCCGCGAGCGTCGCGAGCGCCGCGTGAGGGTCGTCCAGCCGCCGCAGTTCAAGCGCGGCGAGCATCACCCGTACGTCATGCCGGGCGGGCTCCGAGCGGAATCGCTCGAGGTAGATCGTGTAGGCGCGCCGTGCCGTCTGTGCATCGCCCTCGACCGCGAGCTGATTCGCCACATCGAGTTGCAGCGCCGCGGGCAACGAGGCTTCCGGCGACTCCGCGAGAAGTTCGCGATAGAGTTGCGCCGCCAGCACGAGATCGCGCTCGCGGTGCGCGGCCGCCAGCGTGTTGCGAAGCCTGCGCTCACTTGGCGACGTCGTGTCCTGCGCGCCCGCGCGCACCCGCGCTGCGACGGGGCCGTCGGCTGTCCCGAGTCCAAGCGTCATGGTGGCCGCGCGCAACTGGCGCGTGCGGTGCCACTGCTTCACCATGTAGAAGAGGTCGAAGTCGTTGCGCCGCAGGATGCCCGTTCCCAACAGCGCCACGCACACCGAGAGTCCGAAGAGGAGACCTGCGAGGTGGGCGATGGTGCCGACCCCGGTCCGGGTCGCGCCGAACGCGTCCGTGAACGTGTTCACGAGGTCGATTGCGGCGTAGAGGCCGAGAAGCCACGCTGCGGAAATCGTCACCCGGGAGGGCGGCAGCAGCCAGAGGCCGTGGACGTGGCCGCGGGGGTGGAGCGCGAGGAACGCACCCGCTACGACCGAGACCGAGCCGCTCGCGCCGATCACCGATCCACCCGTCAGAACCACCTGCAGCAATCCCGACAGTGCGCCTCCCACGAGGTAGAGCGCCAGGAAACCGAACTTGCCCAGACGGTTCTCAACGACCCCGCCGAAGGCCAAGAGGAAGATCATATTGCCCGCAACGTGCATGATCCCGGTCGGATCATGCAGGAACTGGTACGAAAAAGGCTCCCACCAGTGAAAGTCTCGGAAACTCAGTTTGAGGGTCTGAAACCACTCCACGATCTGCGGATTGCCGCTTCGGGTGCCCGTGAACACCGCGACGTGGAGCAAGACGTTGACGGCCACAAGGGTGAAGACGACCAAAGGCCGGCGGGGTGTGTCGAGCGTGGTCCCAAGCGGGATGAACATCGTGCGAGGAGCGTATCGGAACTTTGGCCACCGCGACTTCGCGGTTGCGTGATCGCGGGTGGCCACAAACGCGGTCGCGCGTCGCAACGGGGGGCCTCGATCCGCTAGCATCGTCTTCCCGCGAATCGCCCCGGCATGTCCTGCCGAAGCCGCGGCTCCCGGCGGGATTCTCAGCGCTTCTCGCGCGCGAGGCTCTTCCCGGGGGGTTGGAGAGACGATTGACGGGAC
>JBIKXP010000187.1:0-6251 GCA_044355685.1 Phycisphaerales bacterium
GCGGCGAGGTCGCGCCGCGGTCGGTCGTTGCGGGAGTCCCGGCACGAGATCTTGCGGGTCGTGGAACCCCTGGGATCCGTCAGGCAGAACCTCGCGTTGCGGCCGACGGCGAGAGTTCGGACAGAACTGAAGCGCAACGGGCCGGGCTTCCGGGCGAGAGCGCGGAAGAAAGCGCAGAGTCTCTTTGACTTGAACTATCCCGTCGCCACCTTGGCTTCGATTCGCGCCGCACCCGCGCAGCGATTTCTTCGGCAAATTGCACATCTCGACCGATAGACCAACTCTGTTTCTGTCCACGAGGAGTGCTATTTCACATGTCTTTCCGCCGCACGATCCTTCCACTGGCCCCGCTCGCCGTCCTGTTCGCCAGCTCGCCGGCGCACGCCGTCGATGGCGTTCTCAAAGCGTGGGGGCGCAACGTTGAAGGCCAAACCACGATCCCCGGAGGCCTCGGCACCGTGAAGGATGCCGACGGCGGCACGGCGTTTACGATCGTCCTGAAGTCGGACGGCACCCTCGCGGCTTGGGGCGACAACGCCTCTGGCCAGACGACCATTCCCACCGGCCTCGGCACGGTCATCCGTGTCGCCGCCGGCGCTGAGCACGCGCTCGCGATCCTGGAGAACAACAGCGTCCGCGCCTGGGGTCTGAACACCTCGGGCCAGGCCACCGTGCCCGGCGACCTCCTCGCCGCATCACAGATCGCCGGCGGCAACCAGCACTCGATGGCGCTGACGCCGGCGGGTTCGGTGCGCTGCTGGGGCGACAACACGGACGGGCAGTGCACGGTTCCGGTCGGCCTCGGTACCGCCAGCGCGATCAGCGCCGGCGGCTTCTTCTCGGTCGCGATCAAGTCTGACGGAACGGTCTTCGCGTGGGGCAGCAACGCCCAAGGGCAGTCATCGGTTCCTGGCGATCTCGGCGCCGCCGACGCGATCGCCGCCGGCGCCGCCCACGTCGTCGCGCTGACGGCGCTGGGCGAAGTTCGCTGCTGGGGCGACAACGCCTCGAACCAGTCGGTGCCGCCGGGCGGACTCACCGACGTCTACGCCGTCGCTGCGGGCGGCGACACCTCGTACGCCCTCAAGCTTGACGGCACGGTCGTCGCGTGGGGCGACAACACCGACGGACAGCGGACCATCCCCGGCACGCTCGAGCCGGCTTCGTTCATCGCGGCGGGCGAGAGCCACACGCTTGCGATCGAGGCCGATCCGACCGACTGCGATGCAAACGGCACCCCGGACGAACTGGAGATCCGCGACGACCCGGACCTCGACTGCACCGGCGACGGCGCGCTCGACAGCTGCATCGATGAATTCGTCGAGCAGGCCGCGGCGCAGGTCGCGCCCTTCGGTTCCGCGAGTACGGCAACGCTCACGATCGCGAACAGCC
This sequence comes from Phycisphaerales bacterium, assembly GCA_044355685.1. Lineage (GTDB taxonomy): Bacteria > Planctomycetota > Phycisphaerae > Phycisphaerales > SM1A02 > QWPT01. The sequence continues at coordinate 1,393 of JBIKXP010000187.1, forward strand.
CGACCCCGCTCCTTCCGGTCGAGGTGAACATCGAGGTGAAGGCGGACCTTGGCTCGAGCCTTGAGTTCCTGATCCTCTCGGTCAACAACCAGGTGGTCGATTACATCTTCAACGTCGGCGGAAGCGACTGCCCGAGCACTTCGCAGAAGGCAAAGGTGCTCATCCCCGTGGCCGACTACCTCGACCTGCTCGACGCGAACGGAGACGCAGTCTTCCGGCTTCGCGCCAGCACCTTCGTCAGCACGGTCGAGTGCCCAAGCAGCTTCGCGCGGCTCTCGGTGAAGTTCCGCACCGATGTCGCCGACTGCAACAACAACGGCACGCCCGATGCCTGTGAGGTTGAATCTGGCGCGGTCGACGATGCCAACGGCAACGGCGTCCCCGATACCTGCGAGTCGTTCACCAAGGGCGACCAGAACCGCGACGGGAAGTCGGACATCGTGTCGTTCAACCCAACGACCCGCGTCGTCAGCTACCGCTACATGAACGGCTCGAGCACGCTTTCCACCGACCAGCTTGCGACCACGGTGGGTGGCGGCTGGGCACCGGTCGCGCAGGGCGACTTTGACGGCGACCAGCAGCCCGACCTCCTGCTCCGGAACGCGAACAGCGGCCAGAGCTTCATCTGGCTGATGGACGGCCCGCAGATCGCCAGCTTCGGCGAGGTCGGCTACGCGCTGCCCTCAAGCATCAACATCCTTGCCATCGGCGACGTCGATGGAGACAGCGACGACGACATCATCTGGATCGACGACAACGACAAGAAGGTCTACTGCTGGCGGCTCGCCGGCAGCGTGCTCGTCGGCGGTGGGCTCCTCGGCGATTCGACAGGAACCTTCTTCCTTGGCGCCGGCGACGTCGACGACGACGGCGACACCGACCTCCTCTTCCGAGACATTGGCTCGCGCCTCACGTATGTCTGGGAGCTCGAGAACGCGACGCGCCAGAGCTACTTGCCGGTCACGGGCGGATCGCTCCTCGGATCCGAATGGGAAGGCCGCGGCGTCGTGGATGTGAACGGCGACGGCAAGGCCGACCTCTTCCTCCGCAACAAGGACACCGGCGATCTCTTCTGCTGGTTCCTCGACGGCCCGCTTCTCACAGGCGGCGGGCAGATTGGCTACAACCCCGGCGCGCAGTTTGATGTCGTGAGCGTCGAAGACCTCGACGGCGACACGACAGCGGACGTCCTCTGGAAGGACGTCAACGGCAACACGGTGTACGCTTGGATTCTGAACGGGCTGAACTTCAACTCGGGAAGCGTGGTGACCACGCTGCCGTCGGGCGCTTCGATCGTCGAGCCGTGATGAGAACTGGGCTCCCGACCGTTCGTTCCACGGCGCCTCACCCAGCGTCGCGGTAGCGGCCGAGGCCGAGGTCGCGCATCTTCCGGTAGAGCGTCGTGCGGTCGATTCCGAGCGCTTTCGCGGCCTTCGAGCGGTTCCAGCCGTGATGCTCGAGTGCCGCAAGCAGCGCCGTGCGCTCTGGGTCGCGCATCGCGTCCGACAGGCTGCGCGCGCTGTCAACCGCGGCACGCTGACCTTCCGGGCGAGGTGACGGCATCGGTAGCGCATGTGGCTGCCCGTGACGCTGGTCGGTTTGCCCGCGCACCGCTGCACGTACGCGCGCCGGCAGATGCTCCGCTTCGATCCATGCGCCTTCGCAGAGCACCGTCGCACGTTCGACCGCGTTCTCGAGCTCGCGCACGTTGCCCGGCCACGTGTGCGCGCGCATCGCGGCCATCGCATCGGTCGAGAATCCGAGGAACGTGCGCCCGACCTCCGTCGACTTGATCACCAGGAAGTGCATCGCAAGCCGCTCGAGGTCGGTCGTGCGCTCGCGCAGCGGGGGCATGTCGATTGGCAGCACGTGCACGCGGTAGAAAAGGTCCGGCGTGAAGCGCCCTTCCTCGACGAGCCGCTCGAGCGGCTGGTTCGAGGCCACGATCACGCGCACGTCGACCTCGATCGTCTCGTCGCCACCGACTGGCTCGAAGGCGCGCTCCTGCAGCACGCGCAAGAGCTTCACCTGCATCGCGTTCGTGGCGGTGTTGATCTCGTCGAGGAAGATCGTGCCGCCGTGCGCAGCGAGGAATCGCCCCTTCTTGTCGGCGACCGCGCCGGTGAAGGCGCCCTTCACGTGGCCAAAGAGCTCGCTCTCGAGAAGCGCCTCGGGAATCGAGCCGCACGCCACTTCGACGAAGGGCTTTCCAGCCCGCGCGCTCGACTCGTGGATTGCGCGCGCCAGCGTGCTCTTGCCGGTGCCCGTCTCGCCCTGGATCAGTGTCGTCGAGCGCACGCGGCTCGCCGCGCGCGCCATCTCGAGCGCGCGCTGCAGCCTCGGATCGCTGCCGATGATGCGCGTGATCGCATCCGCGGCTTGCTCGCCGTGCCGGACATCGATGCGAAGGCGCATCGCCAGTCGTTCGGCTGCCCGCGTCACGGCGGCGCGCAGCTCAAGCGGGTCGATCGGCTTCACCAGCACGTCGTCCGCGCCCGAGCGCATCCAGCGCACGGCGCGTTGCGCCGACAGCGTGCCGCTGAGGGCGATGAGCGCGTTCTGCGCGGGCGATGCGAGAAGACCTGCGCGCAGGTCGTCGAAGAGCCGGTCGTCGCCGAAGAGATCCGCCACGACCACCGTGGGCGCGCCGTCGCGGAGTGCGTCGATGATGTCGGCCGCGCTCCCGACGCGCTTCGCCGAGAGCGAGGACTCCCGCAGTGCGCGCAGCATCGCCGTGCACGCATGGGAGTCGCGCTCGAAGAGGAGCACCCGGATCGGGAGCACGTCCCGTCCCGCTGCTTCGGATTGGTTCGGGTCGTTCACGGACATCGCGGCGAAAAAACTCGAGCTGGCAGCGTCGAGACCGGCAGACAGGACGACGGGTCGACTCCGCCGTGGGCTCGAGCGCTTGGATCCGCCTGTTGTGTCGGCTTGGCACGGGTCCGGAGCGACCGTGTGGGAGCAAATCCGGCCCGGTTTTCGTTATTCGGACCTTACAGTCCTCGCCTCCAGCCCAGTCGTCGGCCGCCGGTGGCGCTGAAGCGGGCTTTCGGCCCGATTTGCACCGATTCCTGCCATACGTCGGCCAGTTCGCCGTTCTCCATGACCCGGTTCCGCGGCTTGGTTCGTCCAAGCCGTGGAGCCGGTTCCGGGAGAGGTGCCTGCAATTCGGCGTCGCGCCGTCAATGTCGGGTAGCGTTCCCGTCAGTTCCCCTTTCGGATCGGTGGTACTCGGCGTTTGCGCCGGCGCCGTTCCAGCCAGGCTGAACGCGATGGCGCGTGAGCGCATCGGTCAGGCCAGTCGAGTCTTCTCTACGGAGTCCACATGCAAAGCTTCCGTTCCTTCGGTCGGGTCACGCTTCAGTCCGCCATCCTCGCAGCGGCGACGCTCGTCGCGAGCGAGTCGATCGTCCTTGCCCAGAACGAGCCGCCCGCCGGCGGTCAGGGCGAAGGTCGTCAGCGCGGCGATGGCGCCCAGCGCGGTGGCGGTCGCGGCTTCGGCGGTGGCGGCATGGGCCGCATGATGGGCGGCGGCGGCATGGGCCGCGGCATGCAGGACGTGCGTGAAGCGCTCGAGGCCGACTTCCAGCGCCGCGACATCCCGATCTTCGTGCGCCAGCTCAAGTTGACCGAGGACCAGGGCGTCGTGCTCGAGACCCTCTTCGTCGAGTACGAGTCGACTTTCCAGCCCGAGGCGGAAGGCATCATGACCTCGATGGCCGAGATGGGCCGGAACCTCATGCGCGCCTTCGCGTCGCCCGAGCGGCAGCAGCAGATGCGCGAGACGATGGAGAAGATTCAGCAGGAAGTCCGCGACGCAGAAGCCGCGAACGGCCCGATGGATGAGGAGGCGCGGCGCGCCTTCTTCCGCGAACGCATGCAGAAGGCCGCCGAGCAGTTCGCCACCGAGGCGCAGAACTCAGGCCTCGATGCGGAGATGAAGGCGGCGATGGGCGAGATGCTGTCGAAGCTCGAGTCGTGGCAAGGCCGCAAGGCGCAGTTGCGCGACAGCTTCGCCGCCGGACTCAAGGCCGTCCTCGATGACGATCAGGTCGCCCAGTGGCCGGCGTTCGAGCGCTTCCTGACGCGCGAGAAGACGCTGCCGCGCGGCCGGATCTCCGGCGAGAACGTGAACCTCTTCCTCGTGGTCGACGAACTGCGTCTTCCACCCGAGGAGTTCGCCAAGATCGAGCCGATGTTCGACGAATACGAGGCCCGCCTCGACACCGCGCTGCGCGCCCGCAACACCTACATCGAGGAGTCGCTCCCGCGCCTCTTCAAGGCCATCCAGGAGGGCGACGTCGACGCAGCGAAGCGAATCTTCAAGCAGCAGGCCGACACGCGTGCGGTCGTCCGCGACGTGAACGACGAGTTCCGCTCGGTGATGGTGGCCGCGCTCGGCGAGAGCGATTGGGCGCGCCAACTCGACAAGGCCGTGCTGACCGCCGGCTGGGAGCGGGTCTACCGACCGACCCAGACGGACCGCATGTTCGAGGAAGCACTCAAGATCGAGGGGCTCGACGCGGGCGTCGCCCAGTCGATCACGGAACTGCTCGCGCTGTACCGCAACGAGATCGCCCCGATCAACGAGCGCATCAAGGTCCTCAGCCGCAGCGAAGATCCCGAGCGCATCGTGCGCGACGGCGAGCGCTTCGTCTCCATGATGTCGCAGGGCATCTCCGGCATGGCGCGCAACTTCGCGGCGGGCGGTCCGATGGGCGGCGACGACGCGGACGATCCGGTGCGGCGGGCCTTCGACGAGCGTTCTGGCGTCGGCGAGCGGTACCAGGAGCGGCTGAAGGCGCTGTTGACGCCTGAGCAGTTCGAGAAGCTCCCGCGCGGACGCGGTCAGGACGGCG
>JBIKXP010000038.1:0-20186 GCA_044355685.1 Phycisphaerales bacterium
AGGGCGATGACCTCCGCCCGCGCGGCGGCGATGAGACCGAAGTCGGCGTGATCGATGAACGCCCGGCGGGAGTCCAGGATGTCCTGCGCAAGACTCGGATCGATCGCGCAGCGGTCGAGAAGTTCGGTGACGGAGGCGATGTGCTCTTCCGCAGCGACGACGGCCAGCATCGACGTGGGGAGCGTTCCATCGGTTCCAGTGCGCGTGGCGACCGACACCTGCACGCGGAGAAGTTCGCCAAGCGCCTTCGCATCCGACCGAATCGCCGCATCCTGGACGAGGATGGCCGTGCTTCGTCCGGCCGCGCGCAGCGGCGCGAGATAGGCAGGTCCCGGCGTGTATCCATCGCTCAGCGTGACCGCGCGCTGGTAGGGGAGCGCATCGGCACGCGCGAGTTCGGCGCCAAGTTCGCGCGCACGCACGAGCCACCGTGCGACGCGATCGCTCGCGATGCCGGTTGCGAGATATGCGGCCCGGTCGTCCGTCGCAGCCAACGCGACGCCGCCGAAGTGCTCTTGCTCGAGCTTCTGGAACTCCGCACCGAGACGGTCGTACTCCATCGCAGCGCCCACGTCGTCCGTCTCGGCCGCCGCCGCGACGGAACTGGCAGTCGCCTCTTGGGCTGCCGTCGCGGACGCGCAGCAGAGCAGTCCGGCCAGGCCGAGACTCGTGATGCGTATGAAGACCGGTATGAAGGCCCCTGGCAAAGACATGGCGTGAGCATCGGCCGTCGGCGAAGCCGATTGCAGCGAAAGCGCCGATAGCGCCGGACATACGCGCGACGCCGGATATCCGGCGCGCGGGCGGTCGACCCCGCTGCGGCGCCCAAACAGCGGGAATCTTTCTGCCGCGACTTTGGCCGCGCCAATTCAGGGGTACATTTCGATCCGGGTGCAACGCTGCGGCCAGTGGCGAGAACAAAGCCTCGGAGCGTGACCAGATGAAGACCGAGAATCTTGCGGCGCTCGTCGCCTTTTGCGCCGTATCGCCCTCTGTCGCGCAGCAGTTCGTCGACCAGACGTCGACTCGATTTCCGGTCCAGACCGAATACACGAACCAGTGCACGCTCGTCGACATCGATGGCGACGGCGACAAGGACATCATCTTCGCGAACGGGCAGGGCTACTCGAGCCTCGGCGCGCTGCTCAAGCCGCGCATCTACGTGAACAACGGCTCGGGCTTCTTCACCGACGAGACCGACGTGCGCGCGGTCGGCGTCACCGGCTGCTTCCGAGGCGTCGAGGCGGGCGACGTTGACCGCGACGGAGACTGGGACCTGCTGCTTGCGCAGGACTACAACCGCCGTCCGCTGCTTCTCATCAACAACGGCGCGGGCGTATTCGCCGACCAGACCACGGCGCGCATGCCGAACATCGCCATGGGCTCGTCGCGGGGCCAGTTCGGCGACGTCGACAACGACGGCGACCTCGACATCGTGCTGCTGAACTCGGGCGCGAACCGCTTCTCCACCACGGGGCGTCCGCGCCTGTTTCTCAACGGCGGCGCAGGCGTCTTTACCGACGCGCCGACGTCGCAGTTCCCCTCGACCGCGCTCGCGGAGCAGATGGACTGCGTGTTCGGCGACGTCGACAACGACCTCGACCTCGACCTGCACATCGCCACGCGCGCGAGCGGCGCGAACTCGAGCCAGCTCTGGATCAACGACGGTGCGGGCGGCTTCACGAAGCTCAATCCGTTCCTGACCGACGCGACGGCGTACTCGTACGACTTCGGCGACATCGACGGCGACGGCGACCTCGACTTGATTGGCGTCAATGCGGGCCCATCAAGCGCGGAACTCCTGGTCCGCAACAACGGAGCAGGGACGTCCTGGACGAACGTGTCGTCGCAGATCTCGCCGAATCCCGCGGCAGATGACAACGACTCGCGCTTCATCGACTATGACAACGACGGCGACCTCGACCTGTTCGTCGCAGCGCTCGGCGCCGCGGACCGCATGTACCGGAACAACGGCACCGGCACGTTCACGCAGGTGACAAGCGGCGTGCTTCCGACGCTTGCCGACAGTTCGCTCGACGCGAAGGTGGGCGATCTCACCGGCGACGGCAAGCCCGACATCGTCACCGCGCAGGGCGAGTCCGGTTCGTTCCAGAACCGGATCTACGTGAACACCGGACCGGCCGACACCATTGCGCCGAACATCAAGTTGGTTGAACAGGTTCCATCACGGCAGGCTGGTCCGTTCGCGGTGCGCGCCGAGGTTGTCGACGGCACGACCAGCGACCGCGGCTACGACGACAAGGGCGTGTTCCTCGTCTACGCCGTCGACGGCGGAAAGCCGCAGACGACGGCGATGGCGTGGAGCGGCAACGGTCTCTGGCGCGGCGTGATTCCGGCGCAGGGGGCGTGCGCGCATGTCGAGTACCACGTGCGCGCTCTCGACGCCTCGGGCAACGCCGCCAGCAGTCCTGCGAAGTCGTTCGTCGCGGCCGGAAACTGCGGCATTCCCGGCGACATCGACGCGAACGGCACGGTCGACAGCGCCGATCTCGGCATCCTGCTCAGTGCGTGGGGCGCCGGCGGTCCGGCCGACCTGAACGGCGACGGCACGGTCGACAGCGCCGATCTCGGAGTCCTGCTCGCGAACTTCGGATGACGCGTGCCCGCAGCGCCGTCCATCGGCGCGGATCTCGCACGCTGCGCGCATGGCGCTATCCTGCGCCGCGTGACGACTTCTCCATTCTCGCTCGACGGCAGGACCGCGATCGTGTGCGGCGCGACGCAAGGGATCGGCCGCGCGACGGCGCTCGAGTTTGCGCGCGCGGGCGCGCGCGTCGCGATCATCGGTCGCAACGAGGACGGGCTTGCGAAGGTGCTTGATGAACTCAAGGCGATCTCCGGTGCGGCGCACGAGGCCGTGAAGGCGGACTTCTCCGACCTCGCGGGGACCGAACGCATCGCGCAGGAGACTGCGCGCCGCCTTGGCGCCGTGCACATCCTCGTGAACAACACGGGCGGACCGGCCGCCGGCATGGCGATCGAGGCGAAGCCGCAGGACTACCTCGCCGCGATGTCGATGCACCTCGGGTGCGCACAGGCGTGGACGCAGGCGTGCGCGCCGCTCATGCGCGAGGCCGGCTACGGCCGCATCGTGAACATCACGAGCACGTCCGTCTTCACGCCCATCAAGGGGCTCGGCGTCTCGAACACCGTGCGCGCCGCGATGGCGAACTGGACGAAGACGCTCGCGAGCGAGCTGGGGCGCTTCGGAATCACGGTGAACAACGTGATGCCCGGGTTCACGAAGACCGCGCGCCTCGAGGCGCTGTTCAAGGGGAAGGCGTCGCGCGGCGGCATGACGGTCGACGAAGTCGAGCGCGACGCGATCCTCACGATTCCCGCGGGTCGTCTCGGCGACGCGCGCGAGCTCGCGCTTGCGATCGTGTTCCTCGCGTCGCCAGCCGCGAGCTATGTCAACGGCGTGAATCTTCCGGTCGACGGTGGGCGCCTCGCGGCGCAGTGAGGGACGCATGATTCGCGAGGTCGATCACTTCATCGGCGGGTCGTTCGTGCCCGCGGCGTCTTGCGCGCGTCTTGCGCGCGAGAACCCCGCGACGGGCGAGCCCTTGCGTGCGATCGCGCGCGGCGATGCGGTCGATGTGGCGCGCGCGGCCGATGCGGCATCGCGCGCCTTCGCCGTGTGGGGGCGCATGCCCGCCGCAGAGCGCTCGCGCGTCTTGCTCGGGATCGCCGCAGGCATCGACGCGCGGCTCGACGAGCTCGCGATGCTTGAATGCGAGGACACGGGAAAGCCGCTTGCGCTTGCGCGATCGCTTGACATTCCACGCGCGGCGGCGAACTTCCGCTTCTTCGCGACGGCGATCCTGCACGAGTCGAGCGAGAGCTTTGCGACCGAGCGGCCCGCGCGCGCCATCAACTATGTGCTGCGCAAGCCGCTCGGCACCGTCGGCTGCATCTCACCGTGGAACCTGCCGCTGTACCTCTTCACGTGGAAGATCGCGCCGGCGCTTGCCGCCGGCAACTGCGTGATCGCGAAGCCGAGCGAGCTGACGCCGACGACGGCGGCGGTGCTTGGCGAGATCGCGCGCGACGCGGGACTGCCTGCGGGTGCCTTGAACATCGTGCACGGGCTCGGGCCCGAGGCGGGGCAGGCCATCGTCGATTGCCCGAGCGTGCGCGCCGTGAGCTTCACGGGCGGCACGGTGACGGGGCGGCGGCTCGCGGCGCGTTGCGGCGAACGGCTGATTCCGGCGTCGCTCGAACTCGGCGGCAAGAACGCGGCGGTCGTGTGCGAGGACGCGGACCTCGCGCTCGCCGTGCCCGAGATCGCGCGCAGCGCGTTCCTGAACCAAGGCGAGATCTGCCTGTGCTCGTCGCGCATCCTTGTCCATCGCGGGCGGATGCGCGAGTTCACCGAGCGCTTCATCGATGCGGTGCGCGCGATGAACGTGGGCGATCCGCTGTCGCCCGAGACCGATCTCGGCTCGCTCATCTCGAAGGCGCACCGCGAGAAGGTGTTGGCCGCGATCGAGCGCGGCGTTGCCGACGGCGGCGTCGTCGCATGTGGCGGCGCGATTCCGCGCAAGTTGCCTCCGCGCGTGGTGCACGGCGCGTTCCTCGAGCCGACGGTTTTGCTTGGCGTGCCGACGACGAGCGCCTGCGTGCAGGAGGAGACGTTCGGCCCGGTCGTCACCGTGCATGGCTTCGACCGCCATCGCGACGCGGTCGAGATGGCCAATGCAACGCGCTACGGCCTTGCAGCGAGCGTGTGGACGCGCGATCTTTCACGCGCGCATCGCATCGCTGCGCGGCTCGACGCAGGCACGGTCTGGGTGAACTGCTGGATGCTGCGCGACCTGCGCGTACCCTTCGGCGGCGTCAAGGACTCGGGCATCGGCCGCGAGGGCGGCCATGAGGCACTGCGCTTCTTCAGCGACGTGTCGAACGTCTGCATCGCGACGGGAGAGGCGCCGTGATCGAGGTCCGCGATGCGGTCGAAGCCGATCTCGAGGCGATCCGCGAGATCTACAACGAGTCGATCCCGAAGCGGATCGCGACGGCGGACCTTGAGCCTCAGGGAATCGACGCGCGCCGTGCGTGGTTCGTGAACCGCGACCGCACCGCGCGGCCGGTGCTGGTGGCGGTCGACGCGCAGGGCGTGTGCGCGTGGGGCGCATTCACCAACTTCAAGGACCGCGCGGCATACGCGCCGACCGCGGAGATCTCGGTGTACGTCGCCGACCGCGCGGCGGGCCGCGGCGTCGGGCGCGCGATGCTCGATGCGCTGCTTGCGCGCGCGCCGTCGTGCGGCATCGACCGCGTGCTTGCGATCTGCTTCGCGCACAACGAGCCGAGCCTGCGGCTCTTCCGCTCGCGCGGCTTCACCGAGTGGGGCGCGTTCCCCGACGCCTGCACGATGGACGGTGTGCGGCGAACCGTGGTGATCCTTGGCTGGGCGCGGTAAGCCGAAGGCGTCGCGCAGCGAAGCCTGAGCGATCGACGCGCGGGTGGACAGCCCATACGGGTGCCACTACTTCCAGTAGTGGTTTCGTGCGCGTATCGGAACGTGCGTGGAAACGAGGCCCAGCCGACTCCGCACTGCGGGAAGCAGTGGCACCCATGAAAGGCTGTCGACTCCGGCGATCCTGCGCTCGCGCTGCGCGCTCGGAATCCTCTTCCTATCCCACCACTGCGATCGCCTTCACCTCGACCGCGATCGGCGTCGGGAGGCTCGTGATGCCGAGCGTCGTGCGCGTGGGGTTCGGGTTGCCAGGGCCCGCGAAGTACTCGGCGTAGACCTTGTTGTAGGTCGGGAAGTCGTTCTTCATGTCGGTGAGGAACACCGTCACATCGACGAGGTTCGCCCACGGAACGCCCGCGTCCTCGAGCACGGCCTTCACATTGTCGAAGCACGAGCGGCATTGAGCCTCGATGTCCTTCGCGACGATCCTTCCATCCGCGCCGAGCGTGACGCCCGGGATCTCCTTCGAGCCCTTCTTGCGCGGCCCGACTCCGGAAAGGAAGAGAAGGTTGCCGACACGCTTGGCGTGTGGGTAGGCGCCGACGGGCTCGGGCGCGCGCGATGACACGACGGTGCCTTCGTTCTGAATCATGGAAGGAAGCGTAGCACGGCGCGTACGGGGCTTGCGTCGAAGCCGACGAGCGAGAGTGGCAGCGCGATGAGCTCGTACTCGCTGGGCGCGACGTGCCCAAGGCGCAGGCCCTCGAGTATCGAGACTCCGCGCGCGAGGAATCGCTTGTGCGCTGGGAGATCCTTCGATTCCTGCACGTCGACGCTCGGCGTATCGATGCCGACGAGCGTCACGCCGCGGTCGGCGAGTGCGTCGACCAACGCCGGATCGAGCCCTGCGAAATCGCTGTTCCAGCACGTGAAGTCGGGGAACGTGCCGGTGTGGATGAGAATGCGCGGATGGCGGAGCGCGTCGAGATCGACCGCGAGATCGGCGATGCCGACGCGCGCTCCACCGGCGCGGCGCTCGACGTGCGCGCGCACGACGTGGCAGGGGCCGATGTAGCGCTCGAGCGGAAACGCCTCGGTTCCAGCGGTGCCGCCGCCGTAGTGGTTCACGCCATCGGCGTGCGCGCCAAGATGCACCGTCGCGCGCAACGACGAGAGCGTGACGCTTGCACCGGCCTCGATCGTGCAGAGAACCTCGCGCGAGAGCGGCGTATCGCCTGGCCACACTGCGATGTCGGGCGTGAGCGCGGGCGAGATGTCGATGAGCGAGTGCGTCGAGATCATGGATTGCGGTGCAGTTCTTCGGCGATCCTGTCCCGCGGCTCGCGCGCGAACAGCGCGGGCACCGTAGCCAAAAGCGCGATGACGATCGCGATTGCGACCGTGTAGGCGAGTCCGTAGTGGATCTGCGGCGCGGCGCCCGCCGGTCCGACGAGCCATGCGTACTGGTCGACGAGCGCGCGCGTCGCATCGGTCGGCGGGCTGCTCATGCCCCACGTATGGACGCCCTTCGCGGCAGCGCCGCGTGCGATCCAGCCGAGCGCAAATCCCCCTTGCGCGATGCCGCCAATCGCTCCGCCGCCGTTCGCGAGGAGACCGATGGCCAGACCGCCGACCGCGCTTCCGAGCCACGCGATCGACAGGCCGCCGAATGCCGCGAATGTGCCGATCGAAAGGCCTCCGAAGGTGACGCCGCCGATCGACATGCCCCCGAACGCGACGAGGCCACGCGCGAGACCGCCGAACGCGAACACGCCCGTCGCGATGTCGCCGAATGCGAAATAGCCCTTCGCGTGGCCGAGCCGGCCCTTGTCGTCGGGGCCGTACGCGATCGCGACGAGCGGCATTCCGAGAAGCCGGGACGGCGACGTGTAGCGGCGCGAGGGGCGCATCATCATGCGACCGTTCGGGCCGATCGCCGATCGTGTCAGCACCTCGACGAGCGGACGGCCGCACTCCGGGCACGCGCTCGCGGCCGTGGCGCCCGTCAGGTCGTGTCTGCATGCGGCGCAGAAGGGCTTTGGGAGGTCGGTGGCATGGGACGGTTGGTTCATGTGGTCACATCCGCCGCAGGATGAGGATCGTCGCGATCGCGGCGGCGGTGGTGACGAGCGTTCCCGCAGCTCCGACAAGCCACTTGATCGCGCGGTCGTTCGCTTCGCCGCGCGCCTTCGCCTCGCTGTACGGCACGGTCGAGAAGCTCACGAGGTCGTAGAGCGGCACGAACGTCTTGGGCATCAGGCGGTTGAGCGCGTGCTCGATCTTCTTCTTCCACTTGAAGCTTGCGCGGCCGGTGAGGTCGCGCATCTCGATGAAGTTGCGCAGCGCCATGTCGGCGATCGCGTTCGCGTTGGCCACGCGCGCGGCCTCGTAGATCTTCAGCGCGTCGTCGACCGTCGCGCTCGAGGCGAGCGCGTCGACGAGCGCCTCGCAGTCTTCGAAGCTCGCGTTGGCGCCTTGGCCGTAGAACGGCACGATCGCGTGCGCGGCGTCGCCGATCAGCGTGACGCGCCCGCGCGTCCAAGGGCTGCAGCGCACCGTCACCATCGAGCCCACGGGGTTCTTCTCAAAGTCCTCGGCGAGCGTCGGCATGAGTGGCACGGCGTCCGGGTAGACGCGTTTGAAGTGTGCGAGAGCATCGGCGCCGGTCCTGACGGCGGCGAAGCTCGAGCCCGCGCCATCGTGGCGCCAGAAGAGCGTGCAGGTGAACGAGCCGTCCGGGTTCGGCAGCGCGATCATCATGCTCTCGCCGCGCGGCCAGATATGGAGCGCGTTCGGCTCCATCGCGAACGGCGCGTGCGGGCCACGTGCGACGGGCGGAATGTGAAGTTCCTTGTAGCCGTGACCGAGGAAGTCCTGAGAGTAGTTGAAGCGCTCGGTCTTCTGGAGGGCGCCGCGCACGGCCGAGTATGCGCCGTCGGCGCCGACGACGAGGTCCGCGGTCGCGGTGCGCGTCGCGCCTGTCGCATCGTTGATGAAGGTCACTTCGCCCTTCGCGAAGTCGACGTTCGCGCAGCGCTCATCGAAGCGGACGGTGACGTTCGCCTCGGCAGCGGCTGCGTCGAGCAGCGCGAGGTTGAGCGCGCTGCGCGAGACCGAATTGATCGCGCGCGTCGGATCGGCCGAGTAGGGCTGGTAGCCCGGCTCGCCGGCGACTGGATGCACCATGCGGCCACCCATGCGGATCGCGTCCTTCATGACGGCGGGTTCAAGGCCAGCGCGCTGGAGGGCCTTGATGCCGCGGGCGCTGATCGCGAGGTTGATCGAGCGGCCTGCGGCGAAGCGCCTGGCACGTGGGTCGCTGCGGCGTTCGACGACCTCGACCTTCCACCCTGCACGGGCGAGATAGGCGGCGAGGAGGCTTCCGGCGAGGCCGGCGCCGACGATGAGAACGCGACGGCTGGACACCCCTGCATCCTATGGAGAATCGGTGCCTGGCACGTGCCGGGGGGCGCCGTGCACCAGACGGCACGTGCCAGGCACCGTTTCCCGGCTAGGTTCTGTCTGACGGATCGCCGAAGGCCCGAAATCCGCATCGGCGCCCGGTTGGCAAGGAGGGGAAACGAAGCTGTATCCGCAGCGATACAGTGAGTTGAACCCGACGCCGCCAGCCGGGATGCCGTGCGGATTGAAGCCCGGCGGATCCGTCGGATAGAACCTAGGCTGCGGATATGGCCACGCTCACCGCAGCCGACCTCTCCCACGACCGCGAGTTCGCCCGCACGCTCGACGCGCAGGACGAGTTGGCCGGCTTCCGCGCCCGATTCGCGCTTCCGCTCAAGCGACCCGACGACATCTACTTCGTCGGCAACTCGCTCGGACCCATGCCGCTCGCCGCGCGCGACCTCGTGAACGAGGAACTCGACGATTGGTCGAAGCTCGGCGTCGCCGGCCACATGGGCGCGCGCCGCCCGTGGTTCAGCTATCACGAGCAGCTCCGCGGGCCTCTCGCCCGCCTTGTCGGCGCGCGGGAACACGAGGTCGTGGCGATGAACTCGCTTACCGCGAACCTCCACTTCCTGATGACGACCTTCTATCGCCCGAGCGGGCGGCGCACCAAGCTCCTCATCGAGAAGGGCGCGTTCCCGAGCGACACCTACGCCGTCATGTCGCACGTCGCGGCGCGCGGCCTTGATGCGAATGCGGAGGTCATCGAGATCGCGCCCCGCGCGGGCGAATGGACGCTGCGCGACGAGGACATCGAGCGCATGATCGCGGAACTCGGCGAGACGCTCGCGCTCGCGCTCCTTCCCGGGGTCCAGTACCGCACGGGTCAGGCGCTCGACATTGCGCGTCTCACGCGCGCGGCGCACGCGGTCGGGGCACGCTGCGGCTGGGATCTCGCGCACGCCGCGGGAAACCTCGCGCTTTCGATGCACGACTCGGAAGCCGACTTCGCGGCATGGTGTTCATACAAGTACATGAACTCGGGCCCGGGTGCTGTTGCAGGCGCGTTCATCCACGAACGCCACGTGCGCGACACGTCGCTGCCGCGCCACGCGGGCTGGTGGGGAAACGACCCGAACACGCGCTTCCGCATGGAGGATCGCTTCGTGCCCACGCAGCACGCGGACGCGTGGAGCCTGTCGAACCCGCCGATCCTCGCGGTGGCGCCGCTCATCGCGAGCCTCGCCGAGTTCGACGCGGCGGGCATCGCGCGGCTTCGCGCAAAGAGCGTGCGCATGACTGCGCTTCTCGAGTTCCGCCTGCGTGGCGTCGAAGGGCTCGAGATCATCACGCCGTGCGGAGGCCATGCGCGCGGCGCGCAGCTTTCGCTCCTGATCGCGAAGGACGCGCACGCGCGCTACGAGGCGTTGAAGGCCGCCGGCCTCGCCTGCGACTACCGCGAGTCGGGCCGCGGAATCGCGGGCGAGGGCATCATCCGGCTCGCGCCCGCACCGCTCTTCAACACCTTCGACGAAGTGTGGCGCGCGGCCGAGATCGTGCGCGCTGCCCTCTGAACTCACATCGGAACTCACATCGGAACTTACATCGGAACTCACGCCGGAACTCACGCCGGCGCGGCCTGAGCATCAACGGCGTGGAAGTCCGAGGAACTCCTCGGCGGTGCCTGCGAGCATCCGCGCGCGCTCGGCGTCGGAGAGGCCCGACATCGCGCGGATCATCGTGCCTGCCACGCGCTCGCCGAGCGGGAAGGGATAGTCGCTCCCGAGCGCGAGACGGCTTGCGCCTACGCGATCCATGAGAAAGCGCAGCGCCACCTCGTCGTGGACGAGCGTGTCAAAGTAGAAGCGCCGCAACTGCTCGCGCGGATCGACGGCGCAGTCAATGGCGCAGAGATCGGGCCGCTCCTGAAAGCCATGTGCGATGCGGCCAATGGTGAACGCGAGGCTGCCGCCGCCGTGCGCGAGGCAGACCTTGAGCGACGGGAGCCGCGCGAGGACGCCGCCGAACATCAGTGAGCAGGCGGCGCGCGCCGTTTCGGCGGGCATGCCGACGAGCCAGGGCAGCCAGTACTTCTGCATCGCGGTCTGGCCCATCATGTTCCACGGATGGATGAAAACCGCCGCACCGCGTCGCGCACAGTGCTCGAAGAACGGGAAGAGGTCGGGCGAATCGAGATTGAGCTCGACGACTCCGTCGCCTCCCTTGCCGCGGCGATGGGCGTTGACGTTCGAGCCAATCTCGACACCGTGCATGCCGAGCTCGTCGATGGCGCGGTCGAGCTCGCGGCACGCAAGTTCCGCGTCCTGCAGCGGCACGGTCGCGAGCCCCGCGAAGCGCGCGGGATGCGCGCGAACGACGCCGGCAATGTGGTCGTTGAGGTGCCTCGCAAGCTCGAGCGCGGCGTGCGCGGGCTGGTGGTAACAAAACATCACGGGCACCGTCGAGAGCACCTGCATGTCGATCCCGTGCTCGGCGCACTCGCGGAGGCGCGTGGCGGAGTCCCAGCAGTTCGCCTCGATGTCGCGGAAGTGCCGTCCGTCGATCGTGAGCCGTGCGCAGTCACAGCCGGAGGCGCCCCGCCCGAGGTGCTCGATCGCGAGCCAGCCGCTCGTCCCCGCCTTCTCGGCGAGGTCGGGCCACGACGGCGGAAGGATGTGGGTATGCAGGTCGATGGTGCGCATGGAGCCCTTTGACGCAGATTATCCGCTTGCGGGGGAGTCTGACTCTTGGCCCGCACCGCCTCGGCGCTTGGACAGTTACACTGCGTCGCTCAGTCGTGTCCAACAGCAGAGCACAGCATCTCTCGCCGAAGGCCTATGCCGCCCTCGCCATCGGCGCCATCGGAGTCGTCTTCGGGGACATCGGCACGAGCCCGCTGTACGCGCTGAAGGAGTCCTTCGCGCACCTCCGGGAGAACGGCGAGTCGGTGGACGAGGTCTACATCCGGGGCATCCTCTCGATCGTCTTCTGGCTGCTCGTCTTCGTCGTCAACATCAAGTACATCTTCGTCATCACCCGCGCCTCGAACCGCGGCGAGGGAGGCACGTTCGCGCTTCTTTCGCTGATCCCGCGCGGCCTCAGCGCCCAGTCGCGCCGCAGCCGCTTCTACTTCTCGATGATCGCGATCTTCGGCGCCGGCCTCCTCTTCGGCGACGGAGTGATCACGCCGTCGATCTCCGTGCTCTCGGCGATGGAGGGGCTCGAGTACCAGAATCCCGCCTTAAAGCCGGCGGTGATTCCGCTCACGCTGATCATCTTGATCGGCCTTTTCTACTTTCAGCAGTTCGGCACGGCAAAGATCGCCAAGTTCTTCGGCCCCATCATGTGCGTCTGGTTCACGACGCTCGGAGTGCTCGGGCTGATCGCGATCCTCGAGCGCCCGGAGGTGCTGCGCGCGCTCAATCCGATGTATGCGATCTGGCTGATCCAGGAGCACCCGGTCGAAGTGTTCCTCCTGCTCGGATCGATCGTGCTCTGCGTGACTGGCGCGGAGGCGCTGTACGCCGACATGGGCCACTTCGGCATCAAGCCGATCCGCATAGGCTGGTACCTGCTGGTCGGTCCTGGCCTCGTCCTGAACTACTTCGGACAGGGCGCATTGCTCCTCAACGCACTCGAGGGAAGCGGCGGGACCGTGCCGGAGGACTTCCATCCGTTCTGGAAACTCGTTCCCGACATGCTGGTCTACCCGATGATCGCGCTCGCGGCGGCCGCGACCATCATCGCAAGCCAGGCGCTCATCTCGGGCGTGTTCTCGCTGGCACGCCAGGCGATCCGCCTGAGCATGCTTCCGCGCCTTGACACGATCCACACGAGCGGCGAGCAGGAGGGGCAGATCTATATTCCGTCGCTGAACGGCATCCTGCTTGTCTGCTGCCTGTTCACGGTGCTGCTCTTCCCGTCCTCCTCGAAGCTCGCGGCCGCCTACGGCATCGCCGTGACGCTCGACATGATGATCACCACGATCATCTTCGCGATGGTCGCCCGTCGCTTCTGGCGCTGGCGTCGCCGCTGGGTCATCTTGGTCGCGGGCAGCTTCCTGCTGGTCGACGGTCTGCTCGCCGGCGCGAACATGCTCAAATTCTTCTCGGGCGGCTGGTTCGCGCTCGCGATCGCGCTGATGGCGTTCGTGGTGATGTCGACCTGGGTGCAGGGCAGCTTTATCGTCGGTCGCAAGCTTGCGGAGGAGACGCAGTCGATCCACGACTTCCTGGCGAAGCTGTGGACCGAGGCGATTCCGCGCGTGCCGGGAACGGCGGTGTTCCTGACCACGAACTACAACACGCCGCTTGCGCTGAAGCACTTCGTCGAGCACGCGCACGTGCTGCACGAGCAGGTCGTGCTGATGACGATCGTGTCGTCGAATCTGCCGGTCGTGCCGGCCGCGCGTCAGGTGCGCGTCGAGTGGCTGCCCGACGGCGTGTGGAAGATCACGGCGCTCTGCGGCTTCATGGAAAGCCCCAACATCCCGCGGCTCCTCGAGCGCGCGCGTCAGTACGGCTTCAACTTCGACCCCGAGCAGACGACCTACTTTGCGCGCAGAACCCAGGTGGTTCCGACGGGCGAAGCAAGGATGGCTGGATGGCGCAAGCGTCTCTACGTGATGCTGACGCGCAACTCGGCCGACGCGACCCGCTCGTTCAGCCTACCGCCCGACCGCGTGGTCGACTTCGGCGCGCAGGTCGAGCTGTGAGCGGGAGCGGGGCGGCTGATGCATCGTCGAGCGCGAAGCACGAGCGGAATGCGCCCGGGTCGGCAGCCTTCCGCGTGTGCCGCCAGCTCTCGTGATGGCTTCGCATGCGCAACGGCACAGCGCGCATGTCGACGCACCCGGACTCCGCACCGCTGGAAGCGGTGGCACCCATGAAAGGCTGTCGCCGTCGAGTGGTTCAGCGCTCGCGCTTCGCGCTCGTTCTCAAGCGGCCGCAGCCGTTCAAACACGTCGCGAGCGCTGCATCATTCTCGCGGCGGCTGCTTGCGACAGCCGCCTTTGGCGTGTTCAGCACCAGAGGGAGCGGCCGCAGTTGCGAGCGCTCAAACCAAGGAACGGATGATGTCAGCCTTCGACTCCGACACGTGTCGTTCCGGGGACTCACGTCCCCGGGCACCCGTGGTGTCAGACTCCGACGTTTCCAGGCCGCCGCGATTCACTCGCGGCGAGCCTGACCAGAGCGAGCGAAAGCGAAGCGAGTCGCGAGCGCTCAAACCAAGGAACGGGTGATGTCAGCCGTCGACTCCGACATTTCCAGCCCGCCGCGATTCACTCGCGGCGAGGCTGACCAGAGGGAGCGGCCGCAGCCGCGAGCGCTCAAATCACGGCATTCCGTACATCGCAAGCGCCGAGTTGCGATAGCGCGGGTCCTCGCTCACCTCACGCAACACAAGCGGCTCGATCCACGCAGGCAACTGCAGGCGCACATCGGCCGCTGGCAGCTCGACCTCCACCATCACCAGCTGAAGGTCGCGAAACCGATCGACTTCCCACACAAGCCCGCCGTCGCGCACGCGCCGCCGCGTCTTCGCGAGGCGACGCCCCTGCGTGTGCGGCCACGCAGCGTCGAACTCGGCGCGCGTGATCTCGCGCTCGATCTCCTCGCGCACCACGCCAGCGCCGCGCTTCACCGTGTGGAAGAAACGCTCCGCGCCCGACGGCTCGGCGACTCTTCGCAAGCGCCCCTCCGGAAACCCAAGTCGCGCGAGTTCCGCCTCGCTCGAAGCTTCCGGCGCAAGATAGCCCTGCTCGATCTCCCACACCTCGACCTCGGCACCAGGCGGAATCGCGGGGTCCGCAGACAGCACCCACACGCGCTCGATCTCGCGGCCGTCCTTCGCGCTCACCGCGCACCCCACTGCGCCACCAGATTCGCAAGCGCATGCTTCAGGTTCACGTTCGCGCGCACCTCGCGCTCGAGCCCCACGATCAATTCCGCGCGTTCCGTCGCGCGCAGCGTCGCGCCGGCGTCGCCCGCGTGCGCGGCCTCGGCCAGCTGCGTGCGCAGCCGCGACGCAAGCGTCAGCAACGCGCAGCGCGTTCCCAGCCTGTTCGCCGCTTCCTTCGACGCCTTCGGATTCTCCTTCACGACCTGATCGGCGAAGTCGTTCACGAGTTCGGCAAGCCGCTCCGCGAGCGTCGCATCGAACGCGCCCTGCTCGAGCTTCGCGAAGCGCGGCAAGAGCTCCTCGCTCCACGCGCGCAGGCCGCGCCGGTGCGCAAGGTCCGCCGTGCCGGGCGAACCGTCGCTGAACTCACTCAGCCACGCGCGGTCCTGCTCCGGCACATCGTGGCGATCAAACCACGCGCGCATCGCCTCGGACCCGAGCGCGCGGAAGGCAACGCGCTGGCAGCGGCTCCGGATCGTCGGCAGCAGCCGTTCCTCCTGCGTCGTCACCAGAAAGATGAACGTGCCCGGCGGCGGCTCCTCAAGCGTCTTGAGCAGCGCGTTCTGGCCGTAGAGATCGAGCAACTCGGCTTCGTCGACGATGAAGACCTTGTTGTGCCCGAAGTACGCCGTGCGCCACACCGGCGAATCGAAGTTCTTTCCGTCGCCAACCGTGCCGCCGATCATCAGCTCGCGCAGAAGATCGAGAGGGATGTTCGTCTGCTTGCGATCACGCATCTCCTTGATGGAGCTGTCGTCGGCGCGCTCCTTGGCGATGACGTGCAGGTCCGGGTGCGAGCCCGCGTCGATGAGTTCCGCCGTACGCGAATCGCGCGGCGCCTTGAACGACGCGACGTGCGCGTCGGTCGCATCGGAGTCGAGCAAGAGCCGCGCGCACTCGACGGCGACCGTGCGCTTGCCGACGCCCTGCGGCCCGTGCAGGATCCACGCGTGATGCATGTGCCCCGACCGCAGCGCGTGAACGAGCTGCGCGACCGCCGCGTCCTGGCCGAAGACGACGGGGCCGTCGAAGTGCACCGGCTTTGCCCGCTCCTCAGGCGGTTGTTCGCCTGCGCGCGATCGCGGCGCCCTCGCGGGCGCCTTGGCGGCTGTGGATGGTGCGGCGCGCTTGGCCATGGGAAGCATGGTACGCGGCGGCGTGAGGAATTCCGGACGGTCCGACCCCCATAGCGGCCGCTGCCGCCGCTCTCTCCTTCCCCATTTCACCGGCGACCGCCGGCCCAGAGTCCCCTTGCGAGGAAGTCAATGTCTGTCTCACCGATGCCCGGCCAGTGGATGATGAACGTGAACGGAATACAGAGCGGTCCGTTCGACGACGCCGTCTTCCGGATGATGTATGCGCAGGGGCAGGTGCCATTGAACGCGATGGTCTGGCAGGTCGGCATGCAGAACTGGATGCCAGTCACGCAAGTCCTCGGAGCGCCACCCCGTCCGACGGGCATGCCTCCGCAGATGGGCGCATTCCCTCCGCAGCAGATGGGCTACCCCCCTCAGCAAACAGCCTATCCGGCCAACCAGATCGGAGCGTTCCCGCAGCAGCCTCTGGCAATGCAATCCCCATCGGGCTCGTCCGCCTCGAAGAGCCGTGCTCTCGCGGCGATCATCGGCTTCTTCTTCCCAGGACTGCACCGGGTCTATCTCGGCAAGGGCGCAGGGGTCGGCGCCGCGATCTTCGCGGCGATCATGATCGTCTCCGGAATCCCATTACTCTTCGGCCCGTTCGGGATCGCGTGCTTCTGCGGCATGGTGCTCGTCTTCTCCGCCGGCGCCATCATCGACGCGCTGACCGTGCAGCTCGACCCCTGACGATCCCCTCAGAACACCGGCACCTCGACGAGCCTCGGCGTCTGCGGCTTCATGCGGCTCCGGGGGTTCGCGCGGTCGATCGGCAGCGACACCGGCTCGCCGTTGGTGAGATGCACGGGGAACTTCTTCATGAGGTCCTCGACCTCCGGCGACATCAGCGTGGTGCGGGTGTCGTACGCGCGCCGGTCGAAGTAGCCCACCGTGACGA
Organism: Phycisphaerales bacterium; assembly: GCA_044355685.1. GTDB lineage: Bacteria > Planctomycetota > Phycisphaerae > Phycisphaerales > SM1A02 > QWPT01. The sequence goes on from JBIKXP010000038.1 coordinate 16,784, forward strand.
TGCTCGTCTCGCTGTCCTCGTCGTGATAGAACCACGCGTCGAAGCCCTTCGCACGCAGTTCCGCGCAGTACCGCTCCGCGGAGTCGCGCATTGGCCCGTACTTCGTGTCCTTGTCGCCGAAGGTCGACCACGCCGCGACCTGCAGCGTGAAGAGGGGTCGCACCGACGGGAACTTCGCCCGGAGATTGCGGAGGTTGTGCGGCCTGATGACGGGCGTGGCATCGTCGACGGACGTGCGGAGAAGGAGCGCGCCTGCGAACGGCTTGCGCCCGTTGCGGTCGATCGCCTTCACGCGCTTGAGTTCCGCCTGCGCGGCCTTCTCGTCCGGCCCCTCGAACCGGCCGGTCACGATCGCCGATCCGCTTCCAACGCGCCGCACCTGCGCCCCCGCGAGCTCGGGATACTCGCGCACGAGTTCGGTGCGGAACGCGGCCGCGCGCTCGGCATGGTCCGCCTGCGAGAACGTGGCCAGCATGACGGCCCAGCGTCCCTTCGCCGACGCATCGACCTCTGCTGGCTTCGACTTCGCATCTCCGGCGCGCGGCGCGCTCGCTGCGCGTCGATCGCGCGGCGTCGCCCCGATGTCGCCAAACGCCTCGTCCGCCGGATCGACGAGCGCGAGCGAGTCGCCGCCCGTCCCCGCGCGACTCGCGGGCGTCCGCTGATCGCCTTGCGTGGCTCCGCCGCTCGAGCAGCCGACCAACATCGCCACACCGCCCGCCATCACGACCGCCATCAAGCGCGTCTTAAAGCCCGCCACGAGCGGCACTCTGCGCAACCCACGGGCCGTCGTGGCGTGCAACTGGCGCGAGGTGGCCGAACTCGACAAATCAGATGCCTGCTCCATGCGGCACAGGATGCCGACTCCGCGACGAATTTGCGCGAGGAAACGCATCGGATGCCGACCTCGACTCGAAACGCACGTATAATTCATTGGTTTTCCTTCGAGCGAAGTCGAGATTACTGGTCACAAAATCCAGCCGATTTCGAGGCTCGATTTTTCGAAAGATCCACGCTCGCAAGTGCCTTACGAGAAAGAGTTTAGAGGCTAGTTCCGTCTGGAGCAACTGTTCAAGTTGTCGGGATTGTTCGGTCGATGATGTTGTGGGCAGGATGCAAGCTCGGCATCGCGTGGATCGAGCTTGAAACCCACGGACCCGAACCAGGATGGTTTGGCCTCGTTAGGGGAAGGTCGCAGCCGATGGATTCGCTGCGCCCGTCCCAAGGAGTATTGGCATGCCTGACATTGGCAATCTCGGAAACCTCAGTTCGTCCGCAGCCGCCGGCTACGCCGCCGGTGTTCGGTCGACTGGCGATGCGGCCGCTCGCCGCCAAATCGACGCTCCAACCCAGACGCGTGCGCGCTCAAGCGACCGCGTCGAGGTGTCGGAGGTCGCGCGATGGCTCGAGGAGATGAACCGTCTCCCCGCGATTCGCGAGGATAAGGTCGCCGCCGCGAAGGCTGCGATCGCGAATGGGACGCTCGACACCGACGAAAGACTGTCGGTCGCCGTTCGTCGCATGATCGACGAAGTCGCTTGAGTTTGGATGTAGAGGTCCACGCGCCCCGGGTGGCCATCCGGTTGAGGCAACCCCTCCTCCGACACAGCGAAGGCGCCCCGGACGACTCTGAGACAGCATCGAACGCACACGACATCCGAGTTCCAAGCCCCGCCGGCCTCCGGCGGGGCTTTCCATTTGGGACAGAAGATGCGATTGCAGCAAAGTGCCGTACGATTCGCACCATGCACTTCGCCAGCGCCTCCGCGCTCCTTGCGCTCACCGTCGGCTTCTCCTCGCATGCGCAGCAGGCCCCGGTGATCGGGATGCGGCCGAGCAGCCCCGGACGGCACGCGCTGGTCGGTGCGCGGGTCATCGTGGCCCCCGGGACCACGATCGAGCGCGCGACGGTGCTGGTGCGGGACGGCGTGATCGAAGCCGTCGGCGCCGACATCGTGCCGCCAGATGGCTTCCGCATCTTCGACGTCACCGGCAAGACGCTCTGCGCGGCGTTCATCGAGCCGGCGCTGGTGGCGGAGTCGACCGACCTTCAGTCGGTGGTGCTTCGCGCGCCCGGCGCCCACTGGAACCAGTACGTGACACCCGAAGTGCGCGCGGCCGACATCACGCTGCCAGACGCGAGCATCGACGCGATGCGCGCGCAGGGGTTCGCGATCGCCCGCGTCCTTCCTTCGGCGGGCGTGTTCCGCGGCACGAGCGACACGCGCTTCCTCCACCGCGCCGGCGAGCGCGTGCCCGCGCGCAGGAACGACACGACGCGCGCCGCTGCGGCCGAACACGAGCTCGCCGCGCGCGACCTCCACTTCGTCGGCACGCGCACGGTCGACTGGGAGTCGATCTTCGCGCAGCAGGTCCCCGGCACGCCTCCGTCGCCGGCGACGATGCGCACCTTCGAGAGCGAGAACCGCTTTCCCTCGAGCCTGATGGGTTCGTACGCGCTGCTGCGGCAGACCTTCATGGACGCGAAGTGGCGCGCCGAATGCGCCAAGCGTGCGCCGACGCAGCTGCCGATCGAGGACATGAACGCGCTCGACGCGCTGCTGCCGCTCGTCGACGGCTCGCAAGGGCTCCTACTCGACGCGGGCAACGAGCTCGACTTCGAGCGGCTCCTGCGGCTGTCGCGTGCGGAGCTTCCGGCCGCGACCATCGCCGTGCTCGGAAGCGGCTTCGAGTTCCGCTCGGAAGCGCGCCTCGCCGCGCTGCTCGCCGAGGCGAAGGCCTCGATCATCCTGCCGATCGACTTCCCGCAGGCGCCCGACCTCGTCTCGCCGATGGCGGCGGACACGATCTCGCTGCGCGACCTGATGACCTGGCGCTACGCGCCGACGAATCCGAAGCGATTCGTCGCCAATGGCAGCGACGTGTCGCTGACCACGCACCGCATGCAGGACAGGGGCGCGTTCCGAAAGAAGCTTGCCGAAGCGATCGCACACGGACTGACGAAGGACGAGGCGCTCGCGGCGTTGACGACTGCACCCGCGCGCCAACTCGGGATCGACGCACGGGTGGGAACGCTCGAGAAGGGGAAGGTCGCGAACATCCTGATCGCCGCCGGCGATCCGCTCGAAGCCGACACCAAGTTCGAGGGCCTCTTCGTCGCCGGGGTTCCCGTGACCATGTTGCCGGAAGCGCCCGTGCTTGCCGCAGGCACCTTCGCCGTGGCACCAAATGGCGCGACGCCGAAGCCGGTTGCGAAGGACCTGAAGCTCGCGATCGATCCGAAGGACGGCTCGATCAAGGCGACGTGGACGCCCGAGGCGACGCCCGAGGCGAAGCCCGACGACGCGCCCGATGCGGAGAGCGCGAAGGATGAGAAGCCCGAACCGAAGCCGGCGACTGCGACCGCGAAGCGCGCGACTGTGTCGACCGATGGCCGCGGAAG
>JBIKXP010000188.1:0-6231 GCA_044355685.1 Phycisphaerales bacterium
TGATGTTCAACAAGGCCGCGCAGCTCTCGTTCGAGTCGCGCCTCGCGGCGCAAGGCGTCGACACGCGACAGCTTCGCGTCCAGACCTGGCATGCGCTCGCGTTCGGCATCATGCGGCACCTCGAGTCTGTCGCCGCCGTGCCGCGCATGACGCTCGTCACCGACGGCGGCGCGATCCTGCGCACCCTCGGCGACGTGATTCGCGAGGAGTTTGCGTCGCGCAACGAGCATCCCGAGGAGGACGACGGACGCGACGCCGAGACCTGCCTCGAGGCGATCCGCGAGTGGAAGTCGATGCTGGTCGCGCCGGCCGACGCAGGCCACGCCGACGACGAGTTCCTCGCGGGCGTCTACGCGCGGTTCGAGAAACGCCGAGCGGCCGAGGGCTTCCGCACCTTCGACGATCTCGTCGTCGACAGCGTCCGCGCGCTCGACGCGGACCCGGCGCGGCTCGGACTCTCGAATCTCTTCGAGCACCTCGTGGTCGACGAGTTCCAGGATTGCGACCATGCGCAATTCCGCCTGCTTTCGCTGCTGGCCGGCTCGCGCGCCCGCGTCACCGTCGTGGGCGACGACGACCAGACCATCCACGAATGGCGCGGCGCCCGCAGCGCGTTCATTCGCGGCGAGTTCGCCAAGCGCTTCACCTCGCATCCGCACGCGACCTTCACGCTCTCGACGAGCTTCCGCTTCGGGCCCGACCTCGCGGCCGCGGCCGAGCGCGTGATTGCCGCCAGCGGCTCGCGCGTGCCGAAGCGAATCGTCGCTGCCGATCCCGAGCAGGACACGCGGCTTGTCGTCGTCACGGAGACGGGCGGCGAGCCGCGCGCGCTCGATCCCCTCGTCGCAAAGCTCGGCGAACTGCTCGAGGGCGGCACGCCCGCCCGCGACATCGTGGTGCTCGGCCGCTCGTGGGCGCAGTTGCTCGCGTTCGAGTGGCGCATGCTTGCGGCGGGGATTCCCTTCGCGATGGACGAGCATGCGGCCTTCGCCGACGATCCGTCGCTCGCGCTTCTCCTCTCCTACGCCCGAGCGGCGCGCACGCTGCGCGTGCCGCTCGGCGAGGATCCCAGCGGGGAACTTGCGAAGAACGCCTCGCGCATCCTCAATCGCCCGTTCCGCGGGCTTTCGCGCAAGGGCATGGATCTTCTGCTGCGCGACGCGCAGCGCGACGGCCTCACGCTCGGCGACCTCTGCTTCGAGGACGACCTGCACGTGATGGCCGGATTCCACGGCGGCGCGCGCAAGGAGCTCAAGGCGCTCGGCAGCGCGCTTCTGAAGGCGCATCGCCGTTCGGGCGACGAGTCGGGCGCAGCGCAGGCGATTCGCGTCCTTCGCAGCGAGATCCGCTTCGAAGAAGCACTTTCCGCGCACCGCAGCGCGGCCAGCGTGCAGGAGTGCCTGCGCGCCTACGAGGTGCTCGAGGACTTCGCGCGCGCCGCGCGTTGCCCGCTCGGCGAACTCGAGGCACGGCTTGCGGAAGTCGACACCACGCAGGGCCGCGCGCGGGAAGAGTGCGTGCGCGTCACGACGATCCACCGCGTGAAGGGCCTCGAGTGGGACTACGTCTTCATTCCCGAGTGCGACGAAGGCTGGATGCCGCTTCCGGGCGACGAGCAGTCGGGCTGCTTCGCGAAGAACGACCGGCACGCCACGCTCGAGCGCAGCCCTGCGATCGAGAGCGAGCGCAGGCTCTTCTACGTTGGAATCACCCGCGCCCGCACCGCCTGCTTCGTAAGCTCGGGCGACGAAGAGTCGCGCTCGCGTTTCCTGCGCGACGCGGTGCAGCCGGCGATGGCCAAGCCGCGGCGGTGAGCGTCCGTGCTGACGCCGGAGAATCTCTGTCGAGATGCACGCAGCGCAGGCGCGAGGAGAGCCTCACCCCCAACGCGCGGCATCGCTGTCGAGGTACCACCGCTGCTCGCCGCCGATCGGGCTGACGCCCTTGATCGGGATGTCGCGCACGGGGTCGGCGCCCGTCGCAATGCGGTGCACCATGTTCGCCTTCTTCTTGCCGAGGACGAGTATGCCGATGAAGCGCGCGCTGTTGATGAGCGGATACGTCATCGTCACGCGGTCGGGCGGCGTCACCTTCGGCCCGCGGTTGAAGCACGCGAAGCGGTCGTCGACGCGGAGCGCATCGGAGTGCGGGAAGAGACTTGCCGTGTGGCCATCGTCGCCCATGCCGAGCAGCACGAAGTCGAGGCGGTCGTGCCCCTTCTCGCGCCAACCGAGCGACTCGCGCAGTTCGTCCTCGTAGAGCGCGTCGGCGTCGGGTTCGTACGCATGGATCGGGTGCACCTGCGACTTCGGGATTCCCGAGTGATCGACGATGAGCTCCGCGATCTGTCCGTAGTTCGAACGCGGGTCTTCGAACGGCACGCAGCGCTCGTCGACGATCCAGAGATGCGTGCGCCGCCACGGCATGTCGCGGAACGCAGGGTCGATCATCATGCGCTGGTAGAGCGGCATCGGTGTCGATCCGCCCGAGAGCGCGAGGTGGAAGTCGCCGAAGCTGCGCACGCACGCCTTGGCCTGGTTGACGATGTCGAGGCCGATCGCGTCGATCGCGCCGTCGGCGTGCTCGAAGAGCGACACGGATCCGGGAAGCCGCGGCGTTGGCGGCATCTCGTCGAGGATCTTGTAGGGGCCGGTGTCTTCGTCGCTCATGGTCGGTGCCAAGGGGGCGTGACGGGCAGCGTACCCGAGCCATCGTCGGCGATCGAGGGTCGCTCGGGCTCTGCCCTCGACGGCGAAGCCGGAGCGGGTTGCGCGCGCCGAAAGCAGATTCACGGCTCGCGCCGCCAGCAGACTCACGGCTCGTTGCGCCACGCGCGACCATCGCGGGCGAGCAGTGCATCGGCGCTCGCCGGGCCCCACGAGCCGCAGGCGTAGCTCGCGTGAATGCCAGCGCGCGCGGCCGCCGAGCGTTCGTCGAGGAACGGCATCACCGCGTTCCACGCGCCCTCGACCTCGACGCGGTGCTTGAAGAGCGTCTGGTCGCCGCGCATCGCGTCGACGATCAGCGGTCCGTACGCCTCGACGGGATCGGCCTTGAAGTGATCGGCGTAGTCGAGCTGCATGTCGACGTTCGCGCCGCGCAGGCCGAAGCCGGGCACCTTGACCTCGAAGCGCAGGTTGAAGCGCTCCTTCGGCGCGATCTGGATGACGAGCCGATTCGGGGCTTCGCCCCGGAAGCCCGGCACCTTGCGGAAGAGGTTCGCCGCCGGCGGCTTGAACTGGACGACCACCTCGGTGCGCTTCTGCGCGAGCTTCTTGCCGGTCCGGATGTAGAACGGCGTGCCCGCCCAGCGCCAGTTGTCGAAGTGCACCTTCATCGCCGCGTAGGTCTCGGTCGTCGAACCGGGCGCCACGCCCGCGAGCTCGTGGTACGCGCCTTCCTTGCCATCCGCCGCGAATTGTCCGAGCGCGCAGTGCGCCGCCACTTCGTCTGCGGTCGGCACCGAGATCGAGTCGATGATCTTGATCTTCTCGGCGCGCACGTTCTCCGGGGTGTAGAGGCTCGGCGGCTCCATTGCCACGAACGCAAGCACCTGGAAGAGATGCGACTGGATCATGTCGCGGATCGCGCCCGTCTGGTCGTAGAACGCGGTTCGCTGGCCGACCGACACCGTCTCGGCCGCCGTGATCTGCACGTGGTCGATGTACTGCCAGTTCCACAGCGGCTCGAAGATCGAGTTCGCGAAACGCAGGACGAGCATCGACTGCACGAGTTCCTTGCCGAGGTAGTGGTCGATCCGGTAGATCGACTCCTCCTCGAACGCGCGGCCGAGCGCGCGGTTCAGGCTCGCGGCGCTCGCGGCGTCGTGGCCGAACGGCTTCTCGACGATGATGCGCTGCCAGCTCTTGGCATTCGGATCGATCGAGCACCAGCGCTTGCCCTCGACGACAAGCCCGGCGTCGTCGATCTGCTGCACGATCGGCTCGTAGAGGTTCTCGGCGACCGACAGGAAGAAGAGCAGGTTTCCGCGCGTTCCCTTCTGGGCGGCGAGTTCGGCGAGGCGCGCCTCGAGCGCCGGATAGCACTCGCTCTTGACCGCGTCGCCTGGAAAGTAGAAGAGCCGCTTCGCAAACTCGGCGTACTTCGCGGTATCGAAGTTCTTCACCTGCTGCGCGACCCACGACTTCAGCTCGTCGCGCCATGCGTCGTCTGACTTCTGGGTGCGCGAGACGCCAAGGATCAACGTCGAGGCATGCAGCTGCCCTGCCACATGCATCTCGTACATGGCGGGAACGAGCTTGCGCGAGGCGAGGTCGCCGGAAGCGCCGAAAATCACCAGGATGCAGGGATCGGTCGTAAGCATGGTCAGATACGCGGGAGGCTACCGCGTGCGGCGACGGCGTGGAGCCGCGATGCGCCGTCAGAATCGCGGATGGAATCTCGTCGCCACCTCGCGGAGCCGCGACTTGTCGACATGCGTGTAGATCTGGGTGGTGACCACGCTCGAGTGGCCGAGGAACTCCTGCACGGTGCGCAGGTCGCAGCCGCCGCGCAAGAGGTCGGTTGCGAAGCTGTGGCGCAGGACGTGCGGGTGCACGCCGTGAAGCCCGGCCGCGGCCGCGTACTTCTTCACCAGCATCCAGACGGCGACGCGCTCGAGCGGACGTCCGCGGTTCGAGACGAACAGCCTGTGATCCGCGCGGGCCTCGTCGCCCTGGACGATTCCCGGTCGCACGGCCTCGAGCCAGTGCGAGAGCGCGCGCGCCGCGGGAAGACCCACTGGCACGATGCGCTGCTTCGATCCCTTGCCGACGACGCTCAGCGACGCGATCGTCGGGAACCACTGGTTCAGCCGCACGCCGCCGACCTCGCTGGCGCGCAGGCCCGCGGCGTACATGAGTTCGAGGATCGCCCGGTCGCGCTCCCAGAGGTCGCTGTTGTCAGGCGTAGGCGCCGCCAGGAGCTTCTTCATCTGCGCGGGCGAGATCACGTCGGGGAGCTTCCGCCACTTGGTCGGGCGCTCGAGCAGCCGCGCGGGATTCGCAGGAATCAGTCCGCTGGCGTGCAGGAAGCGGAAGAACACCCGTACGGTCGACACGTGGCGAACGATGGTGGAAGGGTCGAGCCCGCGCTCGCGCGCGAGGAAGCGCACGTGCTCGACCAGATGCGCCGGCTCGACGGCCGTCGGGGTCGCGACGCCGCGCGCCGCGAGATCTTCGACGAGTTCCTCGAGATCGCGGCCATAGGCCTCGCGGGTCGCGGGAGCGAGGCCGCATTCGATCGAGATGTAGGCGTTGAACCGGCTGAGGGCGTTGCGGAAGCCGCTCGCCCGCACGCGCTCGGACCGCTGTTCGCGCGGCGATGCTTCGCGAACCTTGCTCGGTTGGTCAGGAGTCGAAGCCGCTGTCGGCGACGGGGCCGTCGCACGACCGGAACCGGTTCGGACCGGTGTGCGGGACTGCGACGGGTGAAACGGCACGTTGAGAGACTGAGACGTGAGAGCCTTCGTCGCCGCCGTCCTGTTGGGGATCGATCTCGTCGAGGATGGAGCTGCAGGTTCGGAACGCTTCATCGAGTGCCTGCTCGAAGGCTTGCTCGAGGTTGCCGAGCGTCCACGCACCCATGCGGTCAATCGAGTCGGCTTGACTCGAATCGTCGTCCGGCTGGGATAGGTGTTGGAGCGTCATCGCCTCGCCTTGGTCAATCGGCACTTGGAGCGTTCTGGCGCGAAAGATGCCCGACTCCCTTTCGGATTCCCCCGAAACGGGGTGGATCTCACAACTTCCTGCGAATCGGGGGCGATCCCGTTCCGGGCTTGGAGATGTGATTGAACCGCCCGAAGACGCGTAGGCACGCGGCTTGCCAAGGGAGTGCCGACGCTTGCGACAGGAGGTCGCGACGTCAACCTTCAGGCCAGTTTCAGGCAAGCTTCAGGCAAGGAGTGCCGCATGCCACAAGTTGATTCCGCAGCCGATTCGCTCGTCTTCCGCTCAATTTCCGCGGAACGCGCCGCTGTTCCGTCCACTCCGCAGGAATTGCCTCAGCTCGATCTCGTGGGCGCAGCGATTGCGCGAGCCGCACGCCTGGCCGCCGCCGAAGCGCGCGCCCGCCGCGCCTACGGCTCGCTCCACCGCTCGCAGGCCGCCGAACTGCTTCGCGCCGCGCGCGACGCCGCCCGGTCGACCCGAAATGCCGTTCTCGAGGGCTCCGAGCCGCAGGTCGCGCCTGCGACAGGGGTCCTCGAGGTGCCAACCGACCCGAGCGAAGGCC
>JBIKXP010000189.1:0-6152 GCA_044355685.1 Phycisphaerales bacterium
AGCCGGTTGCGAAGGACCTGAAGCTCGCGATCGATCCGAAGGACGGCTCGATCAAGGCGACGTGGACGCCCGAGGCGAAGCCCGACGACGCGCCCGATGTGGAGAGCGCGAAGGATGAGAAGCCCGAACCGAAGCCGGCGACTGCGACCGCGAAGCGCGCGACTGTGTCGACCGATGGCCGCGGAAGCGGCATGCTCGATGGCGCGCCCTTCGGTTTCGACGGCGAGATCCGCCTGTCGTTCGCAGGTGCAGGCGATACGGCCACGATGACCGTCGACGACGCGACGGGCACGCGCGTCACCTTCAGCCTGACGCGCATGGCGAAGGACGAGGCGAAGGACGAGGCGAAGGACGAGGCGAAGAATGAGGCGAAGGACGAGGCGAAGAATGACGGCGCGAAGGAAGACGGCGTGAAGGAAGACGGCGCGGGCAAGACGAACGCCAAGGAAGAGGCCGACCGCGCCACGCTCTGGAAGGATTCCCTGCCATTCCCGTTCGGCGAGCACGGGCTCGTCTCGCGGCCCGCCGCCGGCAAGGTGCTGGTGAAGGGCGCGACGATCTGGACCCTCGGCCCCGAGGGCACGCTGCGCGACGCGGACATGCTCGTCGAGAACGGAAAGATCACGGCGATCGGCCGCAACCTCGCGGTGCCATCCGACTGCACGGTCATCGAAGGCAAAGGCATGCATGTCACGCCCGGCCTGATCGACTGCCACAGCCATACGGGGATCTCTGGCGGCGTCAACGAGAGCTCGCAGTCCTGCACCGCCGAAGTCTGGATCGGCGATGTCATCGACCCGACCGACATCAACTGGTACCGGCAGCTCGCCGGCGGCCTCACCACCGTGAACCAACTGCATGGCTCCGCGAATCCGATCGGCGGCCGCAATTCCGTCGTGAAGCTGCGCTGGGGCGAGGATGTCGACGGCTTCCGCTTCAAGGAGGCGCCGTCGGGCATCAAGTTTGCGCTCGGCGAGAACGTGGTGCGCTCGAAGTCGCGCTATCCGAACTCGCGCATGGGCGTCGCGACGTTCATCGAGGATTCGTTCCGTGCCGCACAGGCATACCGCGCGCGCCAGAAGGACTTCGCTGCGCGCGCGGGCGACCCGGCCGCCGTTCCGCCCCGCGTCGACCTCGAGCTTGAGGCGCTTGCCGAGATCCTCGAGGGCACGCGGCTCGTCCACTGCCACAGCTACCGCCAGGACGAGATCCTGATGCTCCTCGAGACCGCCGATCGCTTCGGCTTCCGCGTGGCCACGCTGCAACATGTCCTCGAGGGCTTCAAGGTGGCGCCCGAAATCGCCCGCCACGGCGCGGGCGCCTCGAGCTTCAGCGACTGGTGGGCCTTCAAGATCGAGGTGATGGACGCGATTCCATGGAACGGCGCCATGCTCCACAAGGCGGGCGTCCTCGTCAGCTTCAACAGCGATTCCGATGAACTCGCGCGCCGCATGAACATGGAGGCCGCCAAGGCCGTGCGCTACGGAAACCTCTCGCCTGAGGAGGCGCTCAAGCTGGTGACGCTCAACCCCGCGAAGCAGCTGCGCATCGACGCGCGCGTCGGCTCGCTCGAGGTCGGAAAGGACGCCGACTTCGCGATCTGGAACGGCGAACCGCTCAGCGCCTTCACGCGCTGCGAGGAGACCTACGTCGACGGCGTGCGGCGCTACTCGCGCGCCGACGACGAGAAGGCGAACGCGGAAGTCGTGCGGATGCGCGCGGAGCTGATCGCAAAGGCGACGGCTTCACCCGCGGCCCGCGACGACGGCGGCGGTCGTGGCGGCGAAGGCGGCCGGGGACGGCGCGGCCGTCCGCCGACGCTGATGGAGCGGATGCTCGAGGACCGCGAGAACCAGATCTGGCTGCGCATCGCCCGCGGCCTCGACCCGATTCCATCGAAGCAAGGCGACTGCGGCTGCGGCGAACTGCAGCAGGGCCTCGGACAAGCCATGCCCGCGACGGAGGTGACCCAGTGAATCCGATCCACGACATCCGCGCGCTCGTCTGCGCCATCGCCCTCGCTGCCTCCGCGGTCGCGGCATCGCGCGTCGCCGCGCAAAGCGACGTGGTTCCGGCGGCGCCGCAATCCCGCCCCGTCGCAATCGTGAACGCGGTGGTCCACACCGCCACCGTCGAGACGCCCGTCATCGAGAACGGCCACGTGCTGTTCGACGGCGGGCGCATCGTCTCAGTCGGCGCCGGCATGCCGGCGCTGCCGCCGAACTGCGAGATCGTCGACGCCCAAGGAATGCACGTCTCGCCAGGTTTCTGCGCCTTCCCAAGCACCATCGGTCTCGTCGAGACCCTTTCGGTCGAGTCGACCGACGACCGGCGTGAGTTCGGTGAGTTCCGCCCGGAAGCGGTACCTGCGATCGCGATCAACCCGGACAGCGATCTCTTCACGGTGGCGCGTGCCGCAGGCGTCCTGCTTGCGATCGTCACGCCCGACGGCGGCCTCATCGGTGGAAGCGCGTCGGCGATCCGTTTCGATGGCTGGACGCCGGCCGAGATGACTGTCGACCCCGCCGTCGGCATCATCGTCACCTGGCCGGTCATCGACCCGGTGCGCGTGCTCGTGTCGCGGCGTTCGCCGGAAGAGCAGCGGCGACGCGGACGGGAAGACGTCGAGCGCATCGGCCGCTTCTTCGATGAGATGAAGGCGATCAACGATGCGCGCGCGGCCGACCCGACCGTCGACCACGATCTCCGCGCGGAAGCCATGCGCGACGTGCTCTCGGGCAAGGATCCCGTCTACTTCGAAGTCGGCAGCGCCTCGCAGATCGAGAGCGCGGTGGCGTGGGCGAAGTCGCGGCGGCTCCGGCCTGTCATCGTGGGCGGCGAGGGCGTCGAGCAGGCGATCCCGTTCCTGAAGGCCGAGGGCGTGCCGGTCATCGTGCGCGGCGTCCACCGCCTTCCCGGGACGCGCCACGCCTCGACGGACGAGGCGTTCACGCTGCCGAAGAAACTGGCCGAGGCGGGAATCACCTTCTCGATCACCACCGGCAGCGAGCCGGCGCATGAGCGCAATCTGCCCCACCATGCCGCGACCGCGGCCGCGTTTGGCCTCGACCCCGAAGCGGCGCTGCGTGCTGTGACGGCGGAGCCCTGCCGCATCGCCGGCATCGACTCGAAGTACGGCACCATCGCGCCCTTGAAGAGTGCGACGATCATCCTGACCCGCGGTCATCCCCTCGAGATCACGAGCGATGTGGCAGCGGCGTGGATCGATGGCCGCTCGATCGACCTCACCTCGCATCAGAGCCAGATGAAGGAGAAGTACGAGAAGAAGCTTGAGGCGGAGAGGAACCTGAAGGCCAAGCCCCCCGAGAAGCCCACCGAGTAGCCCCCCGAGAAGGCCCCCGAGTGCACCCTGTCGTCGCAGTCAGGTTGCTTCCCGCGCGTCGCGGAACTGCCGGCGAACGGTGCGCCCGTCGGTTCACCAGCGCAGCGACCCGACCGTCGTGGTCGTCACGCCCGATGCGCCGGTCAGCGTCACCCGGACCGTGAGAGTCGATCCAGCCGCGGGCGCGGTCGCCCAGCTCGGGTCGATGCGCAGCACGTACTGCTGCAGCGTCGCGTCGAGATGCTTCTCGGCTTCCTCGACCGAACGCAGCATGAATTGAAACGCGTGCGCCTCCGGCACGGCGCCCGGGGCCTCGAGCACCACGCGGATCTCACCGCCCACCGACGCGGGGCGCCCCGACGCGTCGACCGCATCGAGACGGAGATCGATGACGGGACCGACGCCGGGCTGGCGCACGATGCGCGAGAGCCGGGAGACGCTGATCGCGACGGCGGTGCTCGGAGCGGGGTTGGCGATTGGCTGCGGCGCGGGCGACTGCGCCACGGTGTCGGCCGGCCGCGCGGGCTGCACTGTGGCCGCGTCGATCTGGGCCTGACGGCAACCCGCCATCACGGCGCAAACCAGGAGGAAGCCGAGCACCGTCGCGGGCGACGACGGCGCGAACGGCAGCCGAAGCTGCGCGCGTTGCGAGTGCCTGCGGGCGGGATCGATGCCACACATGCCGACAGCGTACGGTCGCCGACGGGTGTCGAGTTGGGCTTCCCGGCGCAGACGCCGTCAAGACACCCGGACGCTGTATACTTCGCGCGCCATGCTTGAGGCCGTCGCACTCGCCCCCGGAACCCGCGTTCGCGTGACGCAGCAGATGCCGCAGACCCACGCCGTCTGGACGACGACGGTCGAGGGAACCATCTGCCGCTATAGGCAGGCGAAGACCGGATCGTGGTTCGCCCACGCGAAGGCAGACAGGCTTTGGCTCGACCGGCTCGAGGTCAAGAAGGACGACGGCGAGCTGATCACGCTGAACCTCGACCGCTACAGCGTCGTCGAGCCGCTCTGATGAGCCGCTCTGACGAGACGCTCTGACGAAACCATGACTTGCCGCTGGTGAGGACGCCTCGCGCCGTCTGGCGCCTCGATTCGCGCCTTGATTGGCGCCTTGTTTCACTGTCGAACGCCTTCGCCGCAGCCACTCGTTCACGCCGCCGCGCGCGGGGCGGTCAGGTCGCGACCCTGCCGGGCAGGGCGAGCGGCTGCTGGCCGACGGTGCAGATGGTCATGGTGTTCCGCCAGGCGGCGCCCATCGACCCCGCGATCCATTGGTTGAGCGTGTCATGCCTGACGGCATCGATCTCGGCCGCGAGTTCCGCAAGCGATCGGCAGCGACCGAGGCGATACCAGTCGCTTGCGAGCGCCGACGCCCGCGCGCTCGTGCTCTCGCCGTGCATGACCAGGCGGCTCTTCATGCCGATCTTCGCCCGCCGGAACTCATCGACGGTGACGCCTTGCTCGAAGCGGGTGACCTCGCGCAAGATCGTGTCGAGCGTCTCCTGCGCGCGCTCGGGCGTACTGCCGGCGTAGATCCCGATCATGCCTCGATCGCGCCCGCCGGAGTAGCTCGCCTGCACCGAGTAGCAAAGGCCCCGGCGCTCGCGCACTTCGGTAAAGAGACGGCTTGAGGTCTCGCCGCCAAAGATGCTGGTGGCAAGCCGGCAGAGAAGCGACGCCGGCTCGCGCTCGTTCGGCGCGTCGAACCCGAGCGCCATGTGCGTCTGATTCGACTCGTCGGGCTCATGGGCCTCGCCGCCGATCCGTTGTCCCGTCACGGTCGGCTCGTCCGCCTTCCCGTGCCAGTCGCGGAGGAGACGGTCGAGTTCGAGCGCGACCTGATCGGCCTGTACGGCGCCGGCGACAGCCAGAATCGAACCGACCGGACGCGCACGGGACATCCACTCTTGGCGAAGGGTTCCGATTTCGGCGCGCTCGAAGGCCGCCTCGGTGCCGTAGCCCGAACGATTGAATGGCGGCGGGAGGTGCCGTTCGCGCAGATGGAGGCCGACCCGGTGCTGGGGGTCGTCCTGGAGGCTCTCCAGCGACTGGAGCGCAAGCCGTCGAACCGGCTCAAGCGCCTCCTCGGGAAGGCGGGGCCGAACGACGAGGTCGGAGAGGAGTTCAAGCGCCTCGTGCAGCCTGCTTCCGATGGTGGTGGCGCCGATCACCGTGTGGACGCTGGCCGCAGTCACGCTGCGCTGGGTGCCGGTCCGGTCGAGGGCGTCGCTGAAAGCCCTGCTGTCGCGGT
The DNA here is from genome assembly GCA_044355685.1 of Phycisphaerales bacterium. GTDB lineage: Bacteria > Planctomycetota > Phycisphaerae > Phycisphaerales > SM1A02 > QWPT01. The sequence goes on from JBIKXP010000189.1 coordinate 5,604, forward strand.
CCCCTGCGCCACGCTGGACCAGTTCGGCAAGAAGGCACGACCAGCCGTCGCCGTCGCCGTCGTCACCAGAGGGGTCGCTCGCGTTGCCCGCGGGAAGAAGCCACGAGACGGCGGCCGAGCGAACCCCGGCGATCTCCTCGACCAAGAGCGGCATCCCGCACTCGAGGATGCGGACATGGAGACGGGTTGCATCCTGAGCGGTCGCTGAAGCCATAGAGATTGCCAACTCCCTTCGGGTCTCGATCGAGCCCATCCCGAGTCCCAGTCGAGTCCGACGGTGCATTCCCGGCGCGGTCGAGGTTCATCGAGGACACTCGGGCATCCTCGGAGAAGGCTCGACGGAATCGCATGCAGGCTACACCCCGTCATGCGGACTGTCCGCTGGCGTCACGGGCGGCGGGGCGGACCCTCGGCCCGCCTCCGGCGATCGACGCCAGACGCCTGACCGGTCCGCAACTCCGCCAACCATCACTTCTTGAAGTGGTCGGCGTTGATCTGGATGTACTTCCGCCACTCGGCCGGAACGTCGTCCTGGGGGAAGATGGCCTG
>JBIKXP010000190.1:0-6124 GCA_044355685.1 Phycisphaerales bacterium
CATCTTGCGCGCGGAAGTACCAGCCCTGTCGCGCGGTCATGGCGAGGCCCCGCGCCGCGAGACGCGTGAACTCGGGATGCGTCGAGCCGTCGCGCTCCTCGGGATGCACGATCTCGCTTGGTGAGAGTCGCGCGATCTCGTCGCCGAGGAGCCCGACCGGGCACGCGTGCACGGTGAACGCGCCGGTCGAGATCTCGATCGCTGCGATGGTGGCCTCTGCGCCGTCGATCGCGATGGCGGCAACGCGATTCGCGCTGCCGCTCTCGAGGAGCGTCTCGTCGACGAGCGTGCCCGGCGTGAGGACGCGCGTCACCGCGCGATCGATGACGCCTTTCGCATCCTTCGGGTCCTGCATCTGCTCGCAGACCGCAACGCGATGCCCCATCGACACGAGCCGCCGGATGTATCCCTCGGCGGCGTGGAAGGGAACGCCCGCCATCGGCAGTCCCTTGGTTCGCTCGGTGAGCGTGATCGCGAGCAGCCGGTGCACGAGCACCGCATCGCGCCCGAACATCTCGTAGAAGTCGCCGAGTCGGAAGAAGAGAATGCAGTCGGGATGCGCCTGCTTGAACTTGGCGTACTGCCGCATGGCCGGCGTCGCGAAGTGGAGGTTCCTCGCGGGGTCGGCCCAACTCACATCGCGGGGATCGGCGGTTTCGAAGATGGCGGGAACCTCTGCCACGGGGTCAGCAGTAGAAGGGAGGGACGGGGGTGGCGAGAAGGGGTTTGCGGCCAAAAATGAAAGGAGACCGGCGACTTTGCGTCCCCGCCGAGCCGTGCTATGATCTCCGTCCTCCCTGGGGTGGTAGCTCAATTGGGAGAGCGCCTCGGTCGCATCGAGGAGGTTGTGAGTTCGATCCTCATCCACTCCACTTGACACCTGGCCCGCGAAAGCGGGCCTTGTCGTTTTTCGCCTGTGAACGCGCGACGTCGGTTTCTTGCCCGCGACGGCGGGCGCAGTCGGCGGGGGTCGGGGGAAGGGTGACGCCAGGTGCGCCGGGCGCCATTTGGGCCCTCGGCCTTCGCAGGGCCTACGCGGGCCTTCGCGGGGCCTTGGGGCGAACGCGGTACGGCGAGCGCGGCAACGGCCTACCCGTGACCCAACCGCTATCCTTGTCGCCCCCATGCCAATCCACCCGATTCTCGCCCACGAAACGGCCTCCTCGGGATTCTTCTCGCCGCCGATGCTGATCCTGCTCTACTCGGTGGCGGCGGGACTCGCGTCGCTCGCGGGCGGAGCGATTGCCGCAAACTTCAAGTTCGGCCACCGCAAGTTGCAGTTCGCGCTGAGCTTCGTCGGAGGCACGATGCTCGGAGTCGGCCTCTTCCACCTGCTGACCCACGCCGTGATCATCGCGCTCGAGCGCTCCGCGCCCGCAGGCGGCGTGTTGTCGCATGGACTGCTTCACGGCGCACTCGACGGCGTGATGCTTGCGCTCGTCCTCGGCTTTGTCGTCATGTTCCTGCTCGAGCGGTTCTTCCACTTTCACCAGCACGAGACACCGGAAGAGGCCGGGCATCACGACTGCTGCGACGACGGCTGCAGCACGCACGGACACCTCGCGGGCGGCGGCGCGCATCGGGGCGGCGGCGGCAGTCATGGAGGCCATGGGAGAGGAAAGAAGCCGCGGGGCGCGCTCGGCTGGGTCGGCGCCGCGATCGGGCTCACGCTGCACAGCGTGCTTGAGGGCGTGGCACTCGGAGCGGCCGTCCTCGCGGGTGCGGCGCATGACCATGGCGTCATGATCGCCGGACTGTCGACGTTCTTCGTCATTCTGCTGCACAAGCCATTCGACGGCCTGACCGTCGCGACGCTCGTGCGCGCGTCCGGCCGGCCGGCCGGGTTCGCGCATGTGGTGAACCTGCTCTTCGCGCTGGTGGTGCCGATCGGCGCCGCGATCGTCTGGTTCGGCGTCGATGAGATTGGCGCGCAGGTGCTTCCGTACGCGCTTGCGTTCAGCGCCGGCACGTTCCTGTGCATCGCATCGAGCGACCTGTTGCCGGAACTGCAGTTCCATCGCCACGATCGTGTCGGACTTTCGGCGTCGCTCCTCGTCGGGCTCGCGCTCGCCGGCGCGATCGCGCGCTTCGAGTCGAGCGTGGCGCAGTCGCACGACCATGCCACCTGCGGCGAGGATCATTCGCATGATCATTCGCATGATCATTCGCACGACCACTCGCATGATCACTCGCATGATCACTCCGATCCCAATCACAAGCACTGAGGAGGCGCCATGAAGGTCAAGGCCGAAGTCGTCATCGCCGAACTCAACCGCCTGCGGTCGGACATCGACAAGGACATGACGGATCCCGAGTACTTCGCGCTGCATCACGCGCTCTGCTTCATCTCGTACAAGATGGGGGACTTCCAGAAGTACCTCGACGAGGTGGTGAAACCCGGCGAACATCCGTGATGTGAGCTGCGTCGCGTTCCTCGCGCCAGAGGGAGCGGCCGCAGCCGCGACCGCTCAAACCTCGCGGCCGCAGCCGCGACCGCTCAAACCTCGCTGCCGCAGCCCCGATGGCTCAGGAATGCGGGTAGACTCGAAGTTCCCGCCGCATGGAGCGACCGGGTCATCGAGCCAACCATGTCCGACGCGCAGCAACCAGCCTCCCAGCAGGCGAGCACCAAGCAGGGCGACAAGAATCCCTACAAGGACTCGCTCAACCTCCCCAAGACCGGTTTCGCCATGAAGGCGAACCTGATTCAGGCGGAGCCTCAGTCGCTCAAGCGCTGGGAGGACGCGCACGTCTTCAACCGGATCCAGGTGGTGCGCGAGCAGGCGGAGCCCTTCGTGTTCCATGACGGCCCCCCGTATGCCAATGGGCCGATCCACATGGGGCACATGCTCAACAAGGTGCTGAAGGACTTCGTCGTCCGCGGCGCGCTGATGGAGGGCCGCCGCGTGCGCTTTGTGCCGGGCTGGGACACCCACGGCCTGCCGATCGAGCACAAGGTGATGACCGAGCTCCACGAGAAGGGGAAGACCGCGAAGCTCGAGACGCTCACGCCCGAGCAGCGCCACATGGCGATCCGCCGCGAGTGCGCGACCGCAGCGACGAGATTCATCGGCCTCCAGGCCGAGCAGATGAAGCGCCTGCTCACGCTCGCCGACTACGCCGACCCGTACTACACGCTCATGCCCGGCTACGAGGGCAAGGTGCTCGAGGTCTTCGCGGATCTCATCGACCAGGGCGTCGTCGTTCGCGCGCTCAAGCCGGTGCATTGGTCGATCGCGAACAAGACCGCGCTCGCAGAGGCGGAGCTTGAGTACGAGGACCGCACCGACCTTTCCGTCTACGTCGACTTCGAGGCCGCGGACCGCGCGAAGGTCGCCGCTGCGTTCGGACTGCTCTCCGAAGCGCCGGTGGACGCGGAGGAAGTCGATGAATCGCGCATCCTCGACGTGACGCCGAGCTTCACGATCTGGACGACGACGCCGTGGACGCTGCCTGCGAACCTTGCGATCGCGGTGCATGAGCGCTATCGCTACGCGCTCGTCGAGATCGACGGGAACACCTGCGTGATGGCGAGCGACCTCGTCGCGACTGTCGCGAAGAAGGCGGGCGCGGAACGCGTGGTGGTCCGCGCAGAGACCGATGGCGCGAAGCTGGTCGGCCTCGAGTACCGCCATCCGTTCTGCGACCGAATCGGCCGCGTGGTTTCGGCCGACTATGTCACGCTCGAGGATGGCACGGGCCTCGTGCACACCGCGCCAGGCCACGGCGCCGAGGACTACCGCACCGGCCTCAAGGAAGGCCTGCCTGCGTACTGCCCGGTGCGTGAGGACGGCACCTACGACGACACCGTGCCCGAGTGGTTGCGCGGCAAGTCGATCTGGGATGCGAACAAGGAGATCACCGAGCGCCTGCGCGCGAGCGGCCATCTGCTGCATGACCACACGTTCGTGCACTCGTATCCGCACGACTGGCGCTCGAAGACACCGGTCGTCTTCCGCGCCACCGAGCAGTGGTTCGTCGGCGTCGACGTGCCCATGAAGCGCGACGGCAAGACGCTGCGCGCGCGCGCGCTCGACGCGATCGCGAACGAGGTCGGCTTCACGCCCGAGTGGGGCCGCAACCGCCTGCGCGGCATGCTGGAATCGCGGCCGGACTGGTGCATCTCGCGCCAGCGTTCGTGGGGCCTGCCGATCCCCGCGTTCAAGATGAAGGACGGGTCGACGTTCCTCACCTCGGCGAGCGTGCGCGCGATCGCGAAGCGCTTCGCCGAGAAGGGAAGCGACGCCTGGTTCCAGGAGACGCCGGCCGAACTCCTGTCGCACTACGACGCATCGAAGGATCCGAGCGCGCCGAAGGGCTTCGACGTCGCCTCGCTCGTGAAGCTGTACGACATCTTCGACGTGTGGTTCGAGGCGGGAAGCTCGTGGAACGCCGTGCTTCGCGCGCGGAACGTCGGCTACCCGAGCGAGCTCTATCTCGAAGGCAGCGACCAGCACCGCGGCTGGTTCCAGCTGTCGCTGTTGCCCGCGATCGGCGCGACCGGCCATGCGCCGTTCAAGCGCCTCGTGACGCACGGCTTCATCGTCGACAAGGAAGGCCGCAAGATGTCGAAGTCGATCGGCAATACGATCGACGTCGAGGCGCTGCTCAAGGAGTTCGGGGCCGACGTCTGCCGCTGGTGGGTCGCCGGCATCGACTACGAGAACGACATCCGGGCCGACGTCGAGTTCTTCAAGGTCGCGGGCGAGAGCTACCGCAAGGTGCGCAACACCATCCGGTACCTCTTGTCGAATCTGGAAGGCTTCGACGCATCGGAGACCAACTCGATCCTCTCGGGCATCGCGCCCACGAGCCTCGAGGCTTGGATGCTGGCGCAGGTCGCGTCGACGCAGGAAGCCGTTCGCCGCGCGATCGCCGCGTGCAACTTCCGCGACGCCCAGCAGGCGATCTACACGCTCTGCAACGAGACGCTCTCGGCGGTCTACTGCGCCGCCACCAAGGACCGGCTCTATTGCGATTCCCCGCGGAGTTCCCGGCGCCGGGCCGCGCAGGCCGCGATGTACCGCGCTGCGGACACGATCTGCCGCATGCTCGCGCCGCTTCTTCCGCACACCGCCGACGAGGCGTTCCGCGCGCTGACCCGCGACGACAACGCCTGCGTCCATCTCGAGCACTACCGCACGCTTGTGCACGTGTGCGACGCTCGTTGGAGCGAAGTGCTGGCGCTGCGCGAACTCGCGCACTCGGCGCTCGAGAAGGCGAAGGAGCGCGGCATCGAGAATCCGCTCGACGCCGGCATCGCGCTGCCGGTCGCGCATCACCACCTCGCTGAGTTCGCTGCGGATCTTCCCGATCTCTTCGGCGTGTCGCGCGTGGTGATGGCCAAGGACCAGGCCGCGATCGAGGTGATCGATCTCCGGTCCGAGCCCCGCTGCGACCGCAGTTGGAAGCGCGACGGAACCGTCCGCAGGCGCTCCGACGGCGGCATGCTCTCGGACCGCGACGCCGAGGCGGTGGGCGTCGCCGGATGACGCCAGACGCGCGGAGCCGCGCGGAGCCGCGCTGAAGGCGGCAGTCGCGTTTGCCGGTCGCAGACTCCGAACCTCGGCCTCGCCGGGTCGCTTGCACGAACGCGTTGAATTCTCTCGCGACTCGCTTGACAGGCACCGAAGCGGTGTCACCTTTCTGAAGTCCTGTGCCTCTTCGGAGGCGAGACGGGGCGGAGATTCGCGGGAGAGAGAGCGGATCGCTGGGTCTCGTGGAGGAGTTCCCATCGGTTCGTCCCGCAGCGGTCGAGAGACCGCGTGAAACGGGCATCGTTGCGCGGAGTGCCGAGTGAGTCCATGTTCAGGCTTCCATGCCTCTGGATTCGCGCGAGGGCAGCGGCGCAGTGGGGCCCCGTTTCGCTTTTTGGTTTGCCCCGGCGCGTCCCGAGGGCAGTTCCGAAGTTCTCGGTGAGAAGGGACCGCGGCGTCGCCGCGCGTAGGCATGACCACCGGAAGCCGCGGAAAGCTCCCGGTGGTCTGTCATTTTTGCGGCGCTTCAGGAAATCGTGTGGGTGAACTGCGATGGAGGCGCCGATCGGGCTCCGGTTTTCTCACGGAGGCACGGAGGCACGGAGGAAGGACGAGAACCCGAAGACTGCGAGCGATGCGAGGACGCG
>JBIKXP010000191.1:0-6121 GCA_044355685.1 Phycisphaerales bacterium
AGGAACGCGACCTCGATCGAGTGGCGCAGCACGTTCTGGCCGTAGCTTGTTCGGAAGTGCATCTTGCCGAGGGCCTCGATGACCTTCGGGTGAAGCCCGCGGACATCGGCCTCGACGACCGCCTCGTTGCCGGCCTTGACGACCTTCTCCTCAATGTCGCGCTTCGCCTGCTCGACGAGCTCCTCGATGCGCGACGGGTGGATGCGGCCGTCGGCGACGAGCCGCTGCAACGCCTCGGCGGCGATCGCCTGGCGCACGCGGTCGAAGCACGACACGCTGATGACGCCCGGGGTGTCGTCGACGAGGATGTCGGCGCCGGTCGCCTTCTCGATGGCGCGGATGTTGCGGCCCTCGCGGCCGATGATGCGGCCCTTCATGTCCTCGCTCGTGATCTTGATCGAGCGCACCGTCGACTCGCCGACGTTCTCGGCCGCGTAGCGCTGGATCGACATGAGCGTGATCTCGCGCGCCTTGCCCTTCGCGTCGCGCTCGGCCTCGTCGAGGAGCTTCTGCCGGAGCGCCGAGCCGTCGTGCTCGGCCTCGATCCGGACTTCCGCGAGGTAGAGATCGCGCGCTTCCTCACGCGAGAGGCCCGAAACCTTCGACAAGGCTCCCCGCAACTCGGTGCGGGTGCGCTCGTTCTCGTCGTTGGCTCGGCGGAGTTCATCCTCCTGCCGCTTGAGGTCGGCCTCGCGGCTGTCGATCTTCTCCTCGCGCTGGTTGATCGACTCAAGCTTGCGGTCGAGCGTCTCCTCGCGCTTGGCAGCCCGGGCCAGGCTCTCGTCGAGCTTCGCCTGCGTCGCCTTCGACTCTCGGTCGATCGCGGCGCGCTTCTCGGACGACTGCTTCTCAGCGGCCAGTTCGATCTCGCGCGCCTTCTTCTCCGCCTCGCTGCGGATGGCGTCGGCCGTGAGATCGGCCTGCGCCTTCGCTTCGGCGATCATGCGGTCGGCTTCGGCGCGTGCGGCCTTCAGGCCACGGCCCGAGGCCATCGAGAAGATGAAGATGCCGACCACCGCGCCTACGACGAGCGCGATGCCCACGGAGATGAGGAGCGCGGTGGTTCCGAAGTCACCGGTTGAGTTCTGAAGAAGGATGGGCACACAAGCCTCCTGAGAATGAGACTGCCCGCCGGGTGCCTCCTGCACCGACCTTCCGCACGACTGTTGCCCGTCGATTCAGATCCATGCCCGTTCGGGCGAGTTGCCGGATGCCATGCCCGCGGTTCGACCCGCGCGCCGGCGAGGTTCTCAGGGCCGATGACCCAACGGGCGCGATACCGTAAGTGCATGCACGGAAGGTGCATGCGCTGCGCCAGCCATGCGCGCCAACAACGACGGCGCACAGGTTGGACAGCCAAACGGATCGCGCTGCGAGCAAGTCACACGCACCAAGAGCACTCCTTGTGGCGCCGCGACGGAAAGAAGGTCGCGGCCTTGATCTGAATCGATCTATCTCGATCCGCCCCCTGGTCGCGGCCATGCCACGGAGGAAGCTTCCCGAGGGTGCGCTTGCCGGCCCAACGGGCGCCGACGATCGCACCTGCAAACGGTCGCGAACAGAGCGATTGGAAGGCCTGTTCGACGAGCCGGGATGAAGTCGGGCGGCCGAAGTCCCCAAGGCAACCTTCAGAAGCCTGAAGGAGCCCGGCGGGGAACCGCCCGGTCCGCGTCCGCGGACATGTGAAGTATCGGTGTCCCGACGGTTCTGTCAAGGTACGATTCGGTTTCCCCGATGCCCCCGGTCCTGAACTGGCTGTCCAACCTCGTGGCGACCAATCCGATCGCCGTCCGAATCGTCTCAGGCGGGTCGAAGCGGTCGCGGCATCTGCTGCTGCGGTCGGGCTATCTGGCCATCATGATCGCCATCCTGCTGCTGGGGCTCCTCGGGGGCGACAGCACCATGAAGCAGCTGGCCACCCGCGGGGCCGGCGCGTTCTCGGTCGTCTCCTTTGGGCAGGTGGCGCTCATCTGCATCCTGACCCCGATCTTCATGGCAGGCGCCATTGTCCAGGAGGCGAGCCCTCGGACCTGGGACATCCTGCTGACGACCCCGCTGTCGAACGTCCAGATCGTTCTCGGGAACCTGTTCGGCCGGCTGTTCTTCATTCTGGCGCTCCTCTTCTCGACGCTGCCGCTCTTCGTGCTCACCCAGTTCTTCGGTGGCGTCCCGGGCGAGGCGATCTTCACGAGCTACGCCATCGCGGCCTCGAGCGCGCTGATCGTCGCGACGACCGCCGTCACCCTCTCCGTCACCCGCAGCGCCGGCAAGCGCGCCGTCTTCATCTTCTACGCAGCCGTCGTGATGTACCTGTTCGTGACCTACGCGGCCGACGCCTACCTCCGGACGCAGGTCGCGATCGGCGTCGGCACCGGCGCGACGAACACGACCTTCTTCACGGCGTTCAATCCGTTCCTCGCGCTCGAGAGCGCGCTGAAGTCGACGTCGTATGTGCCGTACGCGGATTCCGCCGTTCCGTTCGCGCCGCTCTGGTTCCTGTACACGACGCCTGCCACGAGCTTCTGCGTCATCTGCCTCGCGCTGAGCTTCGGCATGGTCCTCTGGTCGACGCTGCGCCTGCGCGTGATCGGAACCCGCGGCCCGCGCGTCTCGCTCTGGCGCTCGCTGATGGGCGTTGGCGTCGGCGCGAGCGGCACGCGCGCATCGCGCCGGGTGGGCGCGAATCCGATTGCGTGGCGTGAGAACATGCTCCGCTCGCAATCGATCGGCGGCATGTTCGGTCGCTGGGCGTTCCTCGCGCTGGGCGCCTGCGTCGGCCTCGTCCTCTGCGGGCTTCACAAGCAGGGCACGATCGGTGCGAACGAACTGCGCCTGGCGCTCCTCGGCGTCGTCGGCGCCGAGATCGCGGTCGTGCTTCTCACGGCTGTCAGCCTGAGCGCGACGGCGGTCAGCCGCGAGCGCGAGGACGGCACGCTCGACATCCTGTTGACGACGCCCATCCAACCGGGGCCTTATCTCGCGGGGAAACTGCGAGGAATCGTGCAGTTCCTCATTCCCATGATCCTCGTCCCCTTCGTGACGCTTGGCTCGGTGTCGATCTATGTCCTCGCGAACGGCTTCGGCGTGGCGCAGGGCGTGTCGGTCACCGAGCAACTCGGCTTCGCGACCGTGACGATTCCCGTGTTCCTCCCCGAGGGATCCATCCTCGTGCTCGTCAATCTCATTGCGGCGACCAGCTTCGCCGTGATGATCGGCCTGCAGTGGTCGCTGCGGACGAAGGGAACCATCGGGTCGGTCATGGCGGCGATCGGCGTGCTGGGCGTGCTGGGCCTTGTGCTCGGCGGCTGCGCAGCCGCGCTTGGCAACGGCGTGCCGTACGTAGGAGCCGCGTTCGCCGCGGTCAGTCCGCTCAACATGCTCTTCGCCACGGTGGATCCGGGCGCGAGCATCGCCCAGAGCCTGAGCGATGTCGCCGCCGCGCGCACGAGCCTGATCGTCGGCACAATCGCGTCCTGCGTGGCCTACGGCGCCATCTGCTTCGCCATGCACTCCGCCATGAAGAAGAGCTTCATGATGGTGGTGCGGCGCCTCGCGGGCACGAACTGACGCGCGCTTCTGCGGGCAGGCCCGGGAAACTTGCGCCAACAAGCGGAATCTACGGGTGAATGCCAGCGTTGCGAGACGCGTCTGAGGGCGTCGTCATGTACGGTGCCGCGCGTGCCGTTCGCGCACACTTGATCGCCTCTCGGACGCCTTCGGAGACACCTATGTCCTTGTTCATCTCGACCGTCGCCGCTTCCTGCCTCGCAGCCTCGAATCTCGCCCTCGCGCCCGTCTCGGATCGTCCGAAGCCCGCCGAGGGCGTGTCGCTGACGGTCTACTCGTCGGCGGACCCCGCCGGCTTCAATCCGCAGCAGTTCATCCAGCAGCAGCGCATGAGCGGCATGGACAACGTGTGGGGCGTGCCGGGCTACGGCGTGGTGAAGGTCGTCCGCAAGGTCGGCGTGCCGAAGGGCGTCGGCACGCTTGCGTTCACCGACGTCGCCGCGTGGATCGACCCGACCACGGTCTCGTTCACCGATCTCGACGACCCCTCGACCAACGTGCTCGAGCAGAACTTCCAGTTCGATCTCGTGAGCCCGACGAAGCTGATGGAGCGCTACATCGGTCGCGAGATCACCCTGGCCGTGCCGATGGGCGACGGCGCGTCGAACGTCACCGGTGAACTCCTGAGCGCGAACCAGGGCCAGCTCGTGCTCAAGACGAAGGACGGCGTGCGCATCCTGCCCGCGCACAGCGCCCAGATCAGCCTCGGCGAGCTCCCCGGCGGACTCCTCACGAAGCCAACCTTGCTGTGGAAGCTGTCGAGCGAGAAGGGCGGCGACCACCTCGTGCGCACGACCTACCAGACGAGCGGCATGACTTGGCGCGCCGACTACAACATCGTGATCGACGCCGAGGACAAGACGGGCGGCATCTCGGCGTGGGTGACGCTCATGAACCTGTCGGGCGCGTCGTATCCGAACGCAGAGCTCAAGCTCGTCGCGGGCGATGTCCAGAAGGTCGAGGCGCAGCAGAGGTTCATGGGCAGGGCCGCGCGCGCCGAGCCGATGGCGATGGCCGACGCGGCGGGCTTTACCGAGAAGGCGTTCGCCGACTTCCATCTCTACACACTGCCGCGCCGCACCGATATCGAGCAGAATTCGACGCAGCAGATCGCGCTCTTCCCGTCGGTCGAGAGCTTCAAGCTGAAGCGCGAGCTCGTGTTCAACTTCACGGCGAACTTCGGCGGATTCGGGCAGCCCATGATCGAGCGCGACATGTTCGGCAACACCATGCAGGGGAAGCCGTCGATCTTCGTCAGCTTCGAGAACAAGGAGGACAACGCGCTCGGCATGCCGCTGCCCGCGGGCAAGATCCGCTGCTACAAGATGGATGACGCCGACGGCACGCTCGAGTTCATCGGCGAGGACATCATCGGCCATACGCCGCGCAACGAGACGGTGAAGGTGAAGCTCGGCGAGGCGTTCGACGTGGTCGGCGAGCGCACGCGCACCGACTTCACGATCGACAATGGCGCCAAGCGCATGAGCGAGACCTTCAAGATCGAGATCCGCAACCAGAAGGCCGCCAGCCAGAAGGTGCGCGTGATCGAGCGCCAGTACCGCTGGACGAACTGGAAGATCACCTCGAACAACCAGCCATTCACGAAGATCGACTCGGACAACATCGCGTTCGATGTGGTCGTCAATCCCGAAGGCAAGGCTGAGGTCGTCTACACCGTCACCTACAGCTGGTGAGCGCGGCCGACGCTGGGGAGTTTCTCACGGAGGCACGGAGGCACGGAGGCCAAGTCTTCCATGCCGACCACGCTGTGCGAGTGTTGGGAAGAGGAGGGGTCTTGGAACTTTCCAAGACCTCTCCTCTTCTCTCCTTCTCTTCCCGATTGGATTCGCCGCGCGGGCGGCGTGCGCCTGCACTTGACCTCCGCGCCTCCGCGCCTCCGTGCCTCCGTGAGAAAATTCCACACCTCCACGCCCGCGATCGCGTCGACTTGACTTGACGCTGACGCGGCCGTCACAGGACCTTCACAGAGGCGCACCAACCTCCACGGTCTAACCCTGGAGGTTCACGATGCTTCGCCCTGTGGCTGTTTCGACCCTGCTGCTCGCCTCGACCGCGTTCGCAGGTGACCCGCACATCTCGCTCACCTACCTCGCCAGCACGCCGCGCGCGGGCTACGACGTCGCGGGCGCCGAGATCGTCGCCTTTGATCCGGGCTCGAAGCGCGCGTTCGTCGTGAACGGCTTCACCAACGCGATCGATGTGTTCGATCTGTCGAACCCCGCTGCGCCCGTGGCCGCCGGCAGTTTCTCGCTGCTGCCCTACGGCGGCGGCGTCCAGAGCGTCGCTGTCAAGAACGGCAAGGTCGCGTGCGCGGTGTCCGCGATCGACAAGACCAACCCCGGTCTTGTCGTCTTCTTCGATCTCAACCTGAACTTCCTCGCCTCGGTCACGGTCGGCGCGCTGCCTGACATGGTGACCTTCACGCCCGACGGCACGAAGGCGATCACCGCAAACGAAGGAGAGCCTTCGAGCACCTACGCGGTCGACCCCGAAGGCTCGATCAGCATCATCGATGTGACGGGCAAGGCGATCA
>JBIKXP010000039.1:0-19783 GCA_044355685.1 Phycisphaerales bacterium
CGTTCCACGGGATGTTCCACGCGGGATGTTCGACGGGATGTTCCACGCGGGATGTTCCACGGGACGTTCCACGGGATGTTCCACGGGACGTTCCACGGGATGTTCCACGCGGGATGTTCCACGAGACGTTCCACGGGATGTTCCACGCGGGATGTTCCACGCGGGACGTTCCACGGGACGTTCCACGGGACGTTCCACGCGGGACGTTCCACGGGCATCCAACACCTTCAGGCCATGCGGCGCGGCCATGCGGCGCGGCCTTGGGACGCAGGGGTGGGCCAGCACGACATGGCGGCGGTCGAATCCGATCCTCCGACCGCCGCCATGGTGCTCATGCGATGTTCACTCCCAGCCGTTCGCGCCGAAGTCTGGGCGTTCCTCTTCGGTGTGTTCCTTGTCGGTTTGGTCGTCGCTGGCGCGGCCGGGGCGCTCATCCTCCCGCGGACGGGAGCGGTTCGACTGCTCGATGATGCGCCGGAGGTAGGCGTTCTCGCGGCGGGTCGCCTCGAGATCGAACACCAGGTACTTCACACTCAGGCGGAGATAGTCGAGCGCTTCCTGCAGCTCGCCCATCGAGTTCTGCACGCGCTCACGGCGAACCTCGGCGCTGTCGGCCGCCGCAGTCGCGTTGCTCGTGGGAAGCTCGCGAATGCGATCGAGGATGTGGTTCATCTTCTCTTGAAAGCTGGTCTCGTCCATGTGTTCTCCCCTGTATTTGAATGTTGGGACCGTCCGAGGGCGGATCAAAGGAGAAGAAGCAACCGCCGTGCCAGCACCGCGAGAGGGCTGATGTGGAAAGAGAAACGCGCAGGGAGCCGCGTTCTTTGCGGACGTGCCTGCGCGTTCGGATTAGATGGAGGTCGATCTGGGGGATCCGACGCAGAGTTGCAACAGTTGATCAACGCACCTTGTCGAACCGTTGCAGCACGTTGAGCGCGGCACGGGGGGCATCGGCGAGGATCGCGTCGATCGGCTCGCGCCGCCTTCGGCAGTCGATCACGAGCCTGCTGAGCGCCTGGTCGCGTTCGATGGCCCAGTTCTTGTAGAACGCCTCGAGCTCGATGCGCGTGAACCGGGACAGGGGGTCTTCGAGGCCACTCTGGGCGACGGCCCAGTCGATGAGCTTGGTGTTTCCATCGAAGCGGTAGAGGCAAAGCAGATTCCGGAGTCGTCGTTCCGGCAGCACAAAGGGGTCCGTCGCGCTGGGAGGAAGCTCGGACATCGCCTGCTCGGGCTTCCGTTGGGCGATCTGACCGAGCCATCCGCCTTCGGAGGCGATCTCACGGGCGGCAAAGGTGTGTTCGGCGGCGCCGGTGCCCTCGACAACCTCGAGGTCTGCGCCGCTTGCGAGCAGCGTCTTGAGGCCGGCATTGCCGAACTTGATCCAAAGCCGTTGGTCGCGGGTGCCCGCGCGGGTCAGGGATTCGACGCGCGTCACGCTACCGCTGCCCCACTCGGGACGCTGGCGGTGCTTGACTTGCATTCCTTGGGTGAACATGACTGGCGTAAGCATGGACGAGGCCTGAAGAGATCGCGGGTTGATGCGGTTGCGATCAGAGAGAGCGATGAGACGGTCGAGAGGCAGTCACTCGGGAGTTTCGGTCGGCCCAGCGCCAAGGCGCAGTGCGGTGACGCGGGCAGCGCCGTTGCCTCGGGGTCCTCCGTACGCGTCCGCGAAACTGAGGACGCTGCTCCTCGACTTCGGGACAACGCGGTCCACATCGAAGGCGGAAACTCGGGAATGCTCGACGCGACGTTCTGGCAGACATGCCCGAAACCTGCGTCGACTTCACTGGCGTTTCCGCGGCGTACACGGACGCCGCAACTGCCACGAAAGAGACGCCCGTAACCCTGAGTACATGAATCCCCGTGAACGACGTGCGGTCGATCATTCGGAGCACGTCGGGCCACGTTCGGTCAACCCGACATCCTCGAGGCGAAATCGCGTGCTCGCGCTGCTTCAATGCCGATGTTCTACACGCGCGCGAGCGTCTCGCGAGTCAGTGTGGAATCGACTTGAAAAGCCCCGGTCTTGAGCGGACTCCGCTTGGAGGCGCCACTTGAACTTGGCCCGGGCTTGGTCTGCCCGGCCTGTTCATGCAACTCGACCGCCCGTTCGTCCTCGAGCAATCGGCCTGCGTGGTGCTTGGAGTGTAGCACAGAAGGCCGGGTTGCAAGGGGGAACGAAGCTGTTGGGTCGATTTTTACGCTTCGACGGTCCGGAACCTGCAACGAACGCGGCTTCGCCTCAGGATCGCTTTGCCGTACCCTTCCCGATGCATGAGCTCAACCGGCACGATCCGCGTCGCATTTCTCGGCGACATCAATGGCGCACCCGGAAGGATGGCACTTGACCAGCAGCTCCCCGTTCTGAGGGAGCGCTTTCGGCCAGGCCGCATCATCGCCAACGCCGAGAACGCCCGCAATGGCTCTGGCCTGACGCCCGAACTCTACGAGCAGTTCCGGCGATTCGGCATCGACGGATGCACCCTCGGCGACCACGCCTTCCGGGATCCAAAGATCATTCCGCTCCTCGAGGATCCGTCGAAGGCCGTCGCGCGGCCTGCGAATCTGTCGTCGCGCACTCCCGGCAAGCGCATGCTTCGCATTCCTGCGGACGAGCGGTGCCCACGGGACATCTTCGTCATCACCGTGCTTGGGCGCATCCATATCGGTTCGATCCAAGCGAACGATCCGTTTGAATGCGTCGACGAGATGCTCGCGGCGATGCCGGAGCGAAACCCCATCGTCTTCGTCGAAGCCCACATGGAAGTGACGAGCGAGAAGGTCGCCCTCGCGCGCTATCTCGATGGGCGCGTGGCGGCCGTCCTCGGCACACACACGCACGTGCCGACGGCCGACGAGCGCGTGCTCCGCGGGGGCACGGCGTTCCAGACCGACCTTGGCATGACCGGCCCGCATGACTCTGTCATCGGTCGCGACACCGCCGCCGTGCTCAAGCACTTCACCACCGGCGTGCATGTGCCGTTCGACATGGGCTCAGGCGGAGAAGCGGTCCAGGGCGCTTTGGTCGAGGTCGACCTCGCGCGCGGTCTGGCGCGATCGATCGAACGCATCAACTTGCCGGCGCGCGTCCCGCAGCGCTGACCGAGTGTTTACGCGCGGGGCGTGCCCCAGCCGCCGCCCCCAGGCGTGTGCACTGTGAACCGGTCGCCTGGGGCGAGCTCAATCGACAGTACGGATTCACTTGAAGTCCGCTCGACGCCGCGCGCACGCACGACCTGCATGCCGGTTGCGCCGTCGCAACCGCCGCACGCGCCTCGTGGCGGCACGCGCCGCCGTGAACCGAAGAAGGACAGCGAGATCGGGGCGAGGAACTCGTAGGTCCGCGTCAGTCCGTCTCCGCCGACGTGCAGGCCTCGGCCTCCCGAGCCTGTTCGAAGCTCGAAGCGCCGGATCAGGACCGGCGCGCGGCGCTCGAGCACGTCGATGTCGGTGAGGCGCGTGTTCGACATGTGCACGTGCACGGCGCTCGCGCCCGGGGAGCGCTCGCCTGCGCCGGCGCCGCCACCAAGCGTCTCGTAGATCGTGAAGCGATCGTTCCCGAAGAGGGTGTTGTTCATCGTGCTCTGGCTCTCGGCCGCGATTCCGAACATCGCGACGAGCGCCGCCACGACCGACTGGCTGGTCTCGACGTTGCCGGCGACGACGGGCGGGCAGCGCAGCGGATCGGCCGTGAACGACGGGTTCAGTATGCCGCGTGGCACCTCGAGCGCGAGCGGGCGGAGAAGCCCCTCGTTCATCGGGATCGGCTCGTCGATGAGGAGTCGCAGCACGTACAGGGTGGCGGCGCGAGTGACGGCAACCGGCGCGTTGAAGTTGCGCGGGTGTTCGCCGGCGGAGCCTTCGAACGAGAGACGGAGCATCGGCGCACCTTCGCCCTGGGCCAATGACGCGTGCGCCACGACGTTCGATCCGTCGTCGAGCGCGACGTGCGCCGTGCGGGCTTCCCGCGGCAGCGAGGCAAGGACGCGCGACAGCGCGCGCGCGGCCCGCTCGAGCTCGCGTTCGCACTGGATCGCGAAGCCCGCGCGACGCTCGCACGCCAGCGCCGCCACCTGCGCGACGCCGTGGCGCGTGGCGGCGATCTGCGCCTCGAGATCCGCGATGTTCTCGTCGGGGTTGCGCGATGGATGACGCGCCGTCGTGAACCGTGACTTGGCTTCCTCGCGGTCGAACACGCCGGCCCGGACCGCGAGGAACGGCGGAAGCACGACGCCTTCCTCCGCGAGGTTCGACGCGTCCGGCGGGAACGAGCCGGGCCGCGTTCCGCCGATCTCGGCATGATGCGCGCGCACCGCGACGAACGCGACGCGTGCGCCGTCGACATGGACGGGCGCGATGGTGGTCACGTCGGGCAGGTGCGATCCGCCGAAGGCAGGGTGGTTCGTCACCGCGATGTCTCCTTCGGCCATCGGGAGCGCGTCCATGACTGCGCGGGTGCAGATGCCGAGTGCTCCAAGGTGCACCGGGAGGTGTGGCGCGTTCTGGATCAGTCTGCCCTCGCCATCGAGCACGGCGCACGAGAAATCAAGGCGGTCGCGGATGTTCGGGCTGAGCGCGGTGCGCTCGAGCACGTGGCCCATCGCGAGCGCGATCGACTCGAGGCGCGCCGCGAAGAGTTCCTGCTCGGCCGCTTCCACGCGCATGGCTCGTGGCGCGATGCGTGACGCGACGAGGTCGCCGGAAGCGTCGACCTTCGCGCGCCAGCTGCGATCGATGACCACAGTCTCACCTGCATCGGTGATGACGGCTGGTCCAGGCACGGTGTCGCCCGCGGCGAGCGCGGGGCGCGCGTAGAGACTCGCATCGAGCCATCGTCCCTCGGTGAGGATTCGCGCGATGGACGGCGCGTTCGACGGCCTTGCGGCAACCGAATCCTCGCGCCCGGCCGCAGCAATGCGCTCGCGGGCGGCGACGCGCGCCTCGACCGACACGACCTCGATCGCACGCTCTGGCGGCGCGTAGCCGAACAGCTCGCGGAATCGGGCGTCGAATCGCGTTCGCAGGGTGTCTACGTCGCCTTCGCCGACCGCGATCGCAGCCTCTTGGCCCGCGAGTCGGAGCCGCACCTCGACCGACTCGTCGATTGCGCCATCGAAGCGATCGAGCGTGAGTTCAGCGCGTGCGGCGGAGACGGCCTGCGCGCGAAGCTCCGCGAGGCGCGGGGCGATCTCCTCGAGGGGACGAAGGACGGGAACCGTCGCGAAGCGGGCGGGCACGGCCGCGAGAACGCCCGATGCCGAGAGGAATCCTGCGAAGCGGGGGAACACGATCGTGTCGATCTCGAGCCGGTCCGCGATGGCGCAGGCGTGCTGGCCTCCGGCGCCGCCGAACGCGACAAGTGCATGGCGGCGCGGATCGACGCCGTCGCGCACGCAGAGCGCCTCGATCGCAAGCGCCATGCGCGCGTCCGCGATCTCGAGGAAGGCCTGCATTGCCATCTCCGGCGACACGCCGCGTTCGGCTGCCGCACCCGACAGCGCGCGTTCCGCGGCAGCCATGTCGAGGCTCATCGATCCCTCGCCCGTGGCCATGCGGCCAGCGAGCAGATTGACGTCGGTGATCGTGAGCGGGCCACCGCGCCCGTAGCACGCTGGCCCCGGATTCGAGCCCGCGCTGCGGGGGCCGACCTCGAACGCGCCATCGTGGATGCGGCAGATCGATCCTCCGCCGGCGGCGACGCTGTCGATGGCGACGCTCGGCGCAGCGACGGTCCGCTGCGCGATGCGCGATTCGGCGCGCAGCGCGATCTCGCCGTCCACCGTACGCGACACATCGGAACTCGTGCCGCCCATGTCGAAGCCGACCGCGTGCGGCATGCCATGGCGTTGGGCCACGTCGCAGACGGCGCGCGCGCCTCCCGCGGGGCCGGAGTAGAGCGTGTCTCGCGCGAGCAGTCGATCCGCACGCTGGAGGACGCCGGCGCTTGTGAACACAAACGCGCGTGCGCCGTGCGCCGAGCGCGTCGCGTCGTCGACGAACGCACGCACGATCGGCGCGATCTGCGCGTGGATGCAGGCGGTCTCGGTGCGCGTGAGGAGCCTTGGATGCGGTGCGACGGAACGCGCCGAGATCGCGTCGAAGCCGCTTGCGCGCAGCGCGTCTGCGATGTCTGTCTCGCGCGCATTCGTAAGCGCGTGCGCCAGCGACACGACGACGGCCTCGCATCCATCTGCGCGCAAGGCCTGCGCGGCACGGGTGCAGATATCCGGCGTTGCGGCATGCTCGGCCGTGCCATCGGCAAACGAACGCTCTGGGAGCTCGCGCGTCGCATGCGCGATCGCGCGCGGACGAATCGGCACGCGGGCGAAGAGATCCGGCCGCGTCTGGTCGCCGATGGTGACGACGCCGGTGAGCCCTTGCGAGACCAGGACGCCGACACGCGCGCCGCGACCCTCGAGAAGCGCATTGGTCCCGCGCGTCGTCGAGAGCCGAAGTTCGATCGGAGGGAGCGGTTGGTCGAGCGGCGTCCGCGTCAGGATGTGGAGGCCGAGGCGCGGCGCGTCGGTGGTGCTCGGCGATTGGACGAGCCGAACGGGACGCCCCGGCTCGAGCTGCGCCGCCGCCGAGAGTCGCAGCGCATTCCCACGCTGCCCCGTGACGCGAATCTCGCGGTCGGCGCGCACGCCGGTTGGCGCGGATGGCGCTCCGACTTCCCGAATCGCGCTCGGCTCGATCGCCCATCCCTCGAGGAATCCGTCGGGAATCTCGAGGCCTGCCGACGGACGCACGCGGAGCGTTGCGTCCTCGCACGCGACGACGGTCGCGATGATCGATCCATCCGACGGAACCTTTGCGCGACGCATCGATCCGTCGGGCGCTCGTCCGATGAGGTCGGTGAAGGTGCCGCCGGTGTCCAACGCGACCAACCAACGCGCCGCGGGATTGCGGCTCGCACCGCCGGGGTGGTTGGGCTTCGCGGGGTTCGGCACGGTCGGCTATTCTGACCACATGGGCAGCCCCCGTGTCAGCTCCCGCGCAGCCCTGATCGTCGCCGGATTCGGCGCGGTCATTTTGGTTGCGGCGGTGTTCCTCGCCGAGAGTCCGAGCCAGAACCGCGATTCCCCTCTCGACCCGGGCGCGGTTCCGCCGACGGCGGACGCAGCGGTGCCGGCTGCGGACGCTCAGGCCGCTCCGAAGGCCGAGGACGCCGCGGCAACCGTGGCAGCCGATCCCACTGCGGAAACGCCGGCGCCAGCCGCTGCTCCGGCACCGCCGGTTGCATCCGGGCCGGTGCACAAGCTCACGGTGCTCGACCTTGACGGAAAGCCGGTTTCGCTCGGCGCTCTTGCGGGCCGGCCGATGATCATCGAAATCTGGGCGACCTGGTGCGGACCGTGCCGCACGAACCGAAACCTCATTCACCGGATGCAGTCGGAACTTCCCGAGCGCGTCCTTGTGGTGGGTATCAGTGTCGACGCCGGGACCGCCGGGGCGAGCGCCGGCTCGACCGTGCAGTCGTTCCTGCGCTCAAATCCGCGCAACGACCACGAG
This sequence comes from Phycisphaerales bacterium, assembly GCA_044355685.1. Taxonomy (GTDB): domain Bacteria; phylum Planctomycetota; class Phycisphaerae; order Phycisphaerales; family SM1A02; genus QWPT01. Next base: position 7,519 of record JBIKXP010000039.1, read on the forward strand.
TATCTGGCGACCCCAGAGTTCATGGCCTTCGTGCGGCAGCGCACGGCGTCGAATTCGATCCCGAAGACGATGTACGTGACGGCGAAGGGACAGGTAGCTGACCTCTCCGAAGGCGTCCAGACGGAGCAGTGGGTGCGGGCGATGGCCCGCAACCTGAAGTAGTACGAGCGAATCCGTCTTACCGAAGTCGCCGTTCCGACCCGATCAGGCCCAAGCCTCGAAACCCACGTGCCCGGATCTCGCACCGACAACACCGCCGAAGCCGTCGCCACAGGCCGGCGCGCCGCGCGCGGAATGGGCGCTTCGTCTTGGCTTTCGCTTCTCTTCACGGATGTCGGATACGCGCTTGGAGCGCTCGTCACCTCGCCGATCTGGCTCGCGCGCATGGTTGTGACGGGGAAGATCAAGACCGATTGGCCCGCGCGATGCGGCCGCGGCGCGACGATTCCTGCAAGCGGGCGTCCGCGAATCCTCATCCACGCCGTTTCGGTCGGCGAAGTGAATGCGATCCGCGGTCTTGTCGAGCGGCTCTCGGCCGATCGCCTTGCACCGGAGGTCGTGATCAGCGCCACGACGGACACCGGATTTGCCCGCGCGAAGGCGCTCTTCTCCGATCGTCACGCGGTGATTCGCACGCCCTTTGATTTCTCCGGCTTCGTCGGGCGCTGGCTCGGTCGGGTGAAGCCCGACCTCTTGGTCCTCGTCGAACTGGAACTGTGGCCGAACATGATGCGCCTGGCCGAACGGGGCGGCATTCCTGTCGTGGTGGTGAACGGACGACTGAGCGACCGCAGCATTGTGCGCTACCGCCAGGTGCACGGGCTTGTCCACGGGATGTTTGCGCGCGCAAGCACAGTGCTTGCGCAGAGCGAGACGTACGCATCTCGGTTCGCCGAACTCGGCGCGCGCGAGACGCTCGTCTCCGGCAACATGAAGTGGGACTCGATCGCGATTCGCGATGCCGTGCCCGGTGCGGACACGCTGCGAGCGGAACTCGGACTTCCGAAGGGCGTGCCCGTCGTGGTCGCAGGTAGCACCGAGCCCGGAGAGGAACTGCTTCTTCGCGAGGCGCTGCCTGACGGCGTGCGGCTTGTCATCGCGCCGCGGAAGCCCGAGTGGTGGGACGGGGTCGCTGCGAATCTTCCCGGTTGCGTCCGGCGCTCGCGCAAGGAGCGGGGCGGAGCCGACGCGCGGTACTACGTTCTCGACACGATCGGCGAACTCGGCATGGCGTACTCGTTCGCCGACGTCGTCGTCATGGGCCGCTCGTTCGGAAAGCTCTACGGAAGTGATCCGATCGAGCCGGCGAGCCTCGGAAAGCCGGTCGTCATCGGCCCGCGCGTGCAGGACTTCAAGGACGTGGTGGCGGCGTTTCTCGCGCACGGCGGAATCGTGCAGTGCGAGGCTTCCGAACTGCGGGAAGTCCTCGCGCGTCTGTGCGGCGACGCGCGGGAACGCAATGCCATCGCCGCGCGCGCGCGCGACACGATTCGCGACGAGCAGGGCGGGAGCGCGCGGACGGCGGAGGTCCTTCTGTCGATGCTGTCCGCGCCTTCGCCTTCGCCCCCGCCCGCCCGAGCGTGATACTCTGCGTGCATGGCAACCAACGCAGAGGTCGCGGCGGCATTTGAGGAACTGGCTGTCCTGTCGGAGATCCTCGGTGCGAACGTCTTCAAGGTGAACGCGTTTCGGAAGGCCGCGCGCGCGGTGGAGGGCTTGCCCGGCGAGGCGGCCGCGATGTCGGTCGTCGAGCTGAAGGAGATCGACGGCCTCGGCGCGTCGACCGCCGCGAAGGTGCACGAGTTCGCGGAGAAGATGACGATGTCCGAACTCGAGGAGCTGCGCGCGCAGGTGCCGAAGGGGCTCAAGGAAGTGCTCGCGATCCAGGGAATCGGCCCGAAGACGGCGCGGGCGCTGTGGGTCGATGCGGGCGTCGTCGATCTTGCGTCGCTCAAGCAGGCGATTGAATCGGGCGCCGTCGCGAAACTGCCGCGGATGGGCGCGAAGACGATTGCGAACATGACCGAGGCGATCGCATTTGCCGAGAGTTCGCGGGGACGGGTGCGTATCGCCGAGGCGCTGCCGCTTGCCGAGCGGATCGTGGCCGAGCTTGGGCGTCTGCCGTTCGTCGAGCGCGTGGCCTACGCGGGCAGTCTGCGGCGCGGCAAGGAGACGATCGGCGACATCGACATCCTCGCGTCGGCGAAGGAGCCCGCGAGACTGATGGAGGCGTTCCGCACGCGCGACGAGGTCGCCAAGGTACTCGCGAGCGGCGAGACGAAGACGAGCGTCCAGACGACGACGGGCGTGCAGGTCGATCTTCGCGTGGTGCCCCTCGATCGCTTCGGCGCGGCGCTTCAGTACTTCACCGGAAGCAAGGAGCACAATGTCGCGCTGCGTGAACGCGCGATTCAGCGCGGGTTCAAGCTGAACGAGTATGGGCTGTTCCCGGTCGGCAAGGACGGCGCCGTGGCCGACGACGCCCAGCCCGCCGCCGCACGCGATGAGAAGGATATCTACGCGGCGCTCGGCCTTGACTGGATGGAGCCGACGATGCGCGAGGATCGCGGCGAGCTCGATGCGTTCGCGCACGGCGCGAAGCATGTGGCGGTGGTGACGCTCGCAGACATCAAGGCAGAGCTCCACTCGCACACGACCGCGTCCGACGGCGCGATGTCGATCGACGAACTCGTCGCGATGGCCGCCGCGCGCGGGTTCCACACGATCGCGATCACCGACCACTCGAAGAGCCAGTTCCAGGCGAACGGCCTCGACGAGACGCGGCTGCGCGCGCACATCAAGGCGATCCACGAGGCGCGCGCGCGGCACCCGAAGATCCAGATCTGGGCGGGCAGCGAGGTCGACATCCTGTCGGACGGCACGCTCGACTACGCAGACGACCTCCTCGCCGAGCTCGACTGGGTGGTGGCGAGCCCGCACGCCGCGCTCAAGCAGGAGCCGCGCCTCGCGACCGACCGTCTGCTCAAGGCAATCGCGCACCCGCTCGTCCATGTGATCGGCCACCCGACCGGTCGCATCGTGAACGGCCGGCCGGGGCTTGAGCCCGCGATGAACGAGCTTTTTGCCGCCGCGAAGGAGCACGGAACCGCGCTCGAGATCAACGCGCACCACATGCGGCTTGATCTGCGCGATGTCCATGTGAAGGGCGCCGTCGACGCGGGGTGCATGCTGGCGATCGACTGCGATGTCCACGGCGCTGAGGATTTCAACGAGCTCCGCTACGGCGTGCTGACAGCCCAGCGCGGCTGGCTGCCGGCTTCTCAGTGCCTCAACTGCATGGACGCGAAGGCGCTCGATGCATGGAGGCGGAAGAAGCGGTGAGGCCAGCCGCGCCGGGGGTCGTGGGAGTCGCCGGGGGCTTCAGTGCTTAGCGGCCGACTGTGACATTGGGGCTGTTCGTCACCATCGTCTTGTTCTGGCAGTTGAAAAACATGTTGCCCTGCACTTGACCGCCGCCGCACCTTTCGAGAACGACGGCTGTGTTGTACTCGGGACGACCGCAGTTGTTCGGCGTACCGCAGTCCACGAACACGTTGTTCAGGATCTGGATACCAGACGGGCCGCCGACGTTCGCCGCGAAGATGGCCGCGCGGCGGCTGCCTGTGATCAGATTGCCGCGGACGGTGACGTTCTGAATCGCGTGCGGAGAAGTCGGATAGAACGGGCGCGGCCCATCGAAGCAGCCCTGGGGGTACTGCGGGATGAATCCGCCGTTCGCGACGGCGATCTCAATCGAGCCGGTCAGTGCGATGGGGTGCACTCCGCCGCACGAATCGACCGTGCAGTACTCGATGGTCAGGTTGTGCGGAGGCGCACCCTGTCCGAACCAAGGATACTGACTCACCATGCCGCCACCGGCATGGATGCCGAGCGTGCTGGCGCGCGTCACAGTGCATTGCCTGATCGTCGTGTTGATCCCACGAGCTGTGATTCCAACGCCACGGATGTTCTCCGCCGTGCAGTTCGCGACGGTTGCGCCGTAGATCGACCATGAGGGATTGAAGGCGAACGCCCCGCTCCCGCTGTTCAGCATCTGGGCGAATCCTGCGGTCTCGTTGGTGTAGCTGTAGTGCACTTCGACCGATGGTCCTACGTTGATCGCCCACTGGGTGATTGTTGCCCACTGATACGAAGCCGGATCCATCGATGACATGTCCATCAGCACGATGACGTCGCCAGGCGAGACCAAAGCAGGCCACTTGTTGATGTCGGTTGCCTGTCCGATGGAGAATGTCCGTGCCGCGGTGTTGGCGGCAGAGACCTTTCCATAGCCGCTACCGTTCGCGACGATCGCGTCGTCCCCGGCGCCGACCACGTCGCAGTCGCTGATATTGAGGTACTTCGCAGACGCGTTGATTCCGTCTCGGCTGATCGACAGCAGGCGCCAGTCGTATCGCGGCCGCACATCGACGTTGGTCACTTCGACATGGTCAAGCATCTGCGCGTCGAGGAACTTGCCCGGAAGGTGGTGCGCGAGGAGATCGCGAAGCACGACCGTGCCCCTGCAGTTCTGGACCATCAGCACGAATGTGCTGGAGTTGTTGAGAAGCGCCACGACCTCGCTGCCAATGCTCCAGTTCTCATGCGGAAGCTTGTAGGACTGCATGTTGAATCGCAGCGTCATGGGCTGCACTCCATTCGACGGAGCGCGCGCCGTCATGTCGATGCCCTCCCAGTCGGCGTTCGTCCCGGGCTGGCCATCGATCACCTCCCACGCGCCCCAGACCTTCGGGACACATGTCGTCGGCATGAACATCTCAGGGTCTCTCACGGCGATCGTGGCGCTCGTCTTCGTGACCCCAAGCACCGTGCCCTGAACGAATGGCAGGCCGTGGTTGCCGTTGACGTCTCCGCCGCGCGTATCGAACACCAACGGATGGTCCGCACTTGCGCCGGAAAGGGAGAAGTCGTTGCAGTTTCGAACGAGCAGAACGGTCGGGTACGCCACGGTCTGGTTGCTTCGGTCGTAGTCGGTCAACACGAGCTCCACGCCCCGGGTGGAAGTGATGGTGACCCCAGACCTGTTCTCGAGTTTCAACAGCGCGGAGGCGTTGGGCGCAATGCTCGCGCGCGACAACTCGTAGACTCCGGGATTATCAAAGTGCAGGCTTCCGCCCGAGACGAGGGCGTCGAGCGCGGACTGGATCGCCGCTGTGTCATCGACGCCGTCGTCCGGCATCGCGCCGAACTGCGAGACATCAAGTGGTATCGGGGAGGCCTGCTTCGCCGATGCCTGCGTCGTCAGCGGCGCACAGAGGAAGGAGGCTGCAAGAAGGCGGAGGACACGGTGGTGCATCGAGTGACTCCCAAATGGTGGAACCCATTGCGCCGGGCGCGAAAGCCCGAACGCAGCGTCGGCACATGCCCGGCCATCCGAGCAATCGCGCCGCTTCTCCGAAGTGCGCCAGGTGGCAGTCGCCGTACACCAGTCCGAGGGAAATCGGGAGGTTTCACCTTTCGCGCCGACCGACCGCACGTCGTACCGCGGTATCCGGTTCGGATTCGCGTGCGCCGCGGACCAGCCGCGACGAACCAGTCATGGACCCCGAGCCTCTCGGGGGCATAGCTACAGCCGACCGACTGGATCGCGCGAAGCCTCCGCGCTCGTCAGCCCACGTCGCCGAGACCGAGCGCCTCGCCGTAGGTCGACAGCACGACGCGGCGGATCACGCGTTCGTCGTCGGCCGCGAGCAGCGGGCTTCGCGTGATCCAGTCGGTCGCGTCGCGACGCGCGCGCTCGAGGAGGCCGAGATCGCGCGTGAGGTCGGCGACCTTGAACGGGGGCAGGCCGCTCTGGCGGGCGCCGAAGAGTTCGCCCGGGCCGCGGATCGCAAGGTCGAGCTCGCTGATCCTGAAGCCGTCGTCGGTCGACTTGATCGCCTCGAGGCGCGCGCGGCCGTCGTCGGTGATCGGGTCTGCGACCAAGACGCACACGCCGCCCTTCGGGCCGCGACCGACTCGGCCACGCAGCTGGTGGAGCTGCGCGAGGCCGAACCGGTCGGCGTGCTCGATCACCATCACCGTCGCGTTCGGGACATCGACGCCGACCTCGATCACCACCGTCGCGACGAGGGCGTCGATCTCGCCCGCGCGGAAATGGTCCATGATCGCGTCGCGCTCGTCGGCCTTCATGCGGCCGTGCATCGCGGCAAGGCGCTTGCCGGCGAGCGGCCCCTTCGCGAGCTTCGCGAGGTGGCCCGCGACGTCCTTCAGTCCGAGGTCGGACTCCTCGACGGCAGGCACCACGATGAACGCCTGTTCGCCGCGCTCGATCCGCTCGCGCACGAACGCGTATGCATCGTCTGCGCGCGACTCGGGCAAGACGCGCGTATGGACGGGCGAACGGTCCTTCGGCCGGTGCCGGATCGTCGAGACATCGAGGTCGCCGTACACCGTGAGCGACAGCGTGCGCGGGATCGGCGTCGCTGTCATCACCAGCATGTGCGGCGTCTGGCCCGCGGGGGCCTTGCCGCGGAGCTCGGCGCGCTGCGCGACGCCGAAGCGGTGCTGCTCGTCGACGACCGCAAGTGCAAGCGCGTGAAACCGCACGTCACCCGTGAGGAGCGCGTGCGTGCCGATCACGATGTCGGCTTCGCCCATCTCGGCGAGGTCGCGGATTCGCGCGCGTTCGCTGGCGCTGAGGCTTCCGGTAAGGAGCGCGACGCGCACGCTTGTTCCCTCGAGGAAGCGCGAGATCGACGCGAAGTGCTGCTCGGCGAGCAATTCGGTCGGAGCCATCAGCGCGGCCTGGTGCCGGTTCGACACGGCGACCAGCATCGACGCGAGCGCGACCGCGGTCTTGCCCGCGCCGACGTCGCCTTGCAGCAGGCGGTTCATCGGCCGCGAGTCGGCGAGGTCCTTCGCGATCTCGCGGAAGGTCGACAGCTGGTCGGGCGTAAACGCAAAGGGAAACCGCGCGAGGATCTCGCGCTCGAGCGCAGCGCCCATCGGGAGTTCAGGGGCACCCTGCGCCGCGCGCATCCGTCGCTTGAGCGCGACCGCGAGCTGGAGCGCGAGGAGCTCGTCGTACGCAAGCCGCGTGCGCGCGCGCCCGAACTCGGCGTCGTCCTTCGGCGCGTGCATGCCGCGATACGCCTCGCCGACCGCGACGAGCCCGCGCTCGGCGAGATAGGCGGGGAGAAGCGTCTCGGGAATCGCGGCGCATGCCGCGGGAAGGACGCGCGCCACCGTCTCCTCGATCGTGCGCGAGGGCAGCGCCTCGGTCGACGGATACACCGCGCGCATCCGCTCGGCGCGCGCGGCTGGGGCGCGCTCCTCGACGACCTCCGTCCACTTCGCGTTGGCGAACTCGAGATAGCCGCGCTCGAGCTTCGCCTTGCCCTCGACGATGCCTTGCTTGCCCGGATGCAGTTTGCCCCGGAGCCACGGCATGTTGAAGAACACGAGCCGCGCGGTGCCTGTCCCATCGTCGAGCGTCGCCTCGAGCCTCGGCTTTCGGCCGAAGGATGGGCGCACCGCTGCGATCGTGCCGCGAACGGCGATGTGCGCCGATCGCTCGGAGGCCGGCTTTGCGCCCAGAACCGCCACGTGCGCCGAGATCGAGTCCTCGCCGGCCTCTTGCTCGACGCGGAAGGGAAAGTGCCGGATAAGCTCGCCGACCGTACGCAGCCCGAGAGCGGCGAAGGCGCGCGCGCGCGTCTCGGTGATGCCTGTGGCCGCGCGCAGCGGTTGAGCGAGGATGTCGGCTTGGCCGGTCGGCATGCGTCGGTCCGTCGGCGCGCGTGGGAACACGTCGCCATGCTCCAAGCGCTCTCGGGGGTTCATACTATACGAGCCCTTCGGAAAGACCCGTGAAGCGACCACCATTCGACCCCTCGCGTGCGCAAGGCGATCGTTTCGACGCCGGGCTGTTCGACCCGACGCCAGCGGGCGCGCGTGGCGACGCGGGTCGATCGGAAGAGGTGCGAGAGGCGCCTGAGGTTCGGGAGCCGCGCGCGGCTGGCGAACCGCGTGAACCGCGTGAGCAGCGTGAGCAGCGTGAGCTCGGCGTCTCCGCCATGAGCGATCTCATCTCCCGCACGCTCGAGGACGGCATGCGCGGCACCTTCCGGGTGCGCGGCGAGATCGCGAACCTCTCGAAGCAGCGACACTGGTATTTCTCGATCAAGGATGACAAGAGCGTGCTGCGCTGCGTGATGTGGCAGAGCGATGCGCAGCGGGTGGGATTTGTTCCGAAGGAAGGCGACTCGATCGTCGTCACCGGGAAGATCGGGCACTACGCGCCGCAGGGTTCGACCCAGTTCTACGTGAACAAGCTCGAGCCGCAGGGCGTCGGGCTGCTCGAGCAACGCTTCCAGGCGCTGGTGGCGGAACTGCGCGCGCTCGGCTACTTCGAGGAGTCGCGCAAGAAGCGGTTGCCGGCGCACCCGCGCCGCGTGGCTGTCATCACCAGCGCGTCTGGGGCGGCGGTGCAAGACGTGATCAAGACGGCGCGCGAGATGCGCGCATCGGTCGAGTTTCTCGTGATCGACGTCCGCGTCCAGGGCGACGGCGCTGCGGGCGAGGTCGCGCGCGCGCTTCGCGCCGTGGCGCGCGCGCATGCGGCCCTCGGCATCGATGCCGTGATCGTCACGCGCGGCGGCGGTTCGCGCGAGGATCTCTGGGCGTTCAACGAGCGCGAGGTGGCCGAGGCGGCCTTCGCGATGCCTATCCCTCTCGTCGCCGCCATCGGTCACGAGGTCGATACGAGCGTCGTCGAGCTCGTGGCGGATCGCCGTGCCAGCACGCCCACGCAGGCCGCGATGCTCTTGCTGCCCGACAACGCGGCGCTGATCGAGCGATGCGACCGGTTGACGCGCGACCTTCGCAATGCCATGCGCTGGAGCCTGCAGTCGCGCCGCGACCATGTGCGTGAGCTCGAGTCGTCGCCGGCGCTTGCAAGCCCTGCGTTGCGCCTGGCCCGCGCGCGACACGAACTCGACCGACTCTCGCAGCGGCTCGCGTCGGCGGCCTCCGCATATGTCCGTGACGGCCAGCGCCGCGTCGACATGGCTGCCGCGCGTCTCCATGCCCGCTCGCCGGCGGTGCGCCTCGGTCAGGCCAGGGCGTCTCTCGAGGCGATCGGCCCGCGTCTCTCCCGCGGGTTCGCAACTTCGATCGCGCTGCGCCGGACGGCGCTCGGGGCGCTCGAGAGCCGCCTCCGCGCCTCGGGCCCGGAGGAGACGCTTGCGCGCGGGTATGCGATCGTGACGGACGCCGACGGCGGGCTGGTCCGCTCGTCGGGTTCGGGCACCTTGCCGGATGGCGCGCAGGTGGCGGTGCGGTTCATCGACGGTACGGTGTCCATGCGGGTCGAGAGAGGCCAGCGGGGCGGTTGAGGGAACGGTGGGATTTCGTCTGATGTCCGCGCGTTCGGCGCGGGAAAGGTCGAGGCACGATGAGCAAGAAGAAGCAGGAAGTCGAGTCGGCAGGCGGTCCGGAGACGATCGATCCCGCGATCGCGGCACTGAGCTACGAAGTCGCCGTCAAGGAACTCGAGTCGCTGGTCGCATCGGTCGAGCAGGGCGAGGTGGGACTCGAGAAGAGCCTTGCCCTCTACCGGCGCGGTGAGCAACTGGTTCGGCACTGCAAGGCGCTCCTCGACAAGGCCGAGACCACGGTGCGGACGCTGTCGGTGGGCGAGTTCGAGCGGGAAGTGCAGTAGAGTTCCCGCAGACCGGGTCGATCGGCGGTCGACGTCGCGCGGGCGATGTTCGAGCCGCGCCCTTGCCTCGGTCGATGTTGGCTGACGATGTTGGTTGACGATGTTGGTTGACGATGTTGGCTGACGATGTTGGCTGACGATGTTGGTTGATGACGTCGGCCGGAGGTTTCCGATCCGCCCATCGGATTCGCGTCTGGTGCTCATGTTGGGTGCATGTCGAATCACGAATACAGCCTCTCCCTCGTCATCTGGGCCCCAGCGCTCGTGGGGGCGTTCTTTGCGTTCTGCTTCGGCGCATGCGTCGGCAGCTTCCTGAACGTGCTGGTCTGGCGCCTGCCGACCGGGCAGTCGGTGGTGACGCCGCCTTCGCGGTGCCCAAAGTGCGGCCATCGCCTGACGTGGAGGGAGAACCTTCCGATCATCGGTTGGCTGCTCCTGCGGGGTCGCTGCAAGGCCTGCCGAAGCGCGATCAGTCCCGCATATCCGATCATCGAGGTGCTGGTCGCGCTGCTCTTCGCCGGGTCGTTCCTCGTCTTCTATGGTCCGCTCGATCGGGGGCCGAACGACTTCTTCCATGATGCCGCCAGCCCCTGGTGGCATATGCAAGGGTTTCGCCGCAGTTGGCCCGCCTATGTCGTGGTCATGGCGCTCGTTGCCGGCCTGGTGGCCATGACATTGGTCGACGCGAAGTCGATGCTCATCCCGGTCGAGATCCCGACCTTTGTGACCGTGGTCGCGTTCGTCGGCTGGACCGTCCAAGGGTTCATTCCCGAGCCGCGAAACTTCCGTGACTTCCTGCCGATCCCACCGGCAAACTGGGCGACGGCGTTCGCGTGCGTGGGGATGCTTGGGGGACTCGGGGTGTCGCGCTGGCTGGTGGCCACAGGGCGGCTCCGCGCGAGCTTTTCCGACTGGTACGACTACGTGAAGCCGGGAGGCGACGGGAGCGACTATCCGCATGCCAGGCGCGAGATGCTGGCCGAGATGGCCTTCCTCCTTCCAGGATTCGCCGGGGCGGGCATCGCCTGCCTCGTGGCGGCGCTCATCGGATATGCGTCGACCGACACTGTCTGCCAGCCGATGACGCTGCTCGGCGGCTCGATGCTTGGTTGGATCGTCGGCGGCGGGCTGGTGTGGGCCATCCGGATCTTCGGATCGCTTGCGTTCGGCCGCGAGGCGATGGGCCTCGGGGACGTTCATCTGCAGGCGGCGGTGGGGGCGGCGCTCGGCTGGAAGGTGGCGGTGCTCGCCTTCTTCGTCGCAGTGTTTGTCGCCATCGTCTGGGCGCTCGCGAGTCTCCTGCTCCGGCGCTTCAGCCGGTTCTTCAAGCGGGAAATCCCGTTTGGACCGCACCTTGCGATCGCCGCCATACTCTTCGTCGTCGCGCGCGGCGTCCTCGTGGGCGGCCTCGACGGGTTCTCACGGACGATCGAAGGCGGGGTCCGGCTCATCACCGGATTCGCGCCGCCCGACGGCGAGAATCCGCAGAAATCGCTGCCCGCGCAACTTGCGCAACCCCGCGATCAACGGTGAAATGCGCCCCACGCGGACGATGCTTCGGAGACGGATCTCCGGACGCCCGCGCGCCTCTCTTCGGAAGGGATGCCACCGTCATGTCAGGCTCGATGTTCCGTTTCCATACCGTTGTCCTCGCGGCGATCACCGCGGGCGCACTTCTCGGCGGCTGCAGCAGCGCCCAGAAGGACGAACTTGCCATGCTGAAGGAAGAGAACGCGCAGCTCTCCATGCAGCGCGACGACGCTCGCAGCGCGCTTGAGTCGGCGGAAGCCGAGCGACGCCGTCTCGAGCAGGAGATCGCTGGCTTGCAGTCGCAGGCGAACGAGCGCCCCCCGATGGCTGCCTCGGCCGAGACGACGGGCACTGGCCCGAAGCTCGATCTTCCTCCAGGCGTGACCGCGGAGAACCGCAACGGCACGCTCGTCCTCACCATCGAGGGCGACGTGCTCTTCGACTCGGGTAAGGCGACGCTGAAGCCTGATGCGAAGAAGACGCTCGACAAGGTCGTCTCTGAGATCAAGAAGAAGTATCCGAACAACCTGCTCCGCCTCGCCGGTTTCACCGACACCGACCCGATCCGGAAGAGCGGTTTCAAGACGAACTTCCACCTCGGTTTCGAGCGCTCCTTCAGCGTCGGTCAGTACATTTCGGCGAAGGGCATCGAGGAGTCTCGCATCGAGTACTCGTCGTTCGGCTCGAATGCGCCGAAGGCGAGCAAGAAGGAATCGCGTCGCGTCGAGATCGCGATCGTGCAGGACTGATCGACGGGAGATTCGAACCCTTCACGGGGCCTCCCCGGGATCGACGCGGAGCGCGCGCGGTCCGACACGAAGGAACCGAATCCCCAAGAACTCGCAGCGGGCCGAAGCCAAGTCGCTTCGGCCCGCTGTCTTTTTCGGCGCTTCAGGAAATCGTGTGGGTGAACTGCGATGGAAGCGCCGATCGGGCTCCGGTTTTCTCACGGAGGCACGGAGGCACGGAGGAAGGACGAGAACCCGAAGACTGCGAGCGATGCGAGGACGCGGAAAGACGCGAGAAGACGCGAGAAGTCATCCCTCCTCT
>JBIKXP010000192.1:0-6026 GCA_044355685.1 Phycisphaerales bacterium
CGACGATTGCTCGTCCCGTTCCGCTACTTCGGCGTCACCGACACGATCGATCTCCGCAACGTCGACTGGACGCCGCGCGGGTACAAGATGGAGGACGTCCAGCTGCGCTATCTCGAGGCGGGCCCGCAGTGGATCGAGAACGTGCGAAGTGCAATCGCCCGCTATGTGGCCGACCCGCTCGACATGCGCGCGATCGGATTCTGTAGCGGCGTGAAGCATGCGCGGGCCATGGCCGACGAGTTCGAGCGCTTACGCCTCGTCGCCGAGGCGCGAGGGCAGCGCGGGCTGTGCGCCGAGGCGCTCGACGGATCGGACTCGCTCGAGCGGCGAGACGAGGTGATCGCGCGGCTTCGCCGCGGCGAAGTGCAGATCATCTTCGTCGCAGACCTCTTCAACGAAGGCGTCGACATCCCTGAGATCGACACCGTGCTCTTCATGCGTCCGACCGACAGCCTGACGGTCTTCGTGCAGCAGCTCGGCCGCGGCCTGCGGCTTTGCCAGGCGACGGGGAAGGACAGCCTGACGGTGCTTGATTTCGTCGGTCAGTACCGAAGGGAGTTCCGCTTCGCGGAGCGGCTCGGCGCGATGCTCGCGGACCCATCGGTCTCGATCGAAGGCCAGGTGGAGGCTGGGTTCACGGCGCTGCCGCCGGGGTGTTCGATCACGCTCGAGCGAATCGCGCGGGAGCAGGTTCTCTCGAACATCCGCGCACAGATCCAGTCGCAGTGGGCGCGGCTCATCGAGTCGCTGAAGCGGCTCCGCGAGCGGCTCGAACGGACGCCGTCGATGCGCGAGTTCATCGAGACACAGCGCGTCGATCCCCGGTCGTTCTATGCAAAGCGGGATGCGCGTCTCTCTTGGAGCGGCATCCTCGAGGGCGCGAAACTCGGCGGAACCACCGGGGAGCTCGATGCGATCGAGCCGTTCATGGCAGCGCTCCGGGCAGTCGCCTCGATCACTGACCGCAGGCTTGCGCAATTCGGTCTCGCCCTGCTCGATGCGCTCGAACAGGTCGGCGCTGGCGGGCATCTCGACCTGCAGGACCGACGCCTGCAGCTGCTGCTTGTCGAGTTCGCAGACGCCGTTCGAAGAAAGCGCGATGATGCCGAAGCCATTTCCGCCGCTGACGTCATGGCCGAACTCCGCGCAAACGCCCCGCTTCGCCGCGAACTTCGCGCACTGCTCGACGCGCTCGTCACGCGCGTGGTGCCGCTTGCGCCGACGCCGAACGTTGCGATCCCCGACGGGGTCCCCCTCGCCCTCCACCGCACCTACACCCGTCGCCAACTCTTCGCCGCGTTCGGCTCCGACTCGATCTGGCGCACCATCCCGCAGTCGGGCGTCGCGTGGATCCCAGAGCACGGCGCCTACATCATGCTCGTGACCCTCGAGAAGCACGCCGACAGCTTCACCGAGCGGACGCGGTACCGCGACTACGCGATCAGCCCGACCGTCTTCCACTGGCAGAGCCAGTCCACCGCGCGGCCTGACCGCGGCGACGGAATGCGCATCCCTCAGGCGAAGGACGGCATCGGCACGATGTGGCTCTTCGTGCGCCGCGCCACCGAGGACGAGTTCGGCACCGAGCCATACGCCTTCATGGGCGCGTTCAAGCCGACCTCGATCGAAGGCGCCCGCCCGATGAGCGTGACCGGCGACCTCGCGAACGCGATGCCCGCGGAGTGGTTCGAGGTGGCGTCGCGGGCGTGGTGAGGGTCAGGTTCTGTCTGACGGATCCCCGGACGTCGAATCGCGCGGCATCCCGGCTGGCCGCGTCGGCTTCAACTCGCTGTATCGCGTGGTTGGATCATTGGGGATACAGCTTCGTTTCCCCCTCTTCCCCTCCGGGCGCCGGTGCGGATTTCAAGGATCATCTGTCTCGGCCTCCGGCGATCCGTCAGACAGAACCTACCACCCCGCCGCGTACACCCACTCACAGATCGCTTTCGCCGTCTCCGCATCCTCCGCCACCGCGCCGAAGCCGCTTGGCTCGGGGGCGGTCAGATCGCTGGAATGCGCCTCGTTGCGCGCGAGCCACACCTTGCGCCACTCGGGCGACTTGAGCTCGTCGCGGCACTGGTTGTTCACCTTCTTGCTGGCGAGCGCCAGGTTGAACGGCGAGTCGAACGGGTACCGCGCCCATGGGATGAAGTGGTCGACCTCGCCCGCCTTCGGGCCGTCGAGCTTTGCGCCCGAGTAGAGGCAGCGGCCGTTCTGCAGTTCGTAGAAGCGCTCGGCGTACGCCGCGACATTCGTGCGCTCGGCGCCGAAGAGGAACCGCTCGAGCCCGCTGTCGGCGGCGAGCTTCTCGTTCTGCTCGCGGATCCAGCGGGCCCAGCGCGCCTCGACCATCGCGGTGATCACGCCGCGCAGCCGGCGCAGGCACGCGGCCACGCCCGGCTTGAGCGTGATGCGCGAAAGCCTGGCGCACTCGGCGGCCGTCGGCGGATGGTCGTAGAGGAAGCGGTCGGCGCGCGACTCGGCGGTCTTGCCGATCGTCTGCAGCCGATAGAGCACATCCTTCGCAAGCGTCCGCCGCGTTGCGGCGAGCAGGCCGTCGCGGCTTGCGCGATACGCCCGTAGCCGCTGGTAGCTGCCGCGCGCGCTGCGCACCTCGGGCTCGAGAAGCGTGAGGATCGCGGCGGGCCTGTTCGCGTTGGTCGACTGCCGCAGCACCTCGCGGATGCGCGGATACGGCCGCGCCATGTTCCAGTAGAGCTCGAGATACTGCCGCGCCACATCATCGAGGTCGACCTCGAGCGCGTCGCCCGAGTCATCGCCTTGCTCGACCGCGATGTTCGTGAGCGCGACGAGCAGCGCGAACTTGTAGGTCGTCGTGAACTGCCCCTGCGAGAGAATGCGCTCGACCTTCGCGAGGAACTCGAGCTGGAATTCGGCGGAGGGCGCGGGGTGGGGCATGGGGACTACCGGGCCTCGAGCTCGCGCACGATCGCCTCGACATCCTCCACCAGTTCGGTGAGCGTCGATTGATAGATCTGCCAGACAATCTCGGGGTCAACCGATGAGTATGCGTGGATGATCACGTTGCGGAAATCGACGGCATCCTGTGCGTGCCGGACCCGTGCGAAGAGCTCCCGCCGCCGCTTCGCGAGCTGGTTTAGCGTCTCGCCAATCACTTCGAGCTTCCGTTCGAAGATGACCTGGAGGTCTGGATTCTGAAGGTAGGTCGCCGCGTTGTGGCCGTTCGCGCGCGATTGCATGAATCCCGCGGCATCCAGCACGTCCTGAAGGAGCCCGAGCACATCACGCGGCGGCATACACCGGGACCCTCGTCTCTTCGAGTTCGGCGCGGAAGTGCGGGTTCTTGACGCCTCCGACGCTGATCAGGTCGATCTCGCGGCCGAAGATCGCCTTCAGCTCGCGGTAGAGGCCGAGGAACTGCGCAGGCAGCGGTCGGGATGGATCGAGCTCGACGAGGAAGTCCTCGACGAGGAAGTCGATGTCGCTTGGTGGATTGGCGCCGTTCGGCTCGGCCCGCCACTCGCCGTGTGCGGCGGAGCCGAAGATCCACAGCCGACGGACGCCCGCGCGCTCGCAGGCGGCTGCGACCTCGGGGAGCTTCGCGAGAACGGGCGCTGCGATCGGCATGGACGGAGTGTATCGGGGGCGGGGTGGGGCTTCCAAGCGTGACGATGGTGGGCGGGGGTCAGCCAGAGTGGTGGAGATCGTGGCTCCCGCGAGCCCTGCGGCATCCGCCCCGCGCCCTGCGCCTGCTTTGCCGGATGCTCTGGGAAACGCTTTGCTTCCCCATGCCGTGCGCGTGCGCGGGGGACCCGAAGCCCAATTTTCTATACCATGAAAAATGGAATGTATACCTTCCAAAATTCATGGTAGACTTCTTGCATGCTCGATCGCTCCGACGCCGTTGCACGCGTGACCGCCGCGCTTCGCCGCTCGCAGGTGGTGCTGGTGCTCGGGCCCCGCCAGTCGGGCAAGACCACGCTCGCGCGGGGGTTCGTGAAGCCTGACTCGCCGAACTACTTCGACCTTGAGTCGCCTCCCGACGCGGCGCGGCTGGCCGAGCCGATGACCGCGCTCTCGCGGCTGAAGGGCACCGTCGTCATCGACGAGATCCAGCGCCGGCCGGAACTCTTCCCCGCACTGCGCGTGCTCGCCGACCGCAAGCCGCTTCCCGCGCGGTTCCTCGTCCTCGGAAGCGCCGCGCCCGAGCTTCTGCGGCAGTCCTCCGAGTCGCTCGCGGGGCGCGTCGAGCGCGTGCAACTGGGCCCGTTCACGCTGGCCGAGTGCGGCGTCGACCGACTCGACGCCCGCTGGCTGCGAGGCGGATTCCCGCGCTCGTTCCTCGCGCGCACTGCGGCCGACAGCGAGGCGTGGCGCGGGGACTTCCTCTCGACGCTCATCGAGCGCGACCTGCCCTCGTACGACACGCGCCTTGCGCCGGCGATGATCAGGCGGCTCTGGACGATGTTCGCGCATCACCACGGACAGACGCCGAACTTCTCGCAGATCGCGGCGGGGCTCGGCATCTCGACCGCCACCGTGCGTCACCACCTCGATCTCCTCACGGGACTCTTCGTCGCGCGCACGCTGCCGCCGTGGTTCGAGAACGTCGGCAAGCGGCAGGTCAAGTCGCCGCGCCTCTACCTGCGCGACTCGGGGCTCCTGCACACGCTGCTCGGCATCGACTCGATGAAGGCGCTGCTCTCGAACCCGCGTTGCAGTGCGTCGTGGGAGGGCCTTGTGATCGAGGAGATCCTCGCGCGCACCCCGCACCAGGAGGCGTATTGGTGGTCGACGCACCAGGGCGCAGAGATCGATCTCGTCCTCTTCCATCGCGGAAAGCGCTACGGCGTCGAGATCAAGCGCGCCGATGCGCCGACGATCACGCCTTCAATGCGCATCGCGCGCGAGGCGCTCGGGCTTGCGCGGGTCTCGGTGGTGACCCCGGGCGAGAAGAGCTATGAGCTGGAGAAGGATGTGCGCGTGGTCGCGATCGGCGACCTCGTGGCGGATCCGCGCAGCGTTGTCTGAGTGGGGGGACGGCGGGGCGTCGTCGTTCATGCGTCCAGGCCGCGGCGCTTTGGTCTCGGCGGCACACTTGTCGGGCGGCGGAGTCGTAGAAACCGATCTCGAACCCTCCCCGCGACTCAGGCATTCCCCCGCTCGACCTGCGCCTCATCATCCACATGAATGACACCCCGCACCGCACTCGCCGGCGTGGCGGGCCGCTCGTTTCGGCCGCCCCGCACGCTTGATACAAGAGCCGCGTGAACCGTCGCACGCGTTCGAAGCCTGGGCGTCCTGCCGCCGTCTCTCTCGATGAGTCGGAGCCGATTCTGATCGACCGCGATGGGCTCGTCGAGACGCTTGGCGACTTCATGCACTCATCGGCGTGGGAATCGCTGCGCCTGCACGAGGCGTTGCCCGCCCACGCCGCACGGAGGCGCCGCAACCGAGCAACTACCATGTCGCCCCCGCGAGATCTCCCATGGCAACCGATCGACTCGTTTCAACTGTTGCGCGCGTCATCCGCCGCGCGTTCGTCCTTTCGCTCCTGCTTGCGGTCGCCGCGCCTGCCGTGCTCCACGCACAGGTGTCCGCAGCGCCGGCAGGCGTGGCGCCCGACGATGCGCCGACGCAGGCAGCGGCTCCCGTCGTCGCGCCCGCCAAGCCCGATGGCCCGCCGGAGCGCAACCAGGAGACTCCGCGCAACGCAGCCTTCGACTTCCTCATGCTTGGCCGAGAGGGCAACTGGAAGGCCGCCGCGACGCACCTTGAGGCGCCGCCCAGCGGCTGGCCCGAGGACGAGGACCCCGAGCGGCTCGCACGCGCGCTCAAGACGATTCTCGACACCCGCCTCTGGCTCGACTTCGATTCGATCCCGGATGAACGCACGGGAGTCGGCGCGGTCGACCCGCGTGGCCGCGTCTCGCTCGGCGAAGTCGTGACCGATGAAGGCGTGCTCGAGGTCAAGCTCGTCCGCCTGCGCGACGAGTGGTACTTCGCACCGGAAACCGTCGCTGCGGTGCCCACCGTCGCGCGCG
>JBIKXP010000040.1:0-19572 GCA_044355685.1 Phycisphaerales bacterium
TTGGCCTTTCCAGACCATTCGTACAGACTGCTGGTTGATCCGCGTTCGCTCGGCGCTACTAACGGAGTATCGGTTGATATCCTTTCCTCTCGCTACTAAGATGTTTCAGTTCACGAGGTTCGCTTCACACGGCCTATACATTCAGCCGTGGATGACTCATACGAGCCGGGTTGCCCCATTCGGAAATCCCAGGATCATAACTTGGTTACCAGTTCCCCTGGGCTTATCGCAGGTTCCTACGTCCTTCATCGCCTCTTGACGCCAAGACATCCATCACGTGCCCTTGTTGACTTGATCGCGTCTACCGAACACCGTGAGCGGTTTGAAGAACCTCTCAGGTTTCGGAGTTGATCACGGTTCCACTGCATTGATGGAACCAACACCAGCTTCTTCGTCGCCGCCTGTCTCCAGGACGGTTCAGAAATCTACCGGTGCAGTCGCCTAGTGCTCTTATCTCGGTGCGATACAAACTGCGAGACAGTACTGAATCCCGGCGGAAACCGCCGTTTCAGCGTGTCTGCAGCATCGCGACACATTTGCTTTGCACGCTTTCGAACAGGTTGTCAAAGACGAAACCATCCAGTCGGCATCCGGACGAGTCCGGGTGAGACGGGAGGGACAAGGATAGCGATTTCGGCCAACCTGTCAACGCCTTCGACGCACTCAGCCAACTTTTTTGTTGAAGCGTTCAATTCTCGCCGCACCCGCGCGGCCCGCCGACGGCCGTGCCCCCTGATCGACTTCATGCCCGTTTTTCTCGGACGATTTTGAGGCATGAATGGACCGCTCTGCTCGACCGCCGATAACGGATCAATCTTTCCACAGAACATCCCAACCCACAGGCTTCCGAGGATCAAAAACAACGGAGCCCCCCGGGCTACGCGCGGGGGGCTCCGTGATCAAACTGGATCTGCGCACCAACTCAGCCGCGCGGCGACTGCAGGCCGCCAGAGCTCGACGAGGACCCCTTCGGCTCGGACTCCTTGGAGTCCTTGGTCTTCGCGGCCTCTTCTTCCGCGCGAGCAAGCGCGATCTCGTCGTCGAACGCAATGCGGGCCGGGTCGGTTGCCTGCTGGCGCGGGACGCGAATCTCATAGGTCTTTCCGGCCGCGTTCTGCACGATGACGATCGCGGGAGTGCGGCGATCATTGCCACCGCGCTCCGCGGACGGATCGGCGATCACATCGACGAGGTAGTAGCCGGTATCGAACTCAAGCCCCTCGCGGCCACGGCCGGCTCCGATCATCTCGCCGGGCTGGATGTTGGCGCGCTCACGGCGACGCTGCCCGTCGTAGTAGCGATAGATGTCGACCGTCACCGTTCCGAGCCCGAGGCGGCCTTCGCCAGGCGCGGCGTCGACCGCGAAGAAGGAAATCGATGGCTTCACCGTGAACGGTGCGCTCCACTCTGCCTGTGCGGTGGCGAGCGTGAATGGATCGCCCAGAGACTTCTGCGACTCGACCAGCACACCGCCGTTGGTGAAGAACGGGTTGTACGGGCGAACCACGGCGCGATAGCGATAGGTCTCGCCCGGCTTCACGCCAAGGTCATGGCTCCACACCACCAGCGAATCGCCGGCCATGATGCCGCCCGACGCCCTTGGCTTCGACTCCTCGTCGAGGCCGAGCTCCTTGAGCTTGGCGTTGAGCCTTTCCTGCGAGGTCGTGAGCCGACGCTCCGCTTCAGCGAGCTGCTTCGTCAGCACGATGCGGCGACGTCGAGTGTCGTCGTTCTCTTCGGCGTTGCGCTTGCCGACGGTTCCGCTGCCGCCCATGCCGAAGCCCGGGCGACCACCGCCGCCGGCACCGCCGCCACCACCACCGCCACCGCCACCGCCACCGCTGCCGCCTTCGCCACCGGGGCGACCGCCAGGACGACCGGTGCCGCCGCCGCTGCCGCCACCACCCTCTCGCCTTCGCTCATCGCTCTCGGCAAGCGGACCACCCGCCTCGTCGAGGTCCGCTGCAACGCGGTCTCGCTCGACGGTGCGGCGCGCCGCGTCGCGACGAAGGCGGCGCAGGTCTGGGTCCTCCGAGACAGAGGCCGAGTCGTCGAGCAGCATGGTTCCCGCCGAGAAGGCGCTGCGACGGGTCTCGAGGAACTCGGGCTGCACGATCTGACGCTGCTGGGCCGGAACTGCGAGGTAGTTCCAGACCGAGTCGCGAAGTCCGACATCGGGGTCCTTCGCGATCTCCGCGCGGAATGAGAACCCTCCCGGAATCGGCTGCACCAGCTGGCCGTCGCCCCAGGTGCCGTCCGGCAGGAGGCGTTGACGCTCGAACTCGACGTCGACGATGAAGATCGAGTCGCGGTACCAGAGCTTCGGAATCTGGGCACCCTGCTCGGTCGACTCGAGTTCGGCGCGCATGGCCTTGAGGTCAAGCACCGCGCTCGGAGTCGTCCACGTGAGGTCGAACGGACCGACCGACGATGAGAACACGCTCTTGAGCCCCGGAGTGCGCTCGACCACGGAAGGATCGACAGTGTCGTCAAACTGCACCGTCGGACGCATCGCGACCGCCGAGAAAGAAGGCACATGGAAAGGCTCGCCGGTGACGCCGCCATCGGACTGGAGCACCGACGCGAGTCGCGGCTCGATGCGCGGCAACGCCGTCGACGGGGCGATGCTCTCACCAAGCGCGGCCTGGAAAGCCGGCGCGGTCGGCTTCATTCGGTCGCCGATCAGCGTCTGGAGGGGATCCTGACGCGCCTCGAGCTTGCCCTTGAGCACGTTCGTCTTCTCGGCGATGCGCTTGTCGATCTCCCCGTAGGAGACGGACTCGCCGCCGAGCGAAACGCTGCTGGGGAACAGCTGCCACACCACGACGCTCATGAAGATGACCCCGGAGAACCCGAGGACCAGCTTCTCGACGTGCTGCTCAAAGAAGGAAATGCCGTTGCTCTTCATGGTGCTTCCTGTCTATACCTGGTGATCTCAATGCCAAGTGATCTCAATACCAAGTGATCCGTGTCCGTCGGTCGCGTCGCGCACCGGTCTGGAACGCTCGGCCGTCGAAATCGGGGCTATGTGCTCATGTTGACTGACTCGCAGCAGTCCCGCTCACACTCGGTCGGCTCGCTTTGCCGCTGGCCTTGCATGCGCCAGCGAACGAGGCGGGCCGCGTCCTCACTCCATGCCCACCTGACCGGATCCATCGACCGGCGCCCCATCGGGCGAAGCCGACCGGATGCCGAGCGCGGTCCGAACCACGGCGGGCATGAACGACGCGGTCCACTCGCGGAGCCACAGCGTCTCGACCGTGGCGGTCACGAGGCTGACCGGCTCCGGTCCGTAGAGGTATCCGTCGCGCGCATCGATGAACGGATCGGCCGGTGCGACGCTGACGTTGGTGACAGTCATGAAGTTCTGCTTCGCGAGCGCGTCGAACACCTTCGTCAGCTGCGCCGTCTCGGCGACGAACACGACTTCCGCGGTGACGACGTCGTACACCGAGTTGCTCACGCGGCCCGTGAAGCCCTTGGAGAAGTCGCGCGCTGCGTCCATCTTCGGGTCGACCATCGGAGCGCCGAGCTTCACGTCGGGAACGCTGCCCGCGCCTGCGGCCGCGCCTGCAGCCGGGGCGGCTGAGCCATCGGCCATCGCCCCTTCCGCTGGCACGCCTTCCGCCGGCGCTTCACCGCCGAAGGAGGCTGCTTCGCCTGCGCCAGACTTCTGCGTGAGGTCCGGAACGTTCGGCTCGATGCGGATGACGCGCTTCACAGGCGCCTTCAGCACGGCGGGCGTGCTGCCGTTGGCAGCAGCGAATCCGCGCAGAACGTCGGAGATGACCCAGTAGCGCCACTGCAGGGCGAAGAGCGAGGCGTCCTGCGTATCGAGCGCACTCGGTGAATCGCTTGACCCTTGGAGGAGCGTGCTGGTGAACTCGCGCGTCGGAATCTGGAACGCTCCGCTGTCGACGTAGAAGGAGATCTTCTTCGCGGTCTCGAAGTACTGCTCAACGCGCGCGCGGCCAAGGTGACGGTCCAACGCCGCCAACTGCTCTGCGTCGAGCTTGGCGCGCGACTCCTGCTTCAACTGGCCCTGCACGAAGCGCTTCTCCGCGGCACGGACGACATCCTCGACGACGGAGGGCTCGGGCGGACGCCCAGCGCGGCAGCTCTCGAGGAGGTCGTCGTAGCGCTTGCGAATCGCATCGCCGAACTGGAGGCGGATCGCCTCGCGCTCGGTGCGGATCGAACGGCGGTAGCCCGGGAACACGTTCGAGGACAGGATGGCGCGGTCCTCGGCGACGCCGACACCGCCCTTGTTGAAGGCAAGGCCCTTGCCATACACAGCCTGCGCGTCCGCGGAGACCTTGGTCAGGATCGCCTCGTACTCGGTCACGGTTGCTTCGGTCGGAAGGCCTGGCAGCGGGAAGTCCTCACCGCCAGGAAGCGGGAGCGAGACGCGCGCATCGGCCGTCGACTTCAGTTCGCTGAACACCGACGCGCGCTTCTTGGCCTCTGCCTCGATGCCCGCACGGAACGCATCGGCACCGAAGTAGGCCCCGACCGGCACCACGATCACGATCGCGCAGAACACGACCGTGATGACGTTGCCCTTGACCCAAAGAAGCGCCGCTTGAACCTGCGGCGGGAGTTGCTTCGCCATCACTGAACCTCCGCTGCAGGAGCCGCAGCCGTCACATTGCCCTTGAGACGGGCTTCAAAGGTCACCTTGCCGACATAGACGGTCGAGCCCGGCGGGTAGAGCATCGGTCGCGCCGGGATTGGCGCCACCTTATCGAGATCGATGGCGCCTTCGCCTTGCGCGCCGCGGTTCTGGCGCTGGAAGCCGGAACCACCGCCAGCGCCCTGCGCCGATCCGGTGTCGGTCGCCTCCTCGGTCGGAGGCCGCGCGCCGCCGCTGCCATCGGCGGTGCCGAATCCGAGGCCGCTGCCGGGCCGCTTCTGCACCGTCTCGTTGCCCCCCCTCCGGCGACCCGCGCCACCGGCACCGACACCCGTGTTCGTTCCACCGAGGTTCGGCGCGCTCGCGGCGGTCTCGGTCTCCGAGCCGTCGCCTCCGGTCGGGCCGCCACCCGGCGTCGTGCCGGCCGCGGCGCTGCTCGCGAGCATGCCGTCGGCGTTCACCTTGAGCTGGGTGATGGCGTTGTTGTTCGAGCTGACCTTCGCGATCACGTACGGCGCGTCCTCGCGGCTTGCGTTGTCCTCGAGCCACTTGCACACGGTGTTGCCGAGCTGTGTGGTCGGATCGCTGCCGGCGAACTCGATCTCCATCGTCACCTCGACGATGCGCTCGCCCTGCGGCGAGAGCTTGTAGGTGCCGCTGAGGTTCTTGAGGCGCGTCACCGACCGGCTTGGCTTGCCCGGCTTCGAGAGATCGCTGAAATCATCGTCGAGGACGTCGGAGGAGTTGCCGGTCGCGACCGACGCGACGGCGTCGTGCACGAGGTAGGGCCAGATCTCGCGGTCCTCGATCGCTCCCAGCATGTTCTTCGCAAGCGAGCCGACGTCGGCGGCCTTGCTCGAGATCTGTGACTGGAAGTTCTTCGCGGCGGTGACCTCGGCCTGGGCCGCATTCGCGGCCGCGACGTCGCCGAGCGCGCCGTTGTCGAGCAGGCTTCGCGCGAACATCAGGCCGCCCGCGGCGCAGGCGACCGCGGCTGCCGCGGCGAACCAGCGCGTCTTCTGCGACCAGACCTGCTGGCGCACGTTCGCGAGCGGCAGCAGGTTGACGTTCACCACCGACAATCCAAGACCCTGGAGCGCGAGGCCGTACGCGACGCCAAAGGACACGATGTGCTGCGAGAAGTCGGCGGACGCCGGGCCTTCGACCGCGATGCGATCGAAGTGATCGAGTCGCTCGACCTCGAGATTGAGCTGCAGTCCGATGAACTTCCGGAGGCCCGGAATCTTGAGGGTCGAGCCCATGCCGATCACGTTGCGCAGCTTCACGCCGCGGTTCTGCGACTCATAGAACTGCAGCGACTTCTGCACGTCGCCGATGAGGTCGCCGAAGACCGGCCGCATGGCGGTCATGATCTGCTTCGCGTACTTGCTGGTCGCGCTCTCCTGCTTCAGCGCGTCCGACTGGCGGTACGGGAACTTGAACTCCGCGGCGATCGCCTCGGTGAAGTTGTGGCCTCCGAGCGGGAAGGTGCGCATCCAGCAGCGCGGACCGTGGGCGACGATGAGGTCGGTGGTCGATGTGCCGATGTCGAGGAGGACAAAAGGCTCGTTTTTCTCGGGAATTCCGCGGTCAAACGCAAAGGCGTTGTAGAGCGCGATCGGCCCGAGCGTGACCGCGTACGGGTCGGTGCCGAGCTTCTCGGTGACGAGCGCGAGGTACTCGCTCAGCGGCTCCTTCTGGATCGCGAAGAGGCCGACCTCGACCTCGGGCGACTCGGGGCTGATGAAGGTGTGGTAGTCCCACTCGATGTCGTCGACCGGGAACGGGATCTGTTGATCGACCTCGTACTTGACGAGATTCGGGATCTCGCGCGGCGAAACCGCCGGGAGCTTCGCGAAGCGGGCGAAGCCGCGCCCCTGCATCCAGTTGAAGTTCACGACGACGCGCTGTCCAGTGAGCTGCTTCTGGGTCGCGAGCGCAGCCAGCGACATCTCGAGCATCGCCATGTACTTGGAGGCTGCACCGGCGTCGCCGTCGGATGAGATCTCCGGGTCGGTGAGGACCTGCACGTGGGGAATCACGGCGAAGTCGCGCACGCGAACCTCGTCGCCGACTCGCTCGAGTTGGAGCGCCTTGACCCCGTACTGACCGATCTCGATGCCCCAGGCTGTGTTCAACTTCGCCATGCTGCCTGCCTCCAGATGTTGCTCAACCCGACGATGCGGGGCTCGGATGATAACGCCCGTACAGAAACGGGCATGATGCGTGGCAACGATTCTCGGACGTCGTGCGCCCCCGCGCGTATTCTCGGACGGGTTTGCCACCCGACCCGACCCGACTCGACTCGACTCGACCCGACCCGACCCGACCCGACCCGACGAACTCGCACCCGACGCGTTCGGGCTCGAGCATCTCGTCCCTCGGATTGGCCCCGCCGACTCCCGCGCCACGGCGCGGATGGTCGCACGCTCGGAGCGAGTCGCCATCGACTCAACTGTTCGCGCAGCGACGGACAAAGGTTCGGCGCCCCATGTCCGCGGTTCCCCGACCGTCTCAAAATCCGCGTCATCTCTTGGTCAGTCTACGGGTTGGAAGGTACGCTGCTCGGCCTGAGATACGCCCATCATGTCGACCGACCCACTTCCCCCCGCGCAGTCCGCTTCCACCTCCCGCACCAACAGCTACGACGCTGAGCTCGAGCGAGAGATCGAGGCCGCCCTCGGCGGCATGTCGATCGAGGATCTCGAAGGCGCCTCCGCTGCGCAGCGATCCTCTTCGCGAGGCCGCCAGGTACGCCAGGGGACGATCGTCCGCGTGCACAACGGCGACGTGTTCGTCGAGTTCGGCCCACGATCGCAGGGCGTCTGCCCGCTCTCGCAATTCCTGCAGGTCGGCGACAAGCAGCCGCCGGTCGTGGGCAGCGAGCGCGGCTTCGTGGTCGAGCGCTTCGATCCGTTCGAGGGCCTCTCGATCCTGAGTCTCGAAGGCGCGACGCAGAAGGCCGACTGGGGCACGCTCGAGGTCGGACAGATCGTCGAGGCGCGTTGCACGGGCATGAACAAGGGCGGCCTCGAGATGGAGATCGCGCATCACCGCGCCTTCATGCCGGCCGGCCAGGTCGACGTCCGCCACGTCGCCGACATCTCGGTCTTCATCGGTGAAAAGTTCCCGGTGCAGATCGTCGAGTTGAACAAGGACAAGGACCGCCTCGTCGTGAGTCGCAAGGCGGTCGTCGCGGCCGAGCGTGCGGAACAGCGCGAGAAGCTCCTCGCAGTGCTCGAGATCGGTCAGACGCGCACCGCGACCATCACGTCGGTGCAGGCGTACGGCGCGTTCGCTGACATCGGTGGCGTCGATGGACTCATCCACATCTCCGATCTCTCGCACGAGCGCGTGAAGAGCGCCGCAGACGTCGTGAAGGTCGGCCAGGTCGTCACCGTGAAGGTGCTGAAGCTCGACCTCACGCAGACGCCGGCGAAGATCGGCCTCGGACTGAAGCAGCTCGTCGCCGACCCCGGCTCCGCGGCGCTTGATGCGCTCGAGGCCGGCGGAACCGTGACCGGCCGCGTGACGAAGATCATGCCGTTCGGCGCGTTCATCGAGCTCGCACCGGGCATCGAGGGACTCGTCCACATCTCGGAGATCAGCCACGAACGGATCCCGACCGTGGAGAAGGCGCTGCGCAAGGACGAGGTCGTCACCTGCAAGGTGCTCTCGATCGATGCCGGAAAGAAGCGCATCAGCCTCTCGATCAAGGCGCTCATCGAGGCGCCCGCGCGCCCCGAGCCGCAGGCTGCGGGCGGTGCCGGTGGCGGCAAGGGCCCGAAGACCGATGAAGGCTTCGGGCGCGCGTTCGGTCGCAATCGCGGCAAGGACGACGTCCCGACCGTGGCTCGACCCGAGGATGCCGCGCTGCGTCGGCTCCGCGCGACGTGGGGCAGCGACAAGTCGTTCAAGGGTGGCCTGTCCTAAGGGTGGCCTGTCCTAAGGGTGGCTTGTCCTAAGGGTGGCCTGTCCTAAGGGTGGCCTGTCCTAAGGGTGGCCTGTCGGAAGGGTGGACCGCTGTCCGAGCCGCGTCGTTCTCGCGCAGACAACGCGTCGCGCTTGGCCATTTTCGCGCCGTCAGCGTTCGCCGTGCGGCGGTAGACCGCGGCATTGCCTTGATCGCAGCGCCGCAAGCGTCGTGAAGTCCGCGTGGTCGACGCGGTTTCCCCGCACGACATCGCATGACGGGTCGACCCCCATGCGCGGGGGGATGCGCAGGATCCGATACCGCGCGAACTCGCCCTCGAAGGCGATCTCATCGATGCGACCGTAGCGCGTCTCGATCGACCCGCAGGTTGGGTCGTCGAATCCGGCGTCGAAGAGCGCTTGAGCGAGCACCGCCGCCGAAAGCGAAGTCGTGACGCGGACATGGACCACCGGGTCGAGGTCGAAGAGTCCGCGCGCCGCGCGCCCGTAGACCTCGGGCGCGGGAAGGCTCATGCCGTCCGA
The DNA here is from genome assembly GCA_044355685.1 of Phycisphaerales bacterium. Classification (GTDB taxonomy): domain Bacteria; phylum Planctomycetota; class Phycisphaerae; order Phycisphaerales; family SM1A02; genus QWPT01. The sequence continues at coordinate 9,089 of JBIKXP010000040.1, forward strand.
CTCGCGTGCGAGGACCGTTGCCTCGAGCGTGGCAAGCACCTCACCCGCCTCTTCCAACGTGGCGTCGATCCGGAGCAAGCGCCCCGCTTCTCCCTGCTCCGATTCCTCGAGCGCCTGTGCGTGGGCGCGAAGTTCGGCGCGCGTCGGACGCCTCGTCCGGGCGTCGACGCCGGTGACGTCGTACGCCCGGAGGATGGCGTCGTCGATGCTCGCCGAGCGGCCCTCGGCGAGTGCGCGGACCGTCTCGCGCGCGAGATCGGTGACAGGGTTCGGCTGGTCGGGATCGGTCGCCACGATGAAGTGTACGCTTCCCGCATGACTGACCTCACCCCGAACGAGTGCCGCGTGCTTGGAACGCTCATCGAGAAGGCGCTGACGACGCCTGCGCAGTACCCACTTTCGCTGAATTCGCTCGTGACGGGCGTCAACCAGAAGTCGAACCGCGACCCGGTGGTCGAGATCGACGACGACCGCGCGCTGTCGGCGCTGGATGGACTTCGGACCAAGGGGCTTGTGCGCGACGTGTCGTTCACCGGAGCGCGGGTCGAGAAGTTCCGGCATCTCGCGGGCGAAGCGCTCGGGATTCGGGCACCGGAGATGGCGATACTGGCTGAGCTGCTTCTGCGCGGCCCGCAGACCTCGGGCGAACTCCGGGCGCGCGCCACCCGGATGGCGCCGTTCGACTCGATCGAGGCTGTCGAGGGAACGCTCGAAACGCTGGCAACCGCGGAGCGCAGCTTGGTTCGGAAGATCGCGCCGTCTCCCGGTTCGCGCGCACCGCGCTGGGTGCAGTGCCTGTGCGCGACGCTGCATCCGCTCGGCGACTCCGGCGACGGCATGCGCGCCATATCGGAGCAGGCGGACAGGCCGTCACCCGGTGCGACGGCGGAGCTTGAGGCACGCGCTGCGCAGCTTGAGGCACGCGTCGCGCAGCTTGAGGCGCGCGTCGCGGAGCTTGAGGCACGCGTCGCGGAGCTTACGGCGCTGCTCGGGCGTCACGGCATCGCGTGAGACTCGAACGATCCAGCCGTCTGAGTGGATGTCGACCCGTCCTGCAAGTTGAATGGACGGCATCGGCGCCAATCAGGCGCCTTCGCCGATGCCGTAGCCAGCGATCGTCGCCTGGCTCTCGCCGTTCAGCCGCTCGCGCAGCAAGAGATACCCGCGCGTCGCGAGGTCGCAGGCAAGCGAGAAGCCATATGCGGCGCCGAGCATCTGGAAGATCCCGCCCCAGAATCCAACGAGGAGCGAGATGAGCCGGTCGGGACCCGAGAGCGTTGCCATGAGCGACGCGTCGCCCGAGGCGAGGACCTGTCCGACCGTGCCGCCCGCAAGCCCAAGGAGCCCTTCGACCGCCGTCGAGGCGAGCATGAGGATTCCAGCGACGAGGATCGTGCCGAGCGTGAGTACGACGACGAAGAGCGCAAGCGCGAGGAGCCACGCGAGCGGTCGACCGAGGACGAGCGCGCACGCGCGGGTGATGGCGTCGCCCGCGTCGCAATCCTCGACGGCGACGGCTGCGGGCATGAGCGGCGCCGCAGCGATCGCGACGACGGCGAGTACCGCGCCGAGGATCGCGACGAGGAGCGGAACCACGAAGAGCGCGCCGCCGACGACATTCAGGACGGGGACGCGAAGGATGAGCACGAAGACGAAGACGATGATCCCGAGGATCAGGAGCACCGCGGCGGGAAGCACGGGCAGGCTTGCGAGGTTCACGGCCCGGCCGCGCGCGAACGCCGAGCCTTCGAGCGTGCTCAGGCGGCCATCGCGGCCCGAGTGCACCGCGGCCATCCGGCACAGTCCGCCGGCGCAGATCGCAAGGAGCGAGAGCATGACCAGCGCCGCGAGGGGGAACACCACCGGCGCTGCGCGGATCGCGGCCGCCGGCACGACGAACACGGCGCTCAGTACTCCGCTTGCCGCGGCCTCGAGGTCGAGGTCGACGACCGCGGCGCCGATCTGACGAAGCGCCTGCCGCTCGTTGTCGAGGAAGACGCTTGCCACACCGCGCGGCGCCGACTCCTCGATCTGACGGATCGCCTGCGCAGCGGCCTGACGGAGCCTGCGCTCCTCGGACGCACGCCATCCGGCGTCGCCTTCTTCAGTGGCGGCGCGCACTTCACCGATCCGTCGCACGAGGCCCTCGCGCACGGCGCCGACAAGCTCGCGCGTCGATGGATCGCGCCGAGCCGCATCGGCGCCCGCCGCGCCGTCCGCTCGACTCTCGAGCGCGGTGACTTCAAGACCCGCGAAGCGGATCGCTGCCGCGCGAGCCCGCGAGCGATCGAGCTCGAGGTCGGTCTCGCCGAGCACGCCGCCCGTGAAGCCTCGCGTACCGAACGACTTGCCGGCGGCGAGGTCGATCACGGGTGCCAGCGCCGTGACGAGGAGCACCGCGAGGAGCGCCAGCGGCAGCCGCGTGGGCTGCATCGCACTGGTGATGGCCGAGAAGAAGGTGAGGACGCGCGGGAACGAGACCTGCGGACTCGGAAGCATGGCGCGGATGGTAAGGCCTTAGCCGCCCACGTGGCGCGGTGCCGTCATCGCCCGGAGCTCGATGGCCGCGTCCGCGAGGATCCAGCGCGAGAGGCGCTCGGTGCGGGCGTCGGTCGCGAGCATGTTGCCGAGCAAGGTCTCGGCGTACAGCTGCGCCTCGGCAGGGTCGATGCCCACGGTGTCTGGCCGGGTCGAGGCCTCGAGGAACACGTGCAGCGCCCAAGGCCGGTTGGTCGAGTTGTCGGGCTGCGTGTTCACGAGGTGCCACCGCACCGCGCCATCGATGCGCAGTTGGCCGCGCTCGGCGACCGCGGGGTGCCCCATTCGTCGAAGGCGATGGAGCGCGTGCAGCGCAGAGAGTTCGCACTCAGCCCACACTTCGATCGCGAGATAGTTGTCGGTCGCAAGAAGCGGCGCACCCTCGGCCGGCACGGGCACGGTCAGGATGTCCGCGACGTCGGTGGACTCGCCGGCGGCGGCGCGCCAAAGCCGCTGCTCACCGCGGCCGCCGGAGAGGAGCGTAGGCTCGGGCGGCAGCGACGCGGCCGGGACCTCCGGCTGGGCGGGCGGCTCGCTTGCGGAAACACCGCGGCCGCCGCCGAGGTGCTCGAGATGCTGGATCCACTGATCGATGCGCATGGAAACGTCTGCCGGGGACTGATCCCCGCCGGGCGTGATGCTACCCGGCAATCGAGCCGAACTCGGGCCGGCGGCCGGCTTGCACGGGCAGGAGCCGCCCTCGAGAGCTCGTTTCGGCGCCGTACGCAGCTCAGCCGCGTCCGCGCGGCACGATATCCATGTGCCCGGCCGCAAGATTTGCGACGCGGGAGCAAATCCGCTTGGCTCCCGGAGAGGCGGTGCTATCCTCGGGTCATGGCGATTCGGGCACGAGATCTCTCGAGGCTGCATCAGCGCCAGTGCGTGGCGTGCGGCTACGCCGGTCGCTTCGTCGAACGACCCGGCCAGACCCACTGCCCCCGCTGCTCGTGCGACTTCGTCGAGCGCCCGCCGCGCAGTTACGCCGAGATGGAAGGGATCGACCAACTCGAGCCGAGCGTGGCGCGTCGGGCGCGCAGTCAGTCGTTCGAGCCGCCTGCCCGCGAGTGGCGCATTGTGGAGCGCTGGCTCCTCGTTCTCTTTGGGATCGCCGTGGTTGGGACTGCCGTCTTTGCGCTTGGGCTTGCCGCCGCCATGACGCATTGACCGCTGCCGCGCCCTACACTCGCGGGCATGTCGTCCGCAGCCTCATCGAACGCCTCATCGTCGTCGTCCGCATCGCGCTCGCTTCCAGCGCTCGAGAGCATTCTCGCGACGGTTGACCGTGAGTTTCCGCGCTCGGTGGAGCGCCTCTCAGACTTCCTTCGCATTCCGAGCGTGAGCACGGACCCGGCGTTCGATGCGGAGACGCGACGGTGCGCCGAGTGGCTGGTTGCCGAACTGCGTGCGCTCGGATTCACGGCCGAGGCGGCGAAGACCATCGGACACCCGATGGTGGTGGCGCACCATCCCGGCGCCGGGCCCGACGCCGCGTCGCGTCCGAGGGTCCTCTACTACGGCCACTACGACGTGCAGCCGGCCGATCCGGTCGAGCTCTGGAACAGCCCGCCGTTCGAACCCGCGATCGTCGATGGACCTCGCGGCAAGCGGATCGTGGCGCGGGGCGCCGTGGACGACAAGGGTCAGGTCATGGGCATCGTCGAGGCGCTGCGCGCATGGCATGCGCTTGCAGGCGGGCCGCCCTGCCCGGTCACGCTGATGATCGAGGGCGAGGAAGAGTCGGGAAGCCGCAGCCTTGAGCCGTTCCTGCATGAGTCGAAGGCCCGCCTGGCGGCCGACGTCTGCATCGTGAGCGACACGGGCATGTGGGATGCGACGACTCCCGCAATCACGACCCGCCTGCGCGGACTGGTCTACTCGGAAGTGACGGTGCACGGCCCGAGCCGCGACCTTCACAGCGGCATGTACGGCGGCGCGGTTCCGAACCCGATCAACGTCCTCGCGAAGATCCTCGCCGAACTCCACGACGGCGACCGCCGTGTGACGATCCCCGGTTTCTACGACGGGGTCGGCGAGCCTGCGGCGACTACGAAGGCACAGTGGGAGTCGCTTGGATTCGACGAGCGCGAGTTCCTTGGCGAAGTCGGCCTGCCCAGCGGCTTCGGCGAGCGCGGCCGCACGACGCTCGAGCGCACCTGGTCGCGGCCGACTTGCGACGTGAACGGCATCTTCGGCGGCTACACCGGCAAGGGCGCGAAGACCGTGATCGCGGCGCACGCGACGGCGAAGGTGAGTTTCCGGCTTGTCTCGAGGCAGGATCCCGACAAGATCGCGGCGGCGTTCGAGGCGTTCGTGCGCGCGCGGCTCCCCGAGGGCTGCCGCGCGGAGTTCGAGCGCCACGGCTCGAATCCGGCGATCGAGGTCAGCGAGACGTCGCGCTTTCTTGGTGCGGCCGAAAGCGGCCTGCGCGCCGTGTTTGGCAAGGCCCCCCTCCTGATCGGCACCGGCGGGAGCATTCCGGCGGTCGGATCGATCGGGCGGATTCTCGGCATGGACTCGCTGCTCGTCGGCTTCGGCCTCGACGACGACTGCGTGCATTCGCCCAACGAGAAGTTCGAGTTGATCTGCTATCAGAACGCGATCCGGAGCCACGCCGCGATCCTCGAGGCGCTGGCGCGCCTGTAGGCGCGGATTCCGCCTGACGGAACCTACGCCTCACGGAACCTACACCTCCATGAACGGCTCGCGCGACTCGGCCTGCCTCTTGGCGGCGTCGAGCGGTGCCGCGAACTGACGGCGGAGCCTGCGGGTCTCGACGACGAGCCTCACGAAGCGGTGCGAGTCGTCGATGCGGACAGCCATCACGCCGAGCACCAGCACCGCGCATAGATACGCGGAAACGAAGGCGACCAACAGCGTAAAGGCGAGCATGGAGTTGAGATCGGCCCACCCGGGGAAGGGGTTGAACGAAAGACGAAATCCACGCGACGGGTCGTTCGGATCGGTCCATCCGCAGCGGCGGGTCGATCGGCCGCTTCCGGCCGTCTCGGGCGCGCTCGGCCGGCATCGGGAGAGCCCGGCTGTGTACACTCCCGCACCCATGTCGATTCGCGGACCTTTCCGCAGATTCCTGCTTCTTTGCTCGTCGCTGGCTGCCGTGGCCTTGGCTGCGCTTCCTGTCTCGGCGGCGGACATCGATGTGACGCTGCTCCACTTCGGAGTCGGCGATGTCGCGCGCGGCGGTGGCCCGGTGGCGATGCAGCTGCAGCTGCGTAGTTCGCTGCCTTCGCCAGTCGAGCTCGAGGTGGTGTGGGAACTCCCCAATGCGGATCTCGACATCGCCGAGCACTCGCGGTCCTTCGTGCTCAACCCCGGACAGGCGCAGCGGCGCTGGATCTACGGAACGCTCCCGCCGATCGGCGAAGGCATGCTCGATTCGGCCGTCTTCGACCTTCGTCTCTACGAACGTTCGGGCGGCCAGCGCGTGCGCGACCTCGGTACGGCGCGCGTTGGGCCTGCCATCGCGGAGAACGCGCCCCGCTCGCTCGGGCTTGAGAACGATGCGGTTCTTGTCGTGGGAAACCGTGGACTCGGTCTCGACATCTATGGACCCCAGCGCGACGGACTGAACCCGGCGATGCACACGCTGACGGCGGTCGCGCGCATCACAGACCCCGATGGCTTCCCCGATCGCTGGGAGGGCTACTCCACGTTCGACGCCGTGATCTGGGCGAGCGGATCCATCACGCCGGCCGCGCTCACCGAGGAGTCGGCGCGCGCGCTGACCGAGTGGGTCGAGCGCGGCGGCACGCTGATCGTCACGCTTCCGAGCGCGGGCGACCCATGGTCGATCGGAGCATCGGGGGCGCACGTCCTGAGCGGAGTCATGCCGCCCGCCGCGCCACGCAAGATCGATGACGTCGCCATCCGCGACCTGCTGCCGATGCTGTCGGTGGACGAAGCGCTGCGCAATCCGGCCGCGAAGACGCGCATCGCGGTGTTCGACCCCGACTCGCTCAAGGGCGGCTGGCTGCCGTTCGTCCGCATTCCTGCGCCACGCGGGCCTGACGGCATGCCGATTCTCACGCCGGAGTCCGTCGACGGCGCCGTCATCGCGGTGCGGAAGTCGGTCGGCTTCGGCTCGATCACCGTCGTCGGCCTCGATGTCGACGAACTCGCCGCGAGCGCGCTGCAGACTCCGCCGCTTCCGCAAGGCGACGTGTTCTGGAACCGCCTGCTCGGTCGTCGCTCCGACACGCCGAGCGGCCTTGAGTTCGAGGTGCTCGAGCAATCCGATCGCCTCGCGCGCTTCGCGAGCGGACTTTCGCAGCGGATCGAGCTTGGCGGAGGCATCGCAAACGAGATCGGCCTCGCCGGACAGGCCGCCGTGGGCGTCCTCGCCGCGACGAGCGTCTTTGCGCTGTACTGGCTGCTCGCCGGCCCGCTCGGCTTCGCGGTGCTGAAGTCGATGCGCCGCGAACGCTGGTCGTGGGTGGTGTATGTCGGCGTCGCCGCCATCTTCAGCGTCGCCATTTTCCTGATTGGACGCTCGTTCAGCGGGCAGCAGGCGCGCATCCAGCATCTCACCGTGCTCGACGCGATCGAGGCCGTGCCTGGCGAAAGCGATCCGCTCCAGTCGCAGCGCAGACGCGCGGTTGGTTGGCTGTCGCTCTTTGCTCCGCAGTACGGCGCGGTCGAGGTCGCGCTTGATCCGGACGCGAGGAAGAACCTGCAGGGCTCTTCGCCGATCCGCAACACGCTGACGTCGTGGCGCGCGCCGGATGCCGACGTGCAAGGCTTCCCGAGCCAAGAGCGCTACGTCGTCGCGCTCGACCGCCCTGATCTCGTCGCGGCGCCCTCGCGCTCGACATCGATCGACTTCGAGACGCGCTGGCTCGGCGCAGTCGACCCGAAGTGGGGCCTGATGCCGCGCGCGTCGAAGCCGGTCGAGGTGACGATCGACCGCTCGACGAACCCCGCGACGATCTCGATGAGCGGCGAACTCACGCACGGACTGCCCGGCAACCTGACGGGCGTGCAGATCGTGCACATCTGGCCGGTGCGGAATCCACTGCAGTCCCTCGGCATCGAGAGCCAGCAGCGCGTGCGGCGATTCGGCGGCCAATTGCCGAACCGCGGCGCCATGGTGAGCGTCTCCTCCTGGAAGCCGAACGAGCCGCTCGACCTTCGCGCGACGTTCCCGACCCGGCCGATCTCGGACCGCGGTCTGCTGCAGACCCTCGCGCAGCGCTACTACGACCCGCTGTACCAGCAGGCCCGCGCGATCGGCCAGATGTTCACGGGCGAGCGCATCGACGTGCCCCGGACGCTCGAGCTCCTGAGCTTCTACTCGATGCTGCCGCCTCCACCGTACATCGCGAATCCGCCCGAAGATCCGGCGATCGTGCGACTCCCGCGCACGCTCGGACGCGAGCTCGATCTCTCCGACCGCTTCACCGAGCCGTGCCTGATCGTCACAGGCATGCTCGAGGGAGTCCCACTGCCCTACCCCATCACCGTCGACGGCGAGACCATTCCTTCGTCGGGGTCCGTGTTCGTGCGATGGATCCTTCCACTGCCGTTCGACGCGGCCTTGATGGTTCCCGAGCGGCTTGCGCCCGCGAAGGCCGGCGCCAACGCAATCAAGGAAGACTCGGCGAACGACGACCAGACCCCCGACGGGGGCAAGACTTGAGAACTCGCCGCGCGGGGCCGACCCCCAAGGTGCATGCATGCCGATGATCGAGACGGTCAACCTCACGAAGAAGTACGGCGACTTCGTCGCGCTCGACAACCTCAACCTCACGATCGAGGAAGGCACCTGCTTCGGGTTCATCGGCCCGAACGGCGCGGGCAAGACCACGACCATCAAGATCCTCGCGACGCTGCTGAAGCCGACGTGGGGCGAGGCGCGCATCGATGGGAAGGTCGTCGGCTACCAGAATCACCTGATTCGTCCGCTGATCGGCTACGTGCCCGACTTCATGGGCGCGTACCAGGACATGACGGTGAACGAGTACCTCGAGTTCTTCGCTGCGTGCTATCAGGTGCCGCTTGCGAAGCGGGCGCGCACGATTTCCGAGGTGCTCGCCCTCACCGATCTCTCGCATAAGACCGAGAGCGAGGTCAACGGCCTCTCCCGCGGCATGCAGCAGCGACTCGCGGTCGCGCGCGTCTTGATCCATGATCCGAAGGTGCTGCTCATGGACGAGCCGAGCTCGGGTCTCGACCCGCGCGCTCGCATCGAGATGCGCGAACTCCTGAAGGAGCTGCGGCGGATCGGCAAGACCATTCTCATCTCGTCGCACATCCTCTATGAGCTCGCGGACCTCTGCAACGCGGTCGGCGTCATCGAGCAAGGCAAGCTCGTGTTCGCAGGCGCCGTGAGCGAGCTCATGGAGAAGGCGAAGGTCGGCAAGGTCGTGCAGATCTCCGTCGAGGCGCGCCACGAGGAGGCGGCGGTCCTCCTGAGGACCGTCCGCGGCGTCGCCAAGGTCGATCTCGCGCTGGAGGAGGGCGGTCATCGGATGGACGTGCAGCTCGAGCCGAACTCGGGCATCGCGGCCAGCGAGCTCGCGGCACGCCTCCTCGCGCAGGGCTTCAGGCTCTCACGTCTCCAACCCGAGGAAATCAGCCTCGAGACCGCGTTCATGCGGCTCACGAAGGGGCTCGTCAGCTGAGGCCGACCATGATGAAGGCGCTCCTCATCGTCAACCGCGAGAAGCCGGAGGCCGGCCGCACGGCCGACGCGATCCGTGCGGGAATCGCCCGCCATGCCGAGCTGCTCGAGCTCAGCGCGAGCGAAGAGCCGCTCGCGCCCGGCGTGGCCTTCGACATCGCCGTCGTCGTCGGCGGCGACGGCACGCTCATCGCGCAGACGCGACGGCTGCTCGATCATGGCAAGCCGATCGTTGGCGTGAACGCGGGCCGCCTTGGGTTTCTGGCGGAGTTCGACGCGACCGACCTCGAGAAGCACGCTGCGCTTGTCTTTGGTGCGACGCCGCCGCTGCGCGAACGCATGCTGCTCGCAGTGACGGTCGAGCGCGCCGCAGGCGGCAGCGAGACGGGCACGGCGATCAACGACGCCGTCATCACGGCGGGCTCGCCTCACCGGATGATCGAGATGTCGCTGAAGGTCGATGCCGACGATGCCGGCGTCGACATGATCGGCGATGGCGTCATCATCGCCACGCCGACGGGCTCGACGGCCTACAGCGCAAGCGCTGGCGGCCCCATCGTCCATCCAGACGTCGCCGGCGTGACGATCACTCCGATCTGCGCGCAGAGCCTTGCGTTCCGACCGGTCGTGGTGCGCTCGTCCGACGACATCGCGCTCGTCATGCGTCGGGTGAATGAGGGAACCTGCGTGGTACTCGACGGCCAGCGGCATATCGCTCTTGGCCGCGGCGACACGGTGCGGATGCATGAGCACGGCCGAAGGGCGCTGTTCGTGGCGAATCCATCGAACCGCTACTGGGATGCGCTCCGCGCGAAGATGAAGTGGGCGGCGCCGCCGAGCTATCGATCTTGAGCGGTCGCGCGTGATTGAGCGGTCGCGCGTGATTGAGCGGTCGCCGCGTGTTTGAGCGGTCGCCGCTGCGGCGGCTTCCTTTGGTGCTTGTCGTGGCACAGGAAGCTGCCGTTCTATCCGCTGCGGCGGGCTTGGGTGCTTGGAATGGAAAACCGCGCTATCTTCCGCGCTCCATGATCGACCTGAAGGACCTCCGCGAGAACCCCGACAAGTACCGCAACGGCGTGCGCGACAAGTGCATGTCGGTTGACGTCGACCGCCTGCTCGCGCTCGACGAGGCGCGGCGCGCGATCCTCTCCCGTCAGGAGAGCGCGAAGGCGGAGCAGAACAGGATCTCGAAGGAGATCGGACCGAAGATCGGCCAGCTGAAGGGCAAGCTCAAGGGCGCGGCGGGCGACGAGAAAGATCGCCTCGAGATGGAGATCGCATCGCTCGAGGCGAAGCCCGCCGAGCTGAA
>JBIKXP010000193.1:0-5992 GCA_044355685.1 Phycisphaerales bacterium
AGCCCGTGGAAGATCATGGTTGCCGAGGACATGGACTCGAACAACTGGATCACCCGCACGACGGGGGAGGGCGGCGCGGGCTTCGACTCGCAGTGGGACCCCGGCTTCGTCCATCCGGTGCGGGGCGTTCTCGAGGCGGCCAGCGACTCCGACCGCAACATGTTCGCGATCCGCGACGCGGTGATCAACAGCGCGTCAGGCGGGCACACGCGCCGCGTCGTCTACACCGAGAGCCATGACGAAGTGGCGAACGGCCGCACACGCGTACCCGAGTCGATCTGGCCCGGCAACGCAGCGAGCTGGTTCTCGAAGAAGCGATCGACGCTCGGCGCGGCGCTCGTCATGACGACGCCGGGCATTCCGATGATCTTCCAGGGCCAGGAGTTCCTCGAGGACGGCTGGTTCTCCGACGCGGACGCGCTCGACTGGTCGAAGCTCGCCACCCACTCGGGCATCAACTCGATGTACCGCGACCTGATCCGCCTGCGGCGCAACCTCGGCGGCGTCTCGGCGGGTCTCCGTGGGCCAAGTATCAACTTCCATCATGTCAACAACGGCGCGAAGGTCGTGGCCTTCCATCGCTGGCAGAACGGCGGCGAGCTCGACGACGTCATCGTGGTGATGAACTTCTCGCAGAACGGCATCAACAACTACCGCGTCGGCATGCCGCGCGGCGGCCAGTGGCGCGTGCGTTTCAACAGCGACTGGAACGGCTACGACGCTTCCTTCGCCAACTGGGGCACCTTCGACACCAACGCGACCACCAGCGTGCCGTGGGACGGGCTTCCCGCCTCCGCGTTGGTGAACATCGGCCCGTACTCTTGCGTGGTGTTCTCGCAAGGCGCGCCGCCGCCGCTGCCGAGCCCAGCCGACCTTGATCGCGACGGGCAGGTGAACTCCTCCGATCTCGGCATCCTGCTGTCTGCGTGGGGGAGTGGCAACGTGGTTGCGGACATCGATGACGACGGCGTCGTGAACTCCTCCGATCTCGGCATCCTGCTTTCGGCATGGGGCTCGTGATCGCTCGCCGCGACCACAGCATAGGGTCCTGTAACCCTTCGCAATGGTGTCAGAGTTGGATTTGCCGCGACAGACGATTCGGAAAATCGGAATCTTCGGCTAGATTTGCTTCGTCGGATTGCCCTCGGGAGCGCAGTCGAGGCTCCCGTCTTCGGGGCGCGCCCGTCACGCCTGTCCGGGCGTGGGCGCGCCGCCTCGAGCGCACGTCGCATGGGGTCGTTCCGAGGCAAGCCGACTCATTGAGGCCGACGATCGTCGTCGGCGGTTGCTGAGGCACTGTTCCCCCTGCGAGTTGTCGCAATGTCCGTCGCCTGCAGAGAGCCCTATCCGCGCCCTGGGCGCGAAACCCCCAAAGGAGAGTTCAGGAAGATGCGTACCACCCTTTCGTTCATTGCCACGCTTGGTGTCGCCTCCCTTGCGAACGCGCAGGTCGTCCTCGATGGCGCACTCGACGAAGCCTACGGTAAGCCGATCATCGTGCAGAACACCCAGACTGGCTTCGGGAACGCCAATCTGGGCCTCATCGACTTCGCGAACGGCAGCGAGCTGAACGCCGCACATGCCATGATCGTCGACGGCACTCTCTTCCTCATGCTGACCGGCAACCTCGAGTCGAACTTCAACAAGCTCGAGGTGTTCATCGACGCTGTTCCAGGCGGGCAGAACCGGCTCCGCTCCGACAACAGCGGCGTGGACTTCAACGGCCTGAACCGCATGGGCGACGACCCGAAGACGCCGAAGGTCGTCGAGGGCCTGGTCTTTGACGAAGGCTTTGAGGCGGACTTCTGGGTCGGCCTGACCTGCGGCAATTCCCCTCTCGCGGTCTACATGAACTATGCGGAGCTCCTGACCGACGGCGGCGGTCCCGGCGGATACCTCGGCAGCGGCGGCGCCGGCCTCGCCGGAGCCCAGATCTTCAAGTCGGGCCTCGGGTTCGGCCTCGACAACTCGAACACGGCCGGAGTCGATGGTGGCGCTGGGCTCGCCAGCGGCGCCGGCGCCACGACCGGCGTCGAACTCCGCATTCCGCTCACCGCGATCCCCGGCTACACGAGCGGAGACCTCAAGGTCTGCGTGTTCGTGAACGGCGATAGCCACAACTTCGTCTCGAACCAGATCCTGGGGCCGCTCGGCGGCGGCAGCAATCTCGGCGAGCCGCGGAACGTGAACCTCGCCGACATTCCGTTCGAACAGTTCTTCGTCATCTCGAATGGCGGCGGCGGCACGCCCTGCCCCGCCGACATCACCGGCGACGGAGGAACCGGCGACGGAGTAGTCGACTCGGCCGATCTTGGAGCAGTCCTCAATCAATGGAGTGACGACTGCCCGGGCTGTCAGGCCGACATCACTGGCGACGACAAGGTCGACTCGGCAGACCTCGGAGCGTTGCTCTCGTCGTGGGGCCCGTGCAATTGAAGCTTCAGCGGGGCCCGGATACGGAGCCAACCGACTTCGAAGACGGCCGCGCGATTCGCGCGGCCGTCTTCGCATTCCGGCGCGGCTCTCGCTGCGATTTGCAGAAATCCCCGCCCGCCACCCCCGTACGCGCGAACCTGAACGCAGCGGTGCGGTAACAATCTTCCCGGCAGCGACCTCACGCCCGCCGTACATTGCCTTTCCCATGCCCGCGCCGCGGGCCAGCACCATCTGGAGTTGAACCGACCGATGCCAACCTTTCCCCGCGCCTGCATCGCGCTCTTCCCCTGTCTCGCGTCCGCCGTCGCCACAGCACAGCAGGAACTGCCTCCTTTCCCCGAGGTCTCGAAGAACTTCGAGCGGGTGATCTCGAGTTCGGACGGCAACTCGCTGTTCGGCCTCTTCCTGAACCGGAAGGACGAGCAGATGCTTGCCGAGCTCCCGCGCGGCTGGGACAAGATGAGGTTCCTCATCGCCGGCACCCCGTCGGGCGGAGAGATCTTCGCGGGCCTGCAGGGCCCCGATCGCTACGTGTTCTGGCGTCAGTACGGCAACCGCCTCGCGCTCATCCAGCCGCAGCTCGACGTGCGCTCGTCGGGCGAGCAGGCCTCGAAGGACTCCGTCCAGCGCATCTTCACCGACAACGTGCTGCTCGAGGTGCCGATCGTCTCGACCGGTCCGAACGGCCAGCCCGTGATCGATCTTGACGCGATGCTGGTCGGCCAGTCGCAGCAGCTCGTCGGCATGGCGCTGAACCCGCGGCTTGCCAAGATCGCGAAGGCGAAGAGCTTCCCGAAGAACCTCGAGATCGCGATCGAGGCCCCGGATCCCGCGGGCAAGTTCAAGGTCGTGCACTACTCGATCTCGGTGCTTCCCGAGAACACCGGCTACAAGCCGCGTGTCGCCGACGACCGCGTGGGCTACTTCCTCACCGGCTACCGCGACCTCGGCCTCTACGGCACCGAGACGAACGCCACGCGGTACATCAACCGCTGGAACCTCCAGAAGCGCGACCCGAAGCTGTCGCTCTCGCCGCCGAAGGAGCCGATCGTCTTCTACGTCGAGTACACCGTGCCGGTGCGCTACCGGCGCTGGGTGCGCGAGGGCGTGCTCCAGTGGAACGAGGCGTTCCGCAAGATCGGCATCGACAACGCGATCGAGGTCTACCAGCAGGACGAGGTGACCGGCGCCCACATGGAGAAGGACCCCGAGGATGTCCGCTTCAACTTCGTGCGCTGGCTGAACAACGACGTCGCGACCGCGATCGGCCCGAGCCGGGCCCACCCGATCACGGGTGAGATTCTCGACGCCGACATCGTGCTCACCGACGGCTGGATCCGCGCGTTCTACAGCTGGTACGACGACCGTCCCATCGAGGTCGCCACCAGCTTGACGCCCGAGACGCTGGTGTGGCTCGAAGCGCATCCGCAGTGGGATCCGCGCATTCAGATGCTCCCCTTGGCCGAGCGCCAGAGCGCCCTCTCCGAGCGCGCCAAGCGCGCGGCGGCCGGCGACATGGACCCGGCCGACAGCCGCAAGGACCCCGCGATTGCGGCGAGCCCCGAGCTCCGCGCGATCTCCGAGTGGTACAAAGCGACCGACCCCGAGGCGCATGACCACTCGAAGTGCGGCGCGATGTGCTTCGCCGCGCGCGGCCTCGCCAACAACATGGCGATGGCCAGCATGGTCTTCGACGTGCTCTCGCTCGACGAGCAGCCCGCCGATCCGAACGCCCCGAAGGTCGAGACGCTCGACGGCGTGCCCGAGTCGTTCGCAGGCCCGCAGCTTGCGCACCTCGTCGCGCACGAGGTCGGCCACACCCTTGGCCTCCGCCACAACTTCAAGGCATCCGCGGTCTACACCCTCGACGAGATCAACTCGGACAAGGTGAAGGGCAAGCCGCTCGCTGGCTCGGTGATGGACTACATGTCCACGAACTTCAACGTCGACAAGGATCAGATCCAAGGCGACTACACGATGGTCGGCATCGGGCTCTACGACATGTGGGCGATCGAGTACGGCTATACCTTCGAGGACCCCGCGAAGGTCGCGGCCCGCAGCGGCGAGCCGGGCCACGCCTACCTCACCGACGAGGACGCCGGTGGACCGGATCCGCTTGCACGGCGCTATGACTTCTCGAAGAACCCGCTCGACTTCGCGCAGGCCGAGATCCAGCTCGTGAAGATGCTCCGCTCGGCGATCCTCGACAAGTACGTGAAGAACGGCGACAGCTGGGAGCGCGCGCGCAAGGGCTACCTCAAGACCCTCCGCAAGCAGCGCTCCGCCATCGACATGATGACTCCTTGGATCGGTGGAACGCACGTGAGCCGCGCCAAGAAGGGCGACCCGAACACGGGCGACCCGCTGGTGCCGGTCGAGGTCGAGAAGCAGCGCGCCGCGCTTAAGTTCGTCATCGAGACGGCATTCCGCGACGAGGCGTACGGCCTCACTCCGGAACTCGTCAACAAGATGACGGTCGAGAAGTGGATGGACAATCCGCGCGGCTTCATGACCGAGAGCACCTGGCCGATCAACGACCAGATCGCCGCGACCCAGTCGATGGCGCTCACGATGCTCCTGAATCCGACGACGCTCAGCCGCGTCTACGACAACGAGAAGCGCGTTCCCTCCGATCAGGATGCATTCACGCTTCCGGAACTGATGAAGGCGCTGTCGACCGAGATCTTCCAGGAGATCTCGGCGTCGAACCTCGGTTCGTCCGATCCGCGCAAGCCGATGATCACTGCGTTCCGCCGCAACCTCCAGGCCGACTACGCCGACCGCCTCATCGCGGTCGCGACCGGCAAGGCCGGACTCCCGCGCGTCGCGCGGCAGCTCTCGGCGCAGGAGCTGCGCGAGCTCAAGACGAAGCTCGACGCGACGCTCGGCAAGGCTGGGAACGGGAACATCGATCCCTATTCGCGTGCGCACCTCGCGGACCTCAAGGCCCGCACCGATGCGGCACTCGAAGCGATCGTCGTCATGAACTGACGCGTTCGAGCTCCTTTCTCGCGCATTTCCTCCGCCCCGCGTCCTCGAGCGCGGGGCGGTTTCATTGGGAGACGCTTCCTCTGCGCCCGATCGGCCCGTATCCTGCGTCGATGCGCACCGCCATGGCCGCTTTCGCAGCCGGAATCGTCGCGACGCTCGGCCTCGCGGCGGGGCGGATGTCCGGTGGCGCCGGGTCCGAGCCGCGCATCCCGACCGCGGCGGCCATGCCGGTGGCCATGTCGGCGGCCATGCCGGCGGCGCGCGGCGCGTCAGATGGTCCGGTCGACTTCGCGACCGAGGTCCTGCCCGTCCTTGCCTCGAAGTGCTTCCGCTGTCATGGCGGCGTGCGCGAGATGGCGGGCCTGAACCTCGCCGAGTACGCGCGGGTGACGTCTCCGCTCCGGAGCGGTCGCACGGCCGTGGTGGCGGGGGATCTGGCGGCCAGCGAGATGGTGTCGCGGATTCGATCGAACGACGCGAACGAGCGCATGCCGCCCGAGGGAGCGTCGCTTGCCGAGGACGAGATCCGCGCCATCGAGCGCTGGGTGGCGGAAGGCGCGCGCTG
>JBIKXP010000041.1:0-19241 GCA_044355685.1 Phycisphaerales bacterium
CCTCGGCCTGGGGGGCGCGTTGTTTGAGCGGTCGCGGCTGCCGCAAGCAGCCGCGGATTACCGACGCGTGTCGTACCCGCGATCGAAGATCGTCACGCCCTCTGGCGAAGCGAGTTCGCGTGCAAGGGCGTCCATGAGCAGTCGTTCGCGAGAGATCCGCAGCAATCGTTCGCAGCGGGGGCGCGCATCGGCGAGGGTCGTCCCGTCGGCCGGCCGCTCCTCGACCACCATCACCATGTAGAAGCGGCTTCCATCGAGGATCGGTGCCGAGATCGTGCCGGGCGGGGTCGAGTAGATCGCGGCACGAAGGACTTCCGGGTAACTCGGATCGCGTCGCGCGACGGGCGCGAGCAGTCCGCCGCGCGACGCGCTCTCGTCAAGCGAGCGCTCGACGGCGAGCTCCGCGAATCGGCTTGCGCCAGTCGTGCCGGCGTCTGTGCGCGACGCATCGTCCCCGAAGCGCTGCGCGTCTGCGAGCGATGCGAGCACTGCGATGCGCGCCACGCGCTTCGGGCCGTGCAGCAGGTCGAACATGTTCTCGAGTCCGTCGTCGTCGATCTTGACCTCGCGCTCGACAAGTGCGCGCAGCCCAGCGTTGCGCGCGAGGAGCGCCGCGAAGCGCCGCGGGCCAAGGCCTTGGCGATCGCGGATCTCGCCCAAAAGGTCGAGCGCGCGCTCTCGGGATAGATCCAGCGTTTCGAGCAGCAGTTCCTCTTCGCGCGTGATGCGGGCTGAGTCGATGGCAATGCCCGCCGAGGAAAGCCTTCGCACAAGCCGCGCATCGACGATTGCCTCCCGAAGCGCGGTGGCGCCGCCGATCTCACGGAGCGCCGGCGTGAGCGCAGCCGCGTCGATGGCCTCGCGCCCATCCACGATGGCGACAAGCACCGCAGCGTCTGTTCGCACCGCAGCGTCTGTTCGCACCGCAGCGTCTGTTCGCGACGGCGTCGTGGGGGCGCTCGGCGTCTGCGCGGGCCGCACGCCGATCGCTGCGCTCGGCGCCTCGCAGCCGAATGCCGCCACAAGGAGGCCGCCCAAGGCCGAGAGGATGCCCGCCATGCGGAAGTGCGAGCGTCTCATCGAGTTCTTCGAAACCTGCATGGAGGCAGCGTATGCGGACGCGTTCGATCCGTGTCGGCGAGGCCTCGGCGCCCCCGAACGGGCTCGATCGCCGCGAAGTCGCATGGGCGCGGTTCCGGGGAACGAATCTCGGAAATGCGCGTATCCTCTCCGCCGGTGGCAAAGGCGGAAGCCATTCTCTGTCCGTACTGCGGCTCGCGCCAGAAGGTCAGCCTTGCATGCGAGTCGTGCGGCGGACGCTTCGATGTCGCCAGCCTGCAGGCCACGCAGAACGACATGGGTTCTTGGTTCGTGCGCGATTCGCGCCGTCCGCACTTCGTCGGCTACTCGTACCACGCCATCGTGGCGGCGATCCGATCGGGCGAAATCGGACGCGACCACATCGTGCGTGGGCCCTCCACACGCCAGTTGTGGACGGTCGCGCGCCGCGCCGCCGGAATCGCGCATCTCTTCGGCCGCTGCTACGGCTGTCAGGGACCGGTCACGAGCGAGGATGGCAACTGCACCGCGTGCGGCACGCGCCCGACTGGCTGCACCGATCGCAACTTCTTCGGGCTGCCGCAGGTCGAAGGATTGCCACAGCATCCGATTCCCGACGAGGTTGAGGAAGTGCTCGGCCTCGCGTTCGTGGTCGACTCCGGCAACTACATCGTGCGCGCAGCGCCCGTGAATCCGCCGTCGGTGACCGAAGTGCGTGTCGCCGCACCGGAGGCGCTGCAGCGCCCGACACCGCCAGCGGCACGGGTGTCGCCTGTCATCCCGCCTGTCATCCCGCCGGTCATCGCGCCTGTCGTCGCAGCCGCGACCGCACCGATCGCCGCTCTCGCCGGGCAGCCCCACGCTCCCGCGCCAGCGCGTTCCGCGGCGATCGACGAGAGCCTCGCGCACCGGATCCGGTCGCTCAAGCGCATGAACCTCTTGCTGCTCGTCGCGACGGCATCCGCCGTGCTGGCTTCGCTCGTGATCGCCGTCGCCTACGTGTCGCTGCGCGATTCGCGCGACAGCGAGCTCGCGAATGCTCGCAACGAAGCGATCGAATCGGTGAAGGCCGAGTTCGAGCGGCGCGCGCCGGTCAAGCAGTCGCCCCCGATCGAGTTGCCGGGCCTTCCCGATTCGCTTCCCGCAAGCCGCTGAGCGGCCCCGCCCGACCGCCGACTCCGTGCGGCCTACAGTTCGACGAGGATCGATCCATCCGGCGTGCGGACGCGTGCCTTGGATGCATCGAGGAACCGCCGAAGCCAGCGATCGGGCGCAAGCGCGGGGTTCAGCCATCCGCTCTGCTGCCAGACGTCGAGCATGATGGGTTGCACCACGACGTGGCTGAATCCAAGTGCCTTCAGCTGCGCTGCCCATGTCTCGGGCGCATCGGGCGATTCGCCAGCAACGCGATCGAGTACGCCGCGATCCCAGACAGTGTTCCACTCGATGCGACGCATGGAGTAGAACGGCGTCGAGAACCCCACGCCGAGGATCCGTGCGTTTGGATCGATTGCGAAGTTCAGGAAGTACTCGAGCGGCGCGACGGGAAGGAACTCGGCCTGCTGCTCCGGTGGAAGCCGCACGATTTCCTGGGCGAAGAGCTCGCCGGTCTTGAACGGAATGCCGCCGATCATCGCAGCCGGCGCGCGCTGCAGCACCACGGTCGAGTCGGGCGAGGTCTGCGGCTGCGGACGTGCGGGTTCACGCCAGTAGGCGACGAATGCAAGCGCAACGGACGGTGCGAGAATGAGCGGCACCACGGCGGGCTGCGTCCGGCGCGCCGCCGATGCGAGGAGCATGGCGGCGCCGACCGTGAGCGGCACGGCGGTCGGAAGCAGGAAGCGGCTCTTCAGATGCGTGGCGGCAAGCCAGCCTGCCAGCGCGATGATGATCGCAAGGAGCGCCGCACGCGCCGTCGGATCGCGCCGCGCGGAGATCGTGAGTCCGGCAAGGCCCGCGAGCGGCAGCAGGCCCCACTGCGGGAACCACGGTTCGCGTGGCCCGGGCGCTGCACCCGTTCCGTGCGCGAGCCACTGCGACCAGATGAGGGGAGGCCGCTCCAGGAACGGCCGATCTGGACCGTGGCCCTTGGCGAAGATCGCGAACTGCTCGTCCGTCCACGGACCGTTTCCGAGAAGCGCGTGCGCGAAGGGGAAGAGCGCGTTCCCGTAGGCAAGCTGGTTTCGAACAAGCCAGGGCGAAAGCACGACGACCGCGACGCCCACCACGAGCGGCGCGAGGCGCAGCGCGCGCGGGCCGGCGCGGACAATGGTGATTCCAAGCAACGGCAGCGCGACGAAGAGGAGCGCCGTGGGCTTCGCGCCGACCGCCACCGCGGCGAGAAGCGCGAGGAGGGCCGCGAGACGCACATCGAGCGCCTGCCCGGACGCGACCCTGCGCTCGATGGCGAACCACGCGGCCGCGAGCATGAGGCATGGGACGATGTCGTTGTAGGCAAGCGTGCCGACGACGAGCACCCACGGAAGCGAGAGGAACACCACGAGCGCCACGAGCCCGCTCTCGTCGCCCACGACGAGACGCGCGAGCCTGGCCACCGTGAACGCCGAGGCGAATGCCGCAATGAGCGCCCAGAACTGGCAGGCCAGCGCACCCTCCGCGATCTCGCCGCGCATGAGCATCAGCTGCATGAATGCGGCCTCGACGAAGGAGGGCAGAGCCGAGTACACGTTGCCCTCGACCGGGCCGACGGGGCGGTCGGCGAGGATCCACTCCTTTGGCAGTTCGAGGTGGTAGCTCAGCGCGTCAAACCCCGCGAACTCGCTCGACCAGAGCCACCCCGGCGCCGACGCCGCGGCCGCGACGAAGAGTGCCGCGAGCGCGCCAATCGCCGCGGGTCTGAAGAGCGTTTGCCAGCGGGGAGCAGGAGCGGCATCGAGGGCAAGGGGCTTCTCGCGGATCGTGCGAAGAAACAGGAAGAGGCCGGCGCCGATGAGGATCCACGACGGCAGGGCGCCGAGCGCCGGTAGGAGGCCAAGCGAGCCAAGCGCGCTCGCGGCGCAGAGCATGAGCGCGGCACCGCAGGCGATCGCAAGCGCAAGGTCATCCGGGGAGGTCCGCAGAGGGCCCGCGCCGGCGCGCGCTGCGCCGTCGTCTGCGCCCGCGAGGCGGATCGCTCCAAGCCCGATGCCCGCCGCGCCGATCCACCAGAGGGCGGCGATCCCACCCTCGATGAGCATGGTCTGGAGCGCAAGCAGGACGTTGTTGCCCGAGCCGGGGAGCGTCCAGCCACAGGCCAGGAACAGGATCAGGAGAAACGCGCCCGCACACAGGGCGATCGGCTGGAGTCGCGCGGTCATCGCCGCAGTATCGGCCGGAAGGCGGGGGCGGGTCGAGCGACGGGCATGCCGGTTGCCCTGCGACAGGTTGGACAGGAGGTCCACCCGTATGACACGCGTCTCAGGCACCAATGCCGCAACACTTGCCGACCCCGTGCGTCCGCAGGCCTCGGAGAGGCCCGTCGGCCGCGTCGTTTCTGCGCGCCCCACCGTGGTTGGCGTGCTCCTCGTGCTCCTCTTCGCCCTCGTCGTGCTGCTGGGTGCCCCCAAGGCGCACGCCGGTGACCTCCAGGACTACGTTCGGCTGCGCGGGCTCGAGGGCGAGCGCCTCGTCGGAATCGGCCTCGTCTACGGCCTGAACAAGACCGGCGACAGCATCAAGGACTCTCCGATCACAGGCCAGCCGCTCGGTGCGCTGCTCCAGAACCTGGGCAACATCCGGTCGGACGCCAAGAGCCTCGCGAAGATGAAGTCGCTTGCGCTCGTGATTGTGTCGGTCGAGATTCCCCGGCACGGCGCCCGCACCGACGACCGTCTTGACGTCCGCATCGGCTGCATCGGCTCTGCCACCAGTCTGCAGGGCGGGATCCTCCTGACCAGCCTTCTCAAGAGCCCCATCGAGCCGGCCAACCGCGCCGACTGGATTCCCTACGCCGTCGCGGAAGGGGTGGTCGATGCGGATCCCACCACGCCGACCACCGCCATCATTCGCGGCGGTGGCCGCATGGTGCGTGACATGATCGTGAGCCCGTTCGATGGCAACGGCATCGAACTGGTGCTGCACCCTCAGTACGCTGGCTATCCGACGGCCTCGAGCATCGCGGATCTCATCAACGAGGAACTCGCGCTCTCGGGCTACTCCGATGCCGCGAAGGTCCTCGACGCCCAGACCATCCGCGTCCGGATTCCAGTCGACACCCGCCAGGAAGCGAACGACTTCGTCGCGCGCCTCCTTCGTTTCAGCGTGCCGGGCGACCTGATCCGGACGCCGGCCCGAGTCGTGATCGACATGGCGCGCGAGGTCATCACCGCGGACGAGCGGGTCGAGTTCCGTCCGGCGGCCGTGACGAGCGGCAACCTCCGCATCACCACCATCACGCCTCCGATCACGCCGACGCCCGAACAGCCGCTGTCCGACACCGTGGCGTGGACCGGTGTCTCGACCTCGGATGGCCAGATCCCGAACATGCGTCTCCGCGCGCTGATCGACGCCTTCAACGAGCTCGACGTGCCCTTCGACACGCAGGTCGCCATCATCGAGAGCCTTTCGCGCCAAGGCGCACTCAAGGCGGAGATCATCAAGTCATGAGCGCGCTCGGATCCATCGCCCCGACGATGACGGCGAATCGCTCGCTGCTCTCGCCCGATTCGCGGCTCGCCGCCGAGGCACGCCGCGGCGACGCGCGCGGGCTCGCGCTCGAGGCCGCGCGGACGCTCGTGTCCGAAGGTTTCGTCAAGCCGGTCTTCGCGCAGATCCGCGAAGGCAGCATGGCGGCCGGTCCGTTCCAGCCCGGCGTCGCGGAGCGTCGCTTCCGCCCGCTGCTCGACACCATGCTTGCCGATCGCGTGGTGGCCTCCGCCGGGTTCCCGGCGGTTGAGGTCGTCGCCGATCGCTTCGAACGCGCCATTCTTCGCGGCCAGACGCCATCGGCGAACGCCGCGACCTACACAGCCCGAGGAGTCCAGCCGTGAACAACCGCGACCGCCAGCAGGCCCCAGCCCCGAAGCCACCTGTCCCGACGCCGCGCGTCGTAGGAGTCCAGCAGGGAGTCCAGCAGGGTGTCCCACAGGCCGGCCAGCCCGCCGCAAAGGTGCAGCAGACGGCCCAGCAGACGGCACCGAAGCCGAAGGTGCATCCGGCGATGCTTGCGCGCGCGCCCGTTGCGGCGCCACCATCGACGGCGAAGCCCGCGGCAAAGCCCGCTGTGCCGCCCGCGACCGGAACGCCGGAGCGACTGATCGCGATTCTCGAGCGGAGCGGCACGCTCTACGCCCAGTTGATGACCCACGCGAAGGCGCGTAGAGCCGCCTTGCGCGCCGGCGATTTCGCCGGTTTCTCGCGCTTCGATGAACCCGAGAAGCGCGTGGTGGCGCAGATCGCAGATCTCGACCAGCAGAGGCTTGCCGAGGCGCGCGCGCTCGCGGCAAAGCTCGGCCTCGCCGCCGACGCATCGCTCGTCCAGATCGCCGAGAAACTGCCGCCGTCGCCCGGCGGCCGCATTCTGATTCTCCGCGAGGAACTGCGCACCCTGATCCTTGAAGTCCGTCGCGAGACGTCGGTCGTCCGCCAGGCGGCCGAGCGGCTCTCGGCGCACATCGCCGGCATCGTGCAGTCGGTGCATGCGGCCCTCGCGCACGCCAACATCTACTCGAGCGCCGGCCAGATCGCCACAAGCGGCGGCGCGATCTCGAGCCTCGACATCCGCAGCTGAACGCGGTTCCCGTCAGCGGAAGGCCACACCACCATGAGTCTCAACGGCGCTCTCCAAGTCGGTCGATCGGCCATCATGGCAAGCCAGACCGCGATGCAGGTCGCGGGCAACAACATGGCAAACGCGTCCACGCCGGGCTACAGCCGGCAGGTCGCGCGGATGACCACGACCATTCCCGAGACCTACGGCAACCGGGGCTCGATCGGCACGGGCACGCAGATATCCCGCATCTTGCGCACGGTGGATACGGCGCTGCAGGGGCGCATGCGCTCGGCGATCAGCGATGAGCAGAGCGCGGCCATCGACCAGCGCTTCCTCCTCGCGATCGAGTCGGTGCGTAACGAACTCGGCGACGCGAATCTCTCGTCGCGCCTCAACGCCTTCTTCACCAGCTTCAGCGAACTCGCGAACAACCCGAACGAGGAGGCGCTGCGGTCGGTGGTCGTCCAGCAGGCCAGCGGCCTTGCCTCCGCGATTCGCGACATGCGTACGAGCCACCTCGAGGTCCGCACCGAGATCGATCGCTCGCTCCAGACCGCGGTGCGCGCGGTCGACGAGCTGCTGACGCAGGTCGCCGACCTCAACGTTCAGATCGCGCGCAGTGAACTCGGGGGATCGGCCGGCCCCGCGAACGATCTTCGCGACCGGCGCGATGCGCTTGTGAACGAGATTTCCGAGTATCTGCCCATCAGCGTCCTCGAGCAGCCCAACGGGATGACGGACATCCTGGTGAACTCACAGCCGCTCGTGCAGGGAAGCGCCTCGCTCGGCGTGAAGGTCCAGACGGAAGTGAACGGCGGCGAGCAGCAGCTCAAGCTCCGCGTCAAGGACAACGGCACGCTGCTCAGCCTCTCGAGTGGCCAGATCGGCGCGTTGCAGCGCCAGCGCAGCGAGACCGTCGAGCCCGCCATCGAGGACCTCGATCTCCTCGCCCGGGAACTGATGTACCAGGTGAACCGCATTCACTCCCAAGGGCAGGGAACGCGCGGCATCACCAGCGTGACGGGGTTGAACCGCATCACGAACGCCGGCATTCCGCTGAACGACTCCGAGCTGCCCTTCACGATGCGCAATGGTTCGTTCGAGCTGAACATCACCGCGCTTTCGACCGGTCTGCGCACGACGGTGGTCGTCGCCACCGATCCATCGACGATGACCCTGAACCAGCTGGTCTCGGCGATCAACGCGGCGTTGCCGGCCGGAACCGGCGCTGCGTCCGTGACGGCCGACAACACGCTGAAGCTCGACGCGACCAGCGGCTACGAGTTCAGCTTTTCGAACGACAGTTCCGGCGTCCTCGCGGGCCTCGGCATCAACAGCCTCTTCCGCGGATTCGACGCCGCGACCATCTCCGTCAACGAGGAGATCATTTCCGACCCTCGGCTGCTCGCGGTGGGGCGTGGCCACGTCTCCGGCTCGAACGCAGGCGCGCTGCAGATCGCAGCGCTTGCGACGACCGCCGTCGACGACCTCGGCGGCCGCAGCATCCGCGCGTTCTGGAGCGCGGCAACGACCGAACTGGGCGTGCGCGCCGAGGCAGCGAACAACAAGGCGCAGAGCACGGAACTTGTCCGCGTGAGCCTCGACTCGCAGCTGCAGGCGATGAGCGGCGTGTCGATCGACGAGGAGTCGATCAACATGCTCGCGTACCAGCGTCAGTTCCAGGCCGCGGCGCGCTTCATCTCGACGATCGACGAGACGATCCGCCAGTTGCTCGCGATCTAAGCGCGGCGTCCGACGAGGATGGCCGCGACAGCGGTCGGAGTCATTGCATGACGCGGCCTGCGGCGTCGCGCGTGATGGTGACGGCCTCGATGATGACCCACACCCAGAGCACAAGGTAGATGGGCACGCCGAAGCAGCAACAGGGGCCCGTGATCGCGATCCCGAGCACCCCGCCGATCACAAGCAGCGAGAGGACGAGCTGCACCACGCCGCGGGCGGTGTAGCCAGCGACGACGTTGTGAATGCCGAACACTCCGAAGATCGCTGGGAGTAGCGCCAGCAGGATGAAGGTCGAGCGCTTGCAGAGTGTCGAAGCGTCAAGCGCTGCGCTCGCCCCGTCCGGCGGCGGCGTCATGTAGGTCGGAGGCACTCGGCGCTCATCGGCCGACTGCACCGGCTCGGGCTGGCGCTCGGCGGGGCTGGATGCGGCTGGCGTCTGAAGTTCGGGACCCGGCGCAGGAGTGCTGGGCTCGCCGCCCGAGAACGCGGACCCCGGCCCTGGGGGCGGTGGCGGGGCGCTGCGCTGGCGGGCGCGACCGACGGCATCCCGAAGCCACGGGATTGCCGCAACCGCCCAACGGGCCCCGGCCGACTCGTCTTCGATGAAGCCCGAAAGCTCGACGCCGCCAACCTCCGCGAGTTGCTGAAGTTCCGCAGAGGTGAACGGGCCGGATCGGGATCCGGTCTGGGTGATGTAGACGTAGCGAGCTTCCATAGTTCGCGGTCATTCGGGACAAGCGACGCGGGCTTTCGGACTTCGCGCCGGCCGTCTGGATGTTCGACGCCGACGAGGGAAATCGTACGAACCCGAGACCTCGGTGACCTGTTTCGACCGCGATTCACGCCTCTCCTCCCCGGGCGCAAGCTGCGCCCCGCGTTGTCCATGGAGCTGCCGGCCCGGTCCTCGGGCGGGGGCTCCAGGGCTCCCGTCGGCATGAGTTTCCAGCCGATCAGCAGCGGGTTTCCCGCAAAGAGTGAGTCTCATGAGCGTTCGTTCCTTCACCGCGCATTCCTCCCGAACCGTCGCCCTCGGCATCGCAGCCTCGATCCTCGTCGGCGCCTCCGCAAACGCGGCCGTCGTCGTCGGTTGGACCATCAACACGGCGTTCCCGACCGGCAACGGAAACTTTCCCACCGGAAACCAGTACCTGCCGCCGAACCCCGCTGGCGCTGGCCTCGCCGAGACCGGCGCGAACATCGCCGGCAGCCAGCTGCGAAGTTGGCACGCGTCTGCCGCCGCCACCTACACGGCACCGGCCGGCAACGGCAGCCAGTACGCGTTCTCAAGCAACAACTGGGCGCCCGGCGACTTCTATGAGGCTCGCTTCTCGACGATCGGCTTCTCCGACATCTCGGTCAGCTGGGATCAGGCCCGCAGCACGACCGGCCCTGCGGCGTTCAAGCTGTTCGTCAGCATTGACGGCGGCACGACCTTCACCGACATCTTCTCGTACACCGTGCTCCAGTCGGGCGGCGGCGGCGCCCCGGGAACTTGGTCGAACACGACCTACAACCCGCTCTACAGCAACAGCAACATCAGCCTGGGTGCAGGAGCCAGCGAACTCGGACTCGTGATCGTCCGCTTCCAGAACGCAGAGGCGCTGGCCTCGGCCACGGGAGGCTCGAACCGCATCGACAACGTGTTCATCAACGGCGTCCCGGGTCCGGCCGCATTCGCGGTCCTTGGCCTCGCCGGCCTCGCGGCGCGCCGCCGTCGCTGAGACGCGCTTCGCGCATCTGCACGCAGCACTTCATGCACAGGGCCAGCCTTCAAGGCTGGCCCTGTGTGCGTTTATGTGTGCGTTCATGTGTGCGTTCATGTGTGCGTTTATGCATGCCTCTGCGGGTCTCGGCGGAATCAGCACGGTCCCCATGCCGACAGCAGAATGCCGAGATCGCCCGAGTCCACGCTTCCAGAGTTGTCGAGATCCGCCGCTCCGGCGCCGCCCCAGGCCGAGAGCAGCGCGCCAAGATCGGCGGAGGCGACCTGGCCGTCTCCGTTGACGTCGGCCGGGCACGGCGGTGGCGGGGTAAAGCGCGTGATCCAGCGGAACGAGGTTCCGAGTTGATTGACGATCGAATCGGTGGAGCCTGACAGCGTGATGCGGTCGATGCGAGTTCCCGCCGTGTAGAGGGTGGCGCCATTGTCGAGGCGGTATGCCCCACGCGGCGAGGTCGTCACATACGGCGCCACAAATCGCTCGCTCTCAGCACCTTTCGGGTCGTAGAAGAAGATTCCGAATGGCGGCGAGAACCCCGTCACCATCAACTCGCCGCTTGCGAGCCATGTCATGTGCTGCGGGGAGTTGATGGCAGTCACGCCGTCGGAGTTGTGGAACGGGGTGGTGGAGACGATCCCGGTCGACGAGACGATCTCGATGTCGTCGTCCGTCGAATTCCCGACGAGGAACCCCTCGCCGTACGGGACGATGCCGCGCGGCTGCCCAACGCCGGTCCAGTCGCTGAACACCGAGACCTTTCCGCCATGCGCCGGCACTCGGTAGATCTTGCCGTTCGGAGTGCCGTCGCCCGCGCCGCTCGTGAAGTAGATGAAGCCGTCGCGGACGCACGCACCGTAGGCGCCGATCACCCCATCGGTCGGGCCCGCGAGGGTGCGGATGTAGGTGCCCGTCGCCGAGTACTCGAACACGGCATCCATCTGCTCGTCCGTCATGATCAGGGTGCCCGTCGGCGACACCACGATCTGGATCACCTGCTTCATGATCCCGTCGGCGGGGAAGTAGTTGCTGTTGACCACCGAGCCGTCGACGGCGCTGAGCGCCCAGACCCTGTCGTTGCCCGAGTCTGGGACGAGGAGGAGGTCGGAGGTGCCGCCGCCGGCCGACACGGGGGCCGATGCGAGGAGGGCGAGGGCGAGGGTGATGGCGGGGGCGAGGGCGAGGGTGGGGGTCAGGGCGGGGGTGAGGGCGGGGGCGAGGGGCGCCAAGAATCGAGCCCGAAGAGGGCTCGACCGGTCCAATGCGGGCGGGAGGGTCATGCCGCGATTCTTGCAGCATTCCGGCGCAAGGCAACCCGGCGCCGCCGGGATTCGGGCACTTCCCGGGGATAGGCCGACAGCCGACCCCGCCGGGAACCCGGGTTCCACCTGCGACCGCACCTCCGGAGCGGCCGGGGCGGGGGAGAGCGGCCTGTGGAAACGCGCGTTGGCACGGCGGTTGCCCTCTGCTTCGCGGAGCCATCTCCATGAGCGCGATTCCTGCCAACCTCAACCGAGTTCCCAACGTTCTTGCGTCAAGAATTGCGCTGACGGGCATTTCCGGCACGAACCGGGAGCTCCTGCGGATCCAGACGCAGATGTCGTCGGCCCTGCAGTTCCAGCGCCCGAGCGAGAACTCGATCGGCGCGTCGGCGGTGCTCAGCCTGAACGAGATCATCGAGCGGCGCGAGCAGCGCGTGCGGAACCTCGGCGACGCTGGCGCCACCCTCGATTCGATCGACACGGCCCTCGGCGACGTCTCCGAGATCCTTCAGGAGGCGAAGGTCATCGGCCTCGCCCAAGTCGGCACTGGCAGCGACGAAGCCACCCGGCGTACGCAGGCGGGCGTCATCAACTCCATGCTGAACTCGCTCGTCTCGATCGCCAACCGCGATCGGAACGGCGTCTTCCTCTTCGGCGGCGAGCGCACCGACAAGCAGCCGATCTCCTCGCTGCTGCAAGGCTTGCAGTACTCGGGCGTCGGCAAGGGCAAGCTCCTCGACACCGGCCTTGGAAACGATCTGCGCGTGACGTTGGGCGCCGACCAGGCGTTCGGCGCGCTCTCGCGACGCATTCAAGGCGAGCGCGATCTCGATCCGTCCATGACGCTCACCACGCGCCTCGCGACCCTCGAGGGTGCGAATGGGCTCGGCGTGCGGCCGGGCTCGGTCGAGATCGATGTGAACGGCACCGTCACGCAGGTCGACCTCTCCGACGCGGATTCGATCGGCGACGTGGTCTCGCGCCTCTCCGCCATCATCCAGGCGACCGATCCAGGTGCCATCGTCGGCATTGATCCGGCCACAGGCGACCGGATCGCCGTCACGCCGAGCGCCGGCTTCACGGTGATCATGCGCGACTCGAACTCGACCGCGACCGCGGGCGATCTCGGCCTGCGCGGCACCTACCCGCCGAGCGTCACCACGACCGGCCTCGATCTCCATCCGCGCATCACGCAGCTGACTCGGCTCGATTCGCTGTCCGGGCTCACGCTGCCGCTTGGGCAGATCCAGATTCGCAACGGCAATCAGGCGCGCATCATTGACTTGAGCGCGCTCCAGACCGTGCAGGACCTCCAGAATGCGGTCGAGGTCGAGCGCATCGGCGTCCGCGTCGAGATCTCCGAGGATGGCACGCGATTCAACGTGCTGAACGAACTCTCGGGTACGTCGATGGCGGTCGAGGAGCACTCCGGCAACCCATCCGCGACCCAGTTGGGCATCCGCTCCTTCTCGGCGGCCACGCTTCTCGCCGACTTCAACGACGGTCGCGGCGTGCGGCAGGTTTCCGGCGTGGTGGATCCGCTGACGGGCCTCCCCGATCCGCCGAGAAACACCGACTTCCGCGTCACCTTGAAGGACGGGCGCTCGTTCGACGTCGACATCGACAGCAGCTTCACGGTGCAGGATGTGCTGACCCGGATCAACGCCGCGGCGACCGCAGCCGGCCTTCTCGCCACCGAGTTCAACGCGCGCCTCGTGAGCGTCGGCAATGGCATCGAACTCGTCGACTCCACGATCGGCACCACGACGCGTGTCATCGGGCTCAACGGCAGCTCGGCGGCCGGAGATCTCGGCATCCTCGGACAGACGAATGCCGCCTCGCTCATCGGCACCGACACCGCGAAGGTGTCCGTCGACAGCGTCTTCTCCCACATGATGGCACTGCGCGACGCACTCATCTCGAACGACGTCCGCGGCATCGAAATCGCCTCTGCGAAGCTCGACGAGGATCTGGTGCGTACCGCACAGGCCCGTGCCGACGTCGGCGTCCGCACCCAGCGCGTCGAGGACGCGGGCGTGCGGGAGGAGGACCTCAAGATCCAGGACATCGCGCTCAAATCGGAGATCCAGGACCTCGACTACGCCGCCGCAGCAGGGCGATTCGCCTCGCTGCAGCAGCAGCTGGAGGCCGGCCTCACGGTCGCCGCCAGAAGCACGAGTCTGAGTCTCTTGGATTTCCTCAGGTAGCACACACACGCGTGGCCTGCGCGAGAGCAGGCCCCGGCGAGGAGCTCGGCTCTCCTCGGCGGTCGAGGGATGGAGCCCGACCGGCATGGATGCCGGACTCCAAGGATTGGAAGCCGAACGGAGCAATCGACATGCTGATCGAGACCACCCGCTTCGGACCCGTCGACGTCGACGAGTCGCGCCTCATCGAGATCCCAGCCGGACTGCTGGGTTTCTCGAGCTTCAAGACCTTCTCACTGCTGCAGCCCGACGACAACGGCGTCTTCTTCTGGCTCCAGTCGGTCGAGACACCGGACCTCGCCTTCGTCGTCACCGACCCGGCGCTCTGGGTGCCCGACTACCAGGCGACCATCCGCAAGGAGCAGATGGAGGAACTCGGCCTCACCGAGACGGGCGACGCCCAGGTCCTCGTGATCGTGAACAAGCGCGAGCACTCGCTGACCGCGAACCTGCAGGGACCGATCGTCGTCAACGCCGCCAATCGCCGCGCGATGCAGCTCGTGCTCGCGGAGAAGAAGTGGTCGACACGCCACGAACTCGTGCAGCTTGGCGAGCAGGGCGCCCAGAAGATCGCCTGACGCAGTTCGATCACATCGGGCCGGACGGCCGGCGAACCACGGATGAACTCTCACTGGGCACGGATGCCCGTATAGGAAGGAGCCCACGACATGCTGGTGCTCTCCCGACAGCGAGACGAAACAATCATGATCGGCGACGACGTGGAACTCACGATCGTCGACATTCGAGGCGACAAGGTGCGGATCGGCATCAAGGCCCCCGCAACGGTCGCGGTGCACCGCAAGGAGGTGTACGACGCGATCCGACAGGAGAACCAGCAGGCAGCGGCTTTCCGCGGCGAGCTCGGTTCGTTCAAGCCGCCGGTCGCCACGCGCGCCGGCAAGACAAAGCAGGGCAGGACGATGCTGCCGACAGCCGCGAAGGTCGCGGCAGGCACGTCCGACAGGCGTGAGACCGCCTGAGCGAAGAGACAGCAGGGCATTCCAATCAAGGAGGATTTCATGTCCCGCATCAATACGAACGTTTCATCCCTGATCGCGCAACACAAGCTTGCACGATCGAACGAGAGCATGTCGATCCGCCTCCAGCGGCTCTCGACCGGTCTTCGCATCAACCGCGGCGCAGACGATCCGGCAGGCCTGATCGTCAGCGAACGGCTGCGTTCCGAGTTGAAGGGCCTCACCCAGGCCATCGACAACTCCGAGCGCGCGAGCTCCGTCATCTCGACGACTGAAGGCTACCTCGCCGAAGTCGCGGATCTCCTGAACTCGATCTCGGCCCTCATCGTGAACAGCGCCAACACAGGCGGCGTCAGCGAAGAGGAAATCGCCGCGAATCAGCTGCAGATCGACTCTGCGATCGAATCGATCACGCGCATCTCGAACACCGCGAGCTTCGCCGGCCTGCAGCTCCTCAATGGGTCGCTCGCCTACGTCACCTCGGGCATCGACACGACCGAGCTCACCGGTGTCACGGTCCACGGCGTTCAGTTCGGCACGAACACGTCGGTTCCCGTCTCGGTCGAGGTCATCCAGTCGGCGCAGACTGGCCGGCTCTTCCTTTCGGCGGGCGCGGGCGTGCTGACTTCGAGCATCACCCTCGAGGTCGCGGGCAACACCGGCGTCCAGACGATGAGCTTCGTGTCGGCGACGCCGCTTTCGGCCGTCATCGCCGCGATCAACACCGTCCGCGACACCACCGGCGTCAGCGCGTCGCTGCGAACCGCGTCGAATCAGACGTCGGGCATGTTCTTCAGCTCGATCGGCTATGGAAGCGATTCGTTCGTCAGCGTGCGCCGCATCGGCGATTCGTTCCCCGGCTTCCAGACCTACCTCTCCCCGGGCGGCACTGCGACGCAGCGCGACACGGGCCGCGACGTCGGCGCGATCATCAACGGCGCCCTCGCGACCGGCGATGGCACCCGCGTGTCGCTCAACACGCCGGCGCTTGCGATCGATCTCGATCTGTCGACGACCTTTGCCACCACGCTGAACGGCATCCCGTCCACGTTCGAAGTCACCGCAGGCGGCGCGACCTTCCAGCTCGGACCGGCGCTCACCACCACGCAGCAGGTCGGCATCGGCATCCAGTCGGTGGCGGCGAGCCGCGTCGGCGGCACGACCACGACGAGCGGCAGGTTCTTCCTCGAGAGTATCAAGAGCGGTCAGCCGAACTCGCTCCTTGCGGGCCGCACCCGCGAGGCGAATGCGATTCTCAACAGCGCGATCACCGAGATCAGCTCGATGCGCGGCCGTCTGGGCGCGTTCGAGCGCAACACGCTCCAGACCAACGCGCGCAGCCTCCAGATCGGCCTCGAGAACATCATGTCGAGCGAGTCGAAGATCCGCGATGCGGACTTCGCGATCGAGACCGCGGCCCTCAGCCGCGCCCAGATCCTGCAGCAGGCGGGTACGTCTGTGCTTGCGACCGCAAACGCAAGCGCCCAGGGCGTGCTGCGTCTCCTCCAGCAGTAAGCCGCGCGCGGGCTGGCCTCCTCCTTCCGGCCCCGCCTCAGTCACAGTCTCCACGGACCGCCCGGACCTTGCCGGGCGGTCCGTTGCTTTGGAAGGCCTGTGACCTTCGCTTCACTGAGAGGGGATGTGCGCACCGACGCGACTCTGCGCGTTGTGGCGTTCGCGCGCTCCACACGTGGTGGCAACTTGCGGAGTTCGGCATCCTCCGTGAAGCATCGTTCCTCTCGTTCCGATTCCACTCGTGCGAGATGGCGCGCCCGGAGGGTGCGCTGCCGCGCGCGCCGCACAAGGCGCGCCGTCGACCCCGGAGGCGGGCGGCGAACGGCAGGCTCTGCCGTATCCGAAGCGAAGGATCAGGAGGATCCAGGTCATGAGTCGCATCAATCAAAACGTCTCGTCGCTTCTCGCGCAGCGCCTCGCGTCGACGAACACGCGCCTATTGAGCGCGACGCTCGAGAGGCTTTCCACCGGCTATCGCATCAACCGCGGATCGGACGATCCCGCGGGGCTCATCGTGAGCGAGAACCTGCGCGGCGAGATGCGGGGAATCAGCGCCGCGATCAGCAACGGCGAACGCGCCGGTCAGTTCGTGAACGTCGCGGAAGGCGCCCTGCAGGAGATCTCCAACATGCTCGTCGAGGTCCAGGGGCTTGTCGGGCAAAGCGGAAACGAAGCCGGCATGTCGGCCGAGGAACGTGACGCGAACCAGCTCCAGATCGACTCGATCCTCTCGTCGATCGACCGCATCGCAAACGCCACGTCGTTTCAGGGAACCAAGCTCCTGAACGGGAACTTCGAGTACAACCTGAGCGGCAGCTATACGGCGGCGAACGGATTCGCAGATGTCACCGTCAACGCGGCGAGGCTCTCCGACGCGGCTGGTTCGACGCAGGCCGTGACCGTCACCGTGACGCAGTCGGCGCGCACCGCGCGGGCGGGAATCCTGCTGAGCGCCGGTGGGATCATCGAGAACCAGGGGTCGGGAACCGTCACGATCGAGATCGCGGGTTCGCGCGGTGCGCAGCAGTTCAGTTTCGCCTCGGGAACCGCCGCCGCCAACATCATCACGGCGATCAACGCGTTCACGGACGCGACCGGGATTTCCGCATCGCTCTCGGGTTCGAACGTCCGCCTGAACTCGACGGACTTCGGCAGCGAGGCGTTCGTCCGCGCCCGGGAAGTCTCGAACGCAAACGTCAACACGAACTTCCTCACGAACACGACCGCCGGCGCTGGCCAAGAGGTCAGCACGAAGGGCCGCGATGCGACGGTGAACATCAATGGCGTCGCGGCGACCGCACGCGGGCTCACGGCGCGGGTCGCCCTCGACGGCTTCGACGTCTCCGTCACCTTGATCGGGAGCAACACCATCAACGCCGCAAGCCAGAGCCGGTCCTTCAACATCACAGGCGGCGGTGCCGACTTCAATCTCGCGCCGCAGGTCGGGCTCGCGGGCAAGGTCTCGATCGGGCTTGGATCCGTCACTACGGCTGGGCTCGGCGATTCCGTGAAGGGGTTCCTTTCGGAACTCCGCTCGGGTGGAGCGGCGAGCCTCGGCGGGGGAAACCTCGCGAAGGCGCAGGACATCGTTTCGGCCGCGGTCGGCCAGGTTTCGTCGCTTCGCGGCAGGCTCGGCGCGTTCTCCAAGTACGTCGTCGACACCAGCGTGAACAGTCTCAACGTGGCGTTCGAGAACGCCGCCGCCGCTGAGAGTGCGATCCGCGACACCGATTTCGCAGCGGAAACCGCACGGCTTACCCGCAACAAGATCCTGCAGCAAGCGTCGCTTCAGGCGCTCGCGCTCTCGAACGAGCTTCCTCGCTCGGTGTTGAAGCTCCTCGATTGAACGCGGGGTCGCGTCGCACGCGCGACGTGCTGAGCTTTCGAGCGCGAGTACCTCGTTCGAGGGGTGTGCGAGGCGACGCGCCATGGTGTTATGCGCGCTGCCCTTGCAGGCGGAGGCCGGACTGGATCGTCTGGTGAGGTCGCGACGTCTGCGGCGCCCGTCAAACCTTCGTGTGTCGTGCCTGCATTGAAGAGAAAGCGCCACGACACCGATCTCCAAGGCGTCGGAATCAGGATTCCGGCAAGTCCTCGGGTGCAGGAAGCGCCCTTCCAAGTACATGGTCCTCGACTGCGGAGTCTACGAGGGCCGGAGAAAGATGATGCACGAGCGGACGCAGCGTGAGTGCTGTCTCCTTGCCCGGCATCGGCCGTCGCTGGTTGCGGCGGAGCATGGAGGAATCGAGTCATGAGTCGCATCAATTCAAACGTCTCGTCGATGATCGCGCAGCGCGTCAATGCGCTGAACCAGAAGTCGCTGTCGGGCACGCTCGAGAGGCTCTCGACCGGCTATCGCATCAACCGCGGCGCCGATGATCCGGCGGGTCTGATCACCAGCGAGAACCTGCGCGGCGAGATCAAGGGCATCAACGCTGCCATCGGCAACGCCCAGCGCGCCGAGCAGGTCATGAACATCGCCGAAGGCGGTCTGCAGGAGATCTCGAACATGCTCGTCGAGGTCCAGTCGCTTGTCGGCCAGACCGCGAACGAGGCCGGTGTCTCTGCGGAGGAACGCGAGGCGAACCAGCTCCAGATCGACAACATCCTGTCGTCGATCGACCGCATCGCGAACGCGACCTCGTTCCAGGGCACCAAGCTCCTGAACGGCAACTACGACTACACGCTCAGCGGCAACTACAACGCCGCGAGCGGCTTCTCCGACGTGACCGTGAACTCGGTCAAGCTCTCCGACACCGCCGGCGCCAACCGCGCCGTGACCGTGACGGTGACGCAGTCGGCGCAGACGGCGCGCGCTGGCCTCTTGCTCAGCGGCGGTGTCCTCGAGAACCAGGGCTCGGGCAGCGTGACCTTCGAGGTCGCCGGTGCCCGTGGCGCGCAGCAGTTCAGCTTCGCGTCGGGCACCACGGCGGCGCAGATCGTCACCGCGGTCAACGCCTTCACCGAGGCGCTCGGCGTGTCGGCATCGACCTCGGGCACCGACGTCCGCATCAGCTCGACCGGCTTCGGAACCGAGTCGTTCGTCCGCG
>JBIKXP010000194.1:0-5867 GCA_044355685.1 Phycisphaerales bacterium
GCGAGCTCGCGTGGGCGGTCCTCGCCTACGCCGACCGGAACGACGCGTTTCCGATGAGCGAGGCGGAACTGCGCGCATTCGTACTCGAAGATCAGGGCCGCACCGAAACGCTCGCCAAGGAACCGCTCGCGAACCAGGGGCGGGTGTATCCCATGACCCGAGTGGCAGCGGGCGCGCCGGCGGCCCCGATTCCGATGGACGAGGTCCTCTTCTCGATCGAGGTCGAGTGGCCGATCGTGCGGGACGTGCAGCCGATTCTTCGGCCGCGCGGCCTACCCTCGATGCAGGGGACGGGACCCACCATCGGCGAGTGGCTGTTCGCGATGGCGGAGCGGATCCGCGCGCGCTGAGCCCTGACGGGGTTCGGGCGGGTTTCGACGGCCTTTCGCCGGATTTCGAGGGGCGAGGGCACGGGATTTTCGCTAGATTCGCCGTCTATGTCCGATGTCGCCGTCCCCGCCGCGAGCGCACCAGCCGCAATCGAGAAGTCTCTCCCGGAGACGCCCCTTCGCGACGTCATGGGCGGCGCGAGCCGTTGGACCATTCCGATCCATGAGCATGGCTTCATCGCCCTCGTCGATGCGATGCCGCGGCTCGTTCCCGAGGGGCAGACCGCAGACAGCGCGATCGTCCAGTCGGCGCGCGTGAGCTACGGACAGGGCACCAAGATGGTGAGCGAGGACCGCGGCCTCGTGCGATACCTGATGCGGCATCGCCACTCGACGCCGTTCGAGATGGTCGAGTTCAAGTTCCACATCGCCATGCCGATCTTCATCGCGCGGCAGTGGATCCGCCACCGCACCGCGAACGTGAACGAGTACAGCGCGCGCTACTCGATCATGCCCGACCGCTTCTATCGCCCGGACATCGAGAACGTGCGCAAGCAGTCGAAGTCGAACCGCCAGGGCGGCGAAGGACCGATCGACGCCGGCACGGCCGAGGAGTTCCTGAAGCTTCTCGAGGGCGCGGAGGCGAACTACGCAAAGTACCTCGACTTGACCGAGCGCGGCGTCGCGCGCGAGCTCGCGCGCGCGGTGCTGCCCGTGAGCGTCTACACCGAGTGGTACTGGAAGTGCGACCTCCACAACATCTTCCACTTCCTGTCGCTGCGCATGGATCCGCATGCGCAGATCGAGATTCAGGACTACGCCAAGGCCATGTACGAGCTCATCAAGCCGATCGTGCCGGTGGCGTGCGAGGCGTTCGAGGACTATCGCCTGAATGCGATGCACCTCACTGGCCTCGAGATCGACGCGATCCGCACGGGGAAGCCCCTCGCGACGGAGAACAAGCGCGAGACGGCCGAGTGGGAGGCGAAGAAGGCGCGGCTTGGACTTCTTTGAGCGCTCGCGACTGACCTGAGGGCTGAGGCGTGGCTTGAGCTCTCGCCGCTGCGGCGGCTCGCTTTGGTGCGTCTTTGAGCGCTCGCCACTGCGGCGGCTCGCTTTGGTGCGTCTTTGAGCGCTCGCCACTGCGGTGGCTCGCTTTGGTGCTTGGGGGGCGCTTCGGCCTCCGATTCGCGTCGTTCACCGCCGCTTGCGGCTTCCGTGGCGCTGATACACCGCCTTCGCTTCCGCGCGCGCCTCGGGCTTTGCCCGTAGCCCGTACAGCCTCTCCTGCGCGAACCGGTAGGCCGCGCGGTGCTCGACGATCGGTGCCGGATAGTCGACTCCGATCCGACACTGAATCATCGACTGGAAGAGCGGGGGCATCGTCTCGGGTTCCGCGAGGTACTCATCGGGCACTGCAGCGAGCTCCGGCACCCACTTCCGGATGAACACTCCGCTTGGGTCATGGTCCTCGACCTGCTTGCGCGGCGAATAGATCCGCAGCGTGTTGATGCCGGTCGTGCCCGACTGCATCTGAATCTGCGGATAGTGGATGCCCGGCTCATAGTCGAGGAACTGCCGCCCAAGCCATGGCGCGAACGACCGCCAGTCGAGCCACAGATGGTGGCTCGCGAAGCTCACGAGCATCGCGCGCATGCGGAAGTTGATCCAGCCGGTCGCGACCAGCGCGCGCATGCACGCGTCGACCATCGGGTAGCCCGTGCGGCCTTGCTGCCACGCCGCGAGCCGTGCGGCCGCGACGTCCGCATCGAGCCCATCGCGCAGGCCTTCGCACGAACGCGCCATGCACATCGACTCGATCGCAGGCTCGTCCTCGAGCTTCTGGATGAAGTGACAGTGCCATGAAAGCCGTGAGACGAAGCTCCTGATCGAACCACGCCAGAGCGCGACGTCGTCGGGCGCGATTCCCTCGGCCGCCACGCGGGCCGGTTCGTTCAATTGGATGAGCCGCCGCGTCGCTCCTTGGAATGCGCGGCGCACCGACATCGTGCCCCACGCGAGGTGCGGCGAGAGCCGCGAGCACGACTCCCACGCGAGCACGGGCGAACCCATCGTCTGGCGATACTCGCGGCCACGCACGAGCAGGAACGACGTCAGGAGCGAAGCCGCCTCGCGCTCGCCGCCTTTCTGCCGCAGCGCCGCGCGCGTGTCGGGGCCAAGGCCGAGCTCGTGCGCGATGTCGGAGCTCATCGACGCGATGCGCGACTCGTCGGGCGTGAGAAGGCGCTCGGGCGGCGGCACGCGCGCGCGCGACATGTGTTCCTCCCAGCGCGCGGCCCAGCCGTCGCGACCGGGATTCGGGCGAAGGACGCCATGCTGGCGGAACTCGCGGAACCCGATGCCGCGCTTCCGACACCAGCGCGCCACGCGGATGTCGCGCGCGTAGGTGATCGCGTTTCCCGTCTCTTCATGGGCGAGGAGCGCCGTGATCGGCTCTTGCGCGTGCAGTTCGCCGAGGATCTCGGTGATCTCGCCGACGCGGTACACGAGGCGTCCGCCGCGCGCGCACAGCGCCGCGTCGAGTTCTTCGAGCGACTCGAGGTAGAACCAAAGGTGCGACGCGTCGGCGTCAGCTGCGCGCCAGACCTCGGGCTCGAACGCCGCGAGCGCGATCATGGGCGTGCCGTCGCGCGCGCACGCGGCGGCGGCATGCGCGAGCGGCGCATGGTCGTCGATCCGCAGGTCGCGCTTCAGCCAGACCACAAGCATGCTGCGGGCTTCGCCGAAGCCGTCGGCGCCGATGCGCGCGGCGTCATCTTTCGCACGGTCTCCTAGCGCCCGCACGGCGCGGGCGCCGCGTGAATGTCAGGTGTCCTTCTTGAGCCGCGCCTGATCGAGCTCGCGCTCGGTCGGGATCGCCTTGAATCCGACCAGCGGCGCCTCTGGCCCCGTCTGGATCTGCACCAGGCGGATCGGCGTCGGCGGGAAGTAGCGCAGGAGCCCGCCTGGGAACGGGCCTTCGCCGCGCACATCCCAGAACTCGCCAAGCGGGATGCGGAGCGTCTGGCCCGCGGCCAGCGCATCGACCTTCTTCAGGTAGCGCTGGTTCAGCCAGACGTCGATGTTCGACCAGCTCTCGACCGTCGCGTTCACGATCAGCATCGCGTCGCCGTCGTTGAACACCTGGACCTCTGCCACGCGCTCCTGCGGGAGATGCGCGGGATAGGTGCGCGTCGCCTTCGTCGGCTCGTAGCGCATCGTCTCGCAGCCGACAGAGAGCGCGGCCGCGGCGAGCGCGGCGATGGCGAGGGTGCGTGCGTGGGGCGCGCGGGGCATGGGCGGCAATGTAGCAGGGCGGGGTACGCGGCTACACTGCGGATTCCACGCGCGAAGCATTCCACGCGCGGCCGGAAGGAGGCAGGATCATGTTCGAGTCCGGTCGCAGATCGCTGGTCGGGGTGGCGTCGGTCCTTGCGCTTCTCGTCGGTTGCGTCGACGGTCGCACGGCTTCGCCGCCGTCCGGCCCCGCGCGCGCGAACGCGGAGGCCGACCGCTGCCTGAGCGTTTCGATCGGGTCGCAGACCCGCGACGAGCGGTTCGTAGAGCCGCTCACGATCGACGGTGGCATGAGCATCTACCTCGACCCGCAACCTGTGGTCTCATGCGGGTCGATGCTGGATCCTCGCCTGGCGCCGCAGCCCTCGGCGCCCGGTGGCCGCGTCCTTCGGTTCAGGCTCGACGCAGCTGGGGCAGAGGCGCTCCGGGCTGCGACCGTTGTCTACAGCGGAAGATACGCAGTCTTTCGATGGAAGGGCAAGATCGTCTCTTCGCCGCAGATCATGTCTCCGCTTGCCGGGGAACTCATTCTCCTCCATGAGGACCAAGCGCTCCTCGAGGAAATCGCGGAGGAGATCGCGGCGCAGTTCGCCAGCACCCGCCCTGGCTCGGCGCGCTGAGCCCCGAGCCGCGCCGGTACCCATTGCTGCTGCGCAGCCTTGTGT
Source organism: Phycisphaerales bacterium (assembly GCA_044355685.1). Classification (GTDB taxonomy): domain Bacteria; phylum Planctomycetota; class Phycisphaerae; order Phycisphaerales; family SM1A02; genus QWPT01. Next base: position 4,292 of record JBIKXP010000194.1, read on the forward strand.
CCATCGGGCAGCGCGTGGCGCGCTGCCCTTCGGTCGCCCTACAACCCCGCGGCCTTCGCGCACATCGCGATCAATTCCTGCGCGCGCGCCGCGGTGGGGGCCTCTGCGATGATGCGAGCGATCGGCTCGGTGTTCGAGGCGCGCAGGTGGACCCAGCCGTCCTTGAAGTCGACGCGGACGCCGTCGGAGTCGTTCATCTTCTCGCCTGCGAACGCCGCCTTCAGCTTCGCAAGCGCTGGCGCGACCGCTGCGAGGCCGCCGATCGCGGCGAGGTCGAGCTTCGTCTTGACGATCGAGTAGCGCGGCATCGCGTCGACGATCTTCGAGAGCGGTTCATCGCGGCTGGCGAGAAGATCGAGCACCAGCGCCATCGCGCTGAGCGAGTCGCGCACCCAGCAGACCTCGGGCACGATCACGCCGCCGTTGCCTTCGCCGCCGAGGAGGCCCTTCGCGGGCTTGAGCGCGCCGACGACATTCGCCTCGCCGACCGCGGTGCGGTGGACGACGGCGCCGGGGAACTTCGCAGCGATGTCGTCGATCATGCGCGAGGTCGACAGGTTCGCCGCGAGCGCGAACGGCCCGCGCAGTTCAAGCATGCGCTGCGCAGCGAGCACCAGCGTGTATTCCTCGCCGATGTAGCGGCCGTTCTCGTCGACGATCGCGAGGCGGTCTGCGTCGGGGTCCTGCGCGAAGCCGCACGCGGCGCGGCCGCCCTCGGCGCGCACCTTTGCGGCGAGGTCGCCGAGGTTCTCCGCGGTCGGCTCGGGGGTGTGTCCGAAGACGCCCGTCATCTCACCGTAGATATGGGTGACGCCGCAGCCGAGCGCGTCGAGCATCATGCGGCCGCCGACGCAGCCCGAGGCGTTCACGCTGTCGAGGACGACATGGAGCTTCTTCGCGCGGATGCGCGCGGCAGCGCCGTTCGCGCCGCCGAGCACCTCGATCACGCGGTCGACATGGCGCTGCGCGGCGCTCGCGTCGGTCGTGATCGAGCCGATCTCGAGCGGCTGCGCGAAGGCGATGTCGGCCGCCTTGAAGCGCGCGATGATTCGCTCGGCGACCTCCTTCGGCGGCGCGAGTCCGTCGCCGTCGAGACACTTGAGGCCGTTCCACTCGATCGGATTGTGGCTCGCGGTGACCGCCATGCCGCCGTCCGCGCCGAGCGCGCGGATCATCAGTCCGACGGTCGGCGTCATGGCCACGCCGATGTCGACCACGTCGCAGCCGACCGATGCGAGCGCACCCTGCACGGCGCGCGCAAGCGATTCGCCGCCAAATCGTCCGTCGCGCGCGACGACGAGTCGGGGCCGCCGGCTTAGGACGAGCGTACGGATGTGGGAGCCGAACGCGGCCGCGAAGGTGGCGGCGACGACCGGGGTCATCGTCTTGCCGACGATGCCGCGGGCGCCGGAGACGGAGAGCATGAGTGGGGCGTCGGGGGTCGCGTGTGACATGTGGATCTCGGGAGAACGCGCGAGTGTACGGCGGGCGTTTCCTGCGCGGAACCCGCAAGTCCACGGCCGGATTGCCGAACCGGCCTGCGCACGCGAACGTTACACTCGCCCCTCGCGATGAC
>JBIKXP010000042.1:0-19122 GCA_044355685.1 Phycisphaerales bacterium
TTGCGAGCGCCGCGAGCGCGATCGATGCGATCGCCCAGCCGCCGGCGAGGGCCCACACCGCGGTGGCACCCACGCGCGGCCGCCACGACGATGCGATGACACCCGCGACGAGCATCGCCTGCAGCGCATGAAGCCCAACGAAGTGCGCGATGCGGAGGTCGCCCCCCGTCGTTGACCACCCGAGGAACGGAAGCCCCGTAGCGCCCGTGGCGTCGCCGCCGATGAAGTGGGAACCGTGTGAGCTCATGATCGCGCCGAAGGTCCCGCCAAGGAGGAGGTTGAGCGCGAGCCCCGCCAGGATTCCCGCTCGAAGGCCGCCCCTTCGCTCGCGCCAGACGGCGGGTGCGAGGACAAGCGGCGCCACCACCAAGGTGACCGCGAAGACGCCCATCACGCTGTACATGAATCCGTCGATCGGGTTCGAGACATTGAAGTGCGAGCGCGTGCCGCGCGCGGCCTGGAAGATGATCCAGAACATCTCGACCGCCGCGCCCAACGCCATGAGCCGCACGAGCCAGCGGCAGCCGCGGGTCGCAGCCGCTCCCCTACCTGCCAGCGGAACCACCACCGCGAGCGTCGCCGCGTAGATCGCAAGCGACAGCTCAAACTTGAGCGGCTTGATCCAGAGGTTCGCGCCGTCGAGCGTGCGGTCGTCGAGGAGCGCGGCGAACAGCGTGGGCGGCACGAGCGCGAGAAGCGCTCCCCCGATCGCGAGGAGGCGGCGATCGGCGCGGAGGACCGCCCACCGCATCACCTCGAGCGCCCCGCGGTGGTCGGGCAAGTCGCCCTCTGTCGCTGCGGCGGCGCGCATGCGCGGCACGGCCCACTCCTGCACGCGGTAGAGAAGCCAGCCGATCGGCCCGAAGAGGAAGGTGAGCGCGAACGCGGGAAGGAGCGCGAAACGGCCGACCCCGGCCCGCTCCGCGCGTTCATCGATATAGGCGCCGATCAGGAGGTCGAACGCGAGGTAGTGGAGCCAGCCCGCGACAAGCGCGAGGTCGCTTGCGAAGAGCGCGCGGACCGCCTCGATCGAGTCGAAGCCGCCCTCCGCGCGCGACCATCCTGCCGCGATGAGCGCGGCGTAGGCGATCGACAGGAGGAGCGGAACCACGCCCGCGGCGACAGCGCGGCGCGCGCGCATGCGGCGCGGAAGCGCGATGAGGGCGACCCATCCGAGAAGCGCGGTGGTGTTGGCCGCCCCGAACAAGGCTGCGGGGGCGAGCGCCGCCTCGGCGAGGATCGCTGCGTGGACTGACGGCATCGGGGGCTCCTGTGGCGCGGACGGAAGGGCGACCAGACAACGCGACGGAATCGGGACTTGACAGCGTCAAGTCGCGCCAAGACTATCACGGGACTTGACAATGTCAAGTCGGCATGGCACCTTCCCCCCATGTCGGATCTCCGCGAGCAGGTTCTCGCCGCCAGCCTCGCCCTGATCGAGGAGGACGGCGTCGCGGCGCTCTCCCTCCGCGAGGTGGCGCGCCGTGCGGGCGTAAGCCATCAGGCGCCCTACCACCACTTCGGGCACAAGGAGGCGATCGTGGCGGAGCTCGTCGCGCGCGGCTTCACGCGCCTCGCCGAGCGGCTTGAGGCAACCGAGCGGGCCCGCGGCGGCGCCTCGCGGAGGCTCATGCTCGCCGGGCGGGCGTATGTCGCCTTCGCGCTCGCAGAGCCCGCGTCCTTTCGCATCATGTTCAGGCCGGAACTCGTCGACCGCGCAGCGTTCCCCACGGCGGGCAACGCGGGCGCGCGCGCCTACGCGCCGCTCGTGCGCCTCGTGACCGAGTGCCACGCGGGCGGACGCGCCCCGCGGACAGGCTCCGCGGCTGCGGAGAGGATCGACACGCTCGTCACCATGCACTGGTCGCTCGTGCACGGGCTGGCCACGCTCCTTCTCGACGGTTCGCTCGGCCGTCGCTTCGCCACGCGCGAGGCGCGCGACGCGCACATCGAGGCAACGCTCGCGGTCTTCACGCGCGCAACGGCGTCGCTCGTCAGGTGAGCGCACGGGCGCGCGGCCCGCGTCAGGCGCCGCACGAGCCGTACTGCCTCAACATGAACGCGCGGTGCTCCGCGTTCGACACCGACGCCAGCCACGCGCCGTTCGCGAGATACCAGCGCACGGTGTCGGCGACGCCCTGTTCAAACGTGACCATCGAACTCGAGCCCAGTTCGCGCGCAACCTTCGCGCTCGAGATCGCGTAGCGCCGATCGTGCCCAGGGCGATCGGCGACATGCGCGATCTGCGCGGCATACGACGCGCCATCCGCGCGCGGCCGTTCGCGGTCGAGCACCGCGCACAGCGCGCGCACGAGCGCGAGGTTCGTCTTCTCACAGTCGCCGCCGATGTTGTAGACCTCGCCCACGCGGCCCGCGTCGAGCACGCGCACGAGCGCACGGCAGTGGTCGTCGACATGGATCCAGTCGCGCACCTGCTGGCCATCGCCATAGATCGGAATCGACTTGCCAGCGAGGGCGCGCTCGATCACGACGGGGATGAGCTTCTCGGGCATCTGCCGCGGGCCATAGTTGTTCGAGCAGTTGGTGATGACCGCGGGAAAACCGTGCGTGCGATGTGCGGCACGCACGAGATGGTCCGCCGCGGCCTTGCTGGCGGCGTACGGGCTGTTCGGCCGGATCGGCGAATCCTCGGTGAACGGCGCATCGTCGGGCGCCAGGCTTCCGTACACCTCATCCGTCGACACATGCACGAAGCGAAAGCGCGCGCGATCGTCGGCCGAAAGCGACTGCCAGTGCGCGCGCGCGGCCTCGAGCAACCGGTGCGTGCCGACGATGTTTGTCTCGACGAACGCCTCGGCACCGATGATCGAGCGGTCGACGTGCGACTCGGCTGCGAGATGCACGATCGCGCCCACGCGATGCTCAGCAAGCACGGCACGGCACAGCGAGAAGTCGCAGATGTCGCCGTGAACGAAGGCGTGGCGCTCGGGGTGCGGAAGCCCCGCGAGATTCTCACGGTGCCCGGCGTAGGTCAGTTTGTCGAGGGTGACGACGGGCTCGTCGCTCGCTGCGTTCAGCAGCCGCACGAGATTGCTGCCAATGAAGCCGGCGCCACCGGTCACGAGGATGGACGACGAAGGAATCGCCACGCTTCGCAGTGTATCCAGCCGCGCACCTGGCTCCCCCGCTCGGGTACATTTCCCCTCCCATGTCTTCGCCCAGCAACCACCTGCCGATCCTCGAGTTCGTCGCCCGCAACTACAGGAACTTCAACGCGCGTTCGACGCGCGACGCGCTCTTCGCCTACTGGGACCACGTTTCGAAGGGCGGCAAGATGTACTGGGCCGTCGCAGGCGCGATGAGCTCGGCGCAGCTCGGCATCACGCTCGCACCGGCCATCCGCGCTGGCCTCGTGCACGGCCTCTCGGTGACGGGCGCGAACCTCGAGGAATCGCTCTTCCGTCTCGTTGCGCACCACAGCTACAAGGACTTCCCCGAGTACCGCTACTTCACGAAGAACGACGACACCAAGATCCTCAAGCAGCGCATGCGCCGCGTCACCGACACGAGCATTCCTGAGGACGAGGCATTCCGCGCGGTCGAGAAGATCCTCGTGCCGATGTGGATGAAGGCGACGAAGAACGGCGAGCGCCGCTACTGGCACGAGTACTTCTACGAACTCGTGCTGTCGCTTCCGAAGTCGAAGTTCGAGGGGAACCCCGACGAGTGCTGGCTGCTGGCGGCCGCGAAGGCGAACCTGCCGATCGTGGTGCCGGGCCACGAGGACTCGACCTTCGGCAACATCTTCGCGTCGCACGTGAAGTTCGGCGAGTGCAGCGCGCAGATCGTGAAGAGCGGCATCGAGTACATGGCCGGCTTCTACGACGACTACAAGCGCCTGTCGAAAGGCGCTGGCATCGGCTTCTTCCAGATCGGCGGCGGCATCGCCGGCGACTTCCCGATCTGCGTCGTGCCGAGCATCAAGTACGACCTGCAGGAACCGGTGCGTCCGTGGGCGTATTTCTGCCAGATCAGCGACTCCACGACGTCGTACGGGTCGTATTCGGGCGCCACGCCGAACGAGAAGATCACCTGGGACAAGCTCACCGAGAAGACCCCGATGTTCGTCGTCGAGAGCGACGCCACCATCGTGGCCCCGATGATGCTGACGGCGCTTCTCGAGGCGAAGGCGAACCCCAAGCGAGCCGATGCGATCATCAAGGCCTCTCGCGCCGAGACGAAGAAGTTCCTCGCGAAGGTTCGCTGAGCGCGGCGTCAAGACTCCGCGAAGCGCACCGCACGCACCCGCGTGGGGCGCTTCTTGCTCTATCGTGCCCATATGCTGAGTTCGCTCCTCGTCGCGGTCGCCCTGCTTGCCCCTACCGAGCCGCAGTCGGCGCCTGCCACGCCCGCACCTGCTCGCGGCAGCGTCATATTCATCCATCCAGACGGCACGGGCCTCGGCCACTGGGGACTCGCGCGCATCCATCAGGTCGGGCCCGATGGCATGCTCGCGTGGGACACGCTTCCCTCGATCGCGCTCTATCGCCCGCATGTGCGCGACAGCCTCGCGCCCGCAAGCAACACCGGCGGCACGATCCATGCGTATGGCGTCAAGGTTCCGCTCGACAGTTTCGGCATGGATGGCGCGTCGGTCCCGCTTGCACCGACCGGCGAGCGCATCAGCCTGATGCGCGATGCCATGCGCGACGGCCGGTCGGTCGGGATCATCAACTCAGGTCATCTCGCCGAGCCTGGGACGGCATGCTTTCTCGCAAGCGTGCCGAAGCGCAGCATGGCCGACGAGATCTGTAGACAGTTGCTTGAGGGAAAGCCAAACGTGCTGCTCGGCGGCGGCGAGGCGTACTTCCTGCCGAAGGGCGTGCAGGGGCGCCACGGCGTCGGGCGCCGCGCAGACGCGCGCAACCTCGTCGACGAGGCGCGCGCTGCAGGCTACGCCGTGGTCTTCACGCGCGAAGAACTGGCCGCAGTTCCAGCCGAGGCGACGCACCTCCTCGGTCTTTTCGCGCAGACCGACACGTACAACGACCGCGACGAAGAGACGCTTGCGAAGCGTGGTCTGCCGCCATACTCCCCCACAGCTCCGACCGTCGCCGAGATGACCGAGGCGGCGCTCCGCGTCCTCGCGCGCAATCCGAAAGGCTTCTTCCTCGCGGTCGAGGAGGAAGGCACCGACAACTTCTCGAACCTCAACAATGCGGCTGGCCTGCTCGAGGCCATGCGCCGCGCCGACGCCGCGATCGCGGCCGCCGAGCGCTTTCGCAGCGTTCACCCCGACACGCTCGTCCTCGTCGCGGCGGACAGCGACGCAAGCCGGCCGCAATTGATCGCGATGCCAGAGTCGAACGGCGTCATCGTGCGGGGAAAGCCGCTCCCGGCCCTGCTTCCCGGTGACGGCGCGCCCATCGATGGCATCGGAGGTCCTGGCTCCGAGCCGTTCGTGTCGGCGCCCGACGCAACCGGCGCGCGGTTCCCGTTCGCCGTGGCTTGGGCAAGCCACCAGGACGGCGGCGACCCTGTCGTCGTGCGTGCGGCCGGCCTCAACAGCGAGCATGCCCGCGGCAACCTCGACAACACCGCGCTCTATCGCATCATGCACGCGACGCTCTTCGGCATGTGGCCCGAGGAACGCGCATCCGCGCGCAAAAAGTGACACGCCCCCCGGAGTTGCCTCCGAGGGGCGTGGTTCGCGCGTAGAGCGAGTTCACTTGCGGCGGCGCGTGCCGACGAAGCCGGCGAGGCCGAGGAGCGCGATTGCGCCCGGGGCCGGGATGCCGTTGGTCAGGTCGAGGATCTGATCCTGGAAGCCCGTGTTTCCGATGCCGATGATCGTGGAGGTCGGACCACCGAGATTCGATGCGGCCGCGAAGAGCGCCGCGAGGTTGTTGGTGATGGCCGCCGTCAGGTTGTTGCCCTTGAAGCTGCCGCTTCCGACGCTCAGGCTGCCCGACGTGCCGTCGAAGTCCATCGAGACTTCCCAGACCGCGATCTGGAAGGCGGCCGCGAGATCGTTGTTGGTCGTGAAGACTGCCCCACCCGCCGCCGCATACATACGCGCAATCGCGGTTGCCCTCACGGAGCCCATTCCCGCACCAGGAGTCGGCAGATCCGACACCTGGAGCACCTGATAGACCTGCTGCGAGCCGTTCGTGTAGATGAACTGGCTGAGCTCGGTGCAGAACGAGTTCCACGTTCCGTTGAGATTCTGCCCGGTGCTGCCGGACAGCGTCAGTCGAATCTGGCCCGCGAACGTATCGCGAGTCGTCGTCCCGTAGGTCACGTTCACAGTGCGGCCAGCGCCGGTACCGGTTCCTGCGACGGTGACGAGACCCGCGTTGGCGAGGCCGACCGGCAGGAGCGCAAGTCCGGCAGCGAGAGAGAGCATCTTCTGCATGCGTACACCTTTCAATGATGGCCCCCGGAGAGCACCCGAAGTCTGCGCGAACGAACGCGACATCCAAACCTCAAGAGCGAGGGCACGCTTGACGCCCCCAGACGGGGGGACACGGTGAACAGCGCAATTGCAGACACGATCGTGTCACGGCTTCCGACTGAAATCGTGAATTGAGCCGTCACGGATCGCGTGATGGGACCCAGTCGCGAACGCGGTCGGCCCCTCGGGGGACGCCGCAGCGCATGGCGGCGCCTGAGGCCGAGCCAGACCGATTTCCCACACGCCACGCAATTATTTCTCGGACGTCCTACCGGAGCCGTGCGCAGACGGCGGCCGCAAGCGCGCCGGCGCCGCTCGAAGCACGGTCGAGGAAGAGCGCCGGCTCCACCGCCTCGAACTCCATCAGAAGGGGCCGACCATCCGGGCCCTCGGCGAGATCGACGCGCGCGTAGACGGGCAAGGAAAGCCCGAGCGACGGAAGCGCGTCGAGCGCTGCGAGCGCGAGCCGCCGCGCCGGCTCTCCCGGCTCGACAGAGCCGCGGGACTGCTCGCGATCGCCGCTCCAGCGCGCGCCCTTCTCCACGGCATGGCTCACGCGGCCGTCGATGAGCACGATGTTCACCTCACCGCGCTCGACCACCGATCCAAGCAGAGGCTGTACGAGGAAGTCGCGGGTGATGTGCGCACCGCGATGCGCGGAGGCACGCGCGCGGTCGCCGCGTTCGACGCGGATCGTCGCGAAACTCCCCGCCGAGATCGCCGGCTTCAGCACGATGTCGCCGAACCGCGCGAAGAGTGCCTCCCAGTCGGGCTCTTGACCGGCCGCGACAAGCTCGGTGGGAATGATGTCGACGCCACGCGCCGCAAGATCGAACAGGTAGCGCTTGTGCAGGTTCCAGCGCATCGTCGCCGCGTCGTTGAGGAGTCGCGTCGAGCGCGAGGCGGCGTCGATCCAGCGCGTGAACGCATCGAACTTTGCCACATAATCCCACGGCGAACGAATCAAGGCAGCGTCAAAGCCGCTCCAATCAACGCCCGCATCATCCCACACGACCGGCCTGGCCTCTGCGCCAAGCGCTGCGAACGCCCTCTCGAGGAGCGGTAGTTCGACGTCCGGCCGCGGCAGTTCACGGCATGTCACGAGTCCGATGCGCACCCGCGCACTGTACAGCGATGCCCGGGCGCGCAGCCATTGAGCCGCGCATGCGCCCCGCGCGTGCAAACAGGCTCAGATCGCGCGATATGCGGCAACGCGCGCGTCGAGCTCCACCCGCTCGGCCGGCGAAAGCCGCCCGAGCAGCCCGAGCTTCCCGTAGGTGTCGAGCTTCGACTCCGCCTCGACGCCGGCGTAGACGACGTTCGAGTCGATGATGCGCTTGCCGAGGATCTCCTCGAGCAGCGCCTGCGTGTACGTCGGCTTGACCGCCGCCGTCGACTTGGTGCCGTACTGCTGCAGGTTCGACGCGAAGATGCCGGCGGCGCTCACGGGCAGGAAGTCCTCGTAGCGCAGGCCTTCGTACTCGACGAAGCCCTGCCTCGCGAGCTCGAGGAGGTCCGTCGTCGCGATCGCGCCCGACTTCGCCGCGGCGAGGCCCTTCTCAGTCGGAAGGTAGCGCGCAAGCACAAAGCCCTGGCGAATGAGCCCCTCGAGGTTCTTCGCAAACGGCGCGAACGGCTTCGAATACAGCGCTTCATACGCGGCCATGTCGCGCTTCGGAAGCGTCGGATCCTTCTCGCGCGCGGCATCCGCCTCGCCAAGACACGTGTCGTACAGCGCACGCCCGGCGGGCGTGCAGGCGTAGAAGCGCTCCTCGATCTCGCCGAAGCGCGCGGTGTGCGTGCTGTCGACGACGCTGCCGTCGTCCTCGGTGAACTGGACGGCCTCGGTGAGCGCCTTGTAGGCGTCCTGCCGGAGAAGCACCGGCGTGTCCTCGCTCGGGCCTTCGGTGAAGTCCTTGAATCCCGCGTGCTTGAGCTTCGACAGCGCGTAGTCAGGACCGGCGAAGGTCTGCGTGAGTTCGGCCGCGAGCGCCGCGACCTCGGCCGGCGTGACGCTGCCCTTCCGATACGCCGCGATCTCCTCAAGCGGCACGTGCTTGAAGTGCAGCTTCATGGAGTCGTGGTCGGCTTCCTTCACCAGACGGCCAAGCGTGGTCTCGGCGCGCGCGCGGAACCACGCGGCGTCCACCTCGCCGAGGCAGTGCTTCATCGCCGCGGTGTAGAGGTCGATGCAGAAGGTGTTCGGCGTGAGATGGTTCAAGTGGTGCGACTGGAAGCACGCGATGTCGGCCGCGATCTTGAAGCCGGCCGCCGAAAGCTCCTTGTAGAGCGCGTGGTCGCGCGCCTTGCCCGTCCACTTGAAGATGCGCTCGGTGCACTCGCGGATGAGCTCGTCGGCGTCGGCGGCCTCGAGTCCGCCCTGCTTCTCGCTCTTCTCGATGAGCGCCTTCGCGCGGTCGCTGAAGACCGTGCGCTTCGCAAGCAGCGCCTCGATGCGCGCGCGGGTCTCGGGGTCGAAGTAATCGGTCATCAGCACCGACGAAAACACGCGATGCTCAGGCCGCAGCGTCGAGCGGAAGGCCGTCGCAATGATCGGCTGGCTCTTCGAGCCGACGCAGGTCATGTCGTAGAAGTTGTGCGGCTCCATCTCGAAGCACGCGAAGAGGCGGCCGATCCACCGATACTCGTCGGGGCGGCCGATGCGGATCGCACCGTGGCGCTCGCCGCTCGTCCGCTCGAGTTCCTCGTCCGACAGCGAGAACCCGAGGTGCAGCTTCGCAAGCAGCGCGCACACCGTCTTGTTGCAGGCCATGTTGACCAGCAGCGCCTTGTCGTAGAGCGGCACTTCCTTGGCGAACATTGCTGAAAGCGCCGCGAAGAGCCGGTTCTGGAGGTCGCGTCTGGCGACAAGGCTGGTGGAGGAGGCGAAGGTGGTCATGGCGATCTCCTTGCATGGCGGCGCGCATGGAGCCGCCCTTCTGATGTCGTCAAGGATAGCGTGCGACCTTCGCAATCGACGCACCTTCAGGCCATGAAACAACCGTGGAATTGCGGACGAGCCGGAAGACCCGGATCACCCACATGCCGCGCGCAGGGCGATCAGCGCGCAAGGCCCGCGAGGTCGAGGAAGAAGGCGTGCGCGAGCGCGGCTTCCTTCAGCCTCTCGAACCGCCCGGACTGCCCGCCGTGGCCGGCCTCGAGGTTGATGTGGAAGATCAGCGGATTCGAGTCGGTCTTGAGCCGCCGCAGCCGCGCCACGTACTTCGCGGGCTCGAAATACTGCACCTGCGAGTCCCAGAGACCCGTCGTCACCAGCATGGCCGGATAGGGCTTCGCCTCGATGTTGTCGTACGGCGAGTACGAGCGGATGTAGTCGTACGCCGCCTTCTCGCGCGGATCGCCCCACTGCGTCCACTCGTTCGTCGTCAGCGGAATCGTCTCGTCGAGCATCGTCGTGAGCGCGTCGACGAACGGCACCGCGAGCAGCATGCCGCGGTAGCGGTCGCCTGCCTGGTTCGCGACGGCGCCCATCAGCAGGCCGCCCGCCGAACCGCCGCGCGCGAAGACCTTGTCCTTCGCGCCATAGCTCTCGCGCACGAGGTAGTCGGTCGCGTCGATGAAGTCGTTGAAGCTGTTCTGCTTCTTCATCAGGCGCCCGTCCTCGTACCAGTCCTGTCCGAGGTCGGCACCGCCACGCACGTGCAGCGTGGCGACCGCGAAGCCGCGGTCGAGCAGCGAGACGTCGCCATTCGAAAACTCGGCGTCGCTCGTGATGCCGTAGGCGCCGTATCCGTCAACGACGAGCGGCCGTGTGCCGTCCTTCGCGTAGGCGTCCTTGCGCCACACGATCGAGATGGGGATTCGCTTGCCGTCTCGGCTCGGTGCCCACAGGCGCGCACTTGCGTACATCGAAGCGTCGTAGCCGGGCACCGGCTGCACCTTTCGAACCGCCTGCACGCCCGTGGCGACGTCGACGTCGATCGTCGTGCGCGGCGTGGTGGGCGAGGTGTAGACCACGCGGACGAACGGGAGCGACGCGTCGCCGTTGTCGCCAAGCGTCATCGCGAACGCTTCCTCGGTCGTCGGCACCACGAAGCCAGCGCCGCCGGACTTTCCAGCCGACTCCCACGGCAGCACGCGAACCTGCGCATTGGCGGCCACGCGCTCCTGCAGCGCGATTCCACCGTCAAGCAGCGTCATCGCATCGATCGCGGCATCGGTCCGGTGCGGCACGATCTCGCGCCACGCCGAACGGTCGGCCGCGCGCGCGTCCTCGACCGAGACGAGGCGGAAGTTGCGTGCGGCCTCGTTGGTGCGAATCACCCAGCGGCCCTTCAGATGGTCGGCGTAGTTGCGCACGCCGTCGACGCGCGGAAGCACCACGCGCACGGGCGCCCCAGGCTGCGCGCGCGGCACGGCGCGAAGTTCGTTGGTTTCGTAGCCCTCGATCGAGATCATGAGGTACTCATCCGACGCGCTGGTTCCGATTCCCACGAAGAGCGTCTTGTCTGCCTCGTCAAAGACAAGCGCGTCCTTCGCGGGATCGCTGCCCACTGCATGGCGGTACACCGGCCCGCTTTGGAGAAGCACGGGATCCTGGCGCATGTAGAAGAGCGTCCGGCTGTCCGCCGCCCACTCCACCGACTCGAGCGTGGGCGTGATGCGCTCGGGCAGCAGCTCGCCCGTCGCGAGATCCTTGATGAAGAGCGTGTGGATGCGGCGTCCGCTGACATCCTGCGTCCACGCGAGATAGCGGCCATCGTCGCTCACCGAGTAGTCGCCGATCGCGAAGTAGTCCTCGCCCTTCGCGAGCGCGGGGCCATCGAGCAGCACTTCGGCTGGTGCGTTCGGATCAGGGCCGGCCGCGCCGCCCTTCTGCCGATAGATCTTCGGGTACTCGGCGCCCTGCTCGAACTTCGTCCAGTACCAGGCTCCGCGGTCGAAGGCGGGTACGGTCGCGTCATCTTCCTTGATGCGCGAACGGATCTCCGCCACGAGCGTCTCGCGCAGCGGCATGAGCGGCGCGGTCATCGCCTCCGAGTAGGCCTTCTCAGCCTCGAGATAGCGCATGATCTCTGGCCGCTTCTTCTCCGAGTCGTCGTCGCGAAGCCAGTAGTACTCGTCGACGCGGTCGCCGTGCGGGCTCTGCACCACGAACGGCCGCTGCTCGGCCACCGGGGGACGCGCCGTGCACGCGCCGAGCAGCAGGAGAAACGGCGCAGCAGGAATGCGAGCGGAGATCGAACCGGATGAGCCCTGGCCGGGAGGAAAGCTGCGGATACGCATGGGGCGGGAGGATACCCGCCGATCAGGCACCGGTTGCCGCAAGCGCCCGATTCAGGCCGCAACGCCCACGTCTGCGGATTGGGTGCGCGCCAGCCATCGCCGTTCGCGCTCACCCTTGCGTCAGAAGGTACGAGAGCACGGCGCCTCCGAGCAGAAGTCGGATCAGACCGCGCAGTGCGATGAAGCCCGGGCTGATGGGAACCTTGCGCAGCAGCGCGGAGTACGCCTCGGGCACCATCAGAAGGACGACGCCCGAGCCGAGCGCGATCCATCCGATCAGGGTGACGATGATTCGAAGATCGCTCACCCAGATGTTGTGGGAGAGCACGACGAACAGCCCCATCAGCGTCGCGTAGAGACCTGAGATGATCGGCGTGGCGGGATGGCGCGCGATCGCGGAGAGCGCGTTGATCCATGCGCGTGCGCGCAGCAGCAGGCTGCCTCCGACGACAATCAACGCGCATGAGACGTACCACTCGACGAACTCGGTGCGACCGAGGACCTGCCCAGCCGGTTGCGCGGTCAGAAGCAGTTGCATGGACATCGCGGGACCTCCGATCCTACGCTAGGTTCTGTCTGACGGATCACCGAAGACCAAAGAATCGCACGGCGCCCGGATGGCAAGCAGGGGAGACGAAGCTGTATCCCCAATGATCCAACCACGTGATACAGCGAGTTGAAGCCGACGCGGCCAGCCGGGATGCCGCGCGATTCGACGTCCGGGGATCCGTCAGACAGAACCTAGCCCACGACTGCAGGAAGTCGAGCAGAGACGCCGAAACCGCCGCGCGATCGCGCAACTTTCCTGCGGATTCCGCGTCGGCCCTGCGCTCAGCGGCGGCGTCCACGCGAGCCGACAAGCGCGGCGAGGCCAAGCATCGCGATCGCGCCCGGGGCTGGAATCGGCGAGGTCGGGTCGATGATCTGATCCTGGAAGGACGTGTTTCCAAGGCCAAAGAGCGGGGTCGCGGTCGCGCCCACGTTGCCGGCGGCTGCAAGCAGCGTGGTGATGTGGGTTCCGATGGCAGCCGCGACGGACGGTCCCTGCAAGTCGCCGGCAGCAAGGCTCAGGCTCGCGAGGTCGCCGGTGTAGTCGTTGGCGACTTCCCATACCGCGATCTGGAACGCCGCTGCGTAGTCGGCGTTCGTACCGTACTGCGCGCCGTTTGCGAAGGCGTACATGCGGCCAATCGCCTCGGCACGCGCGATTCCCATCGGTGCGCCGGGAATCGGCACGTCCTTCAGCGGAAGCGCCTGGTAGGTCTGTGCCGCACCGTTCACGTAGATGTACTGGTCGAGCTCGGTGCAGAAGCTCCGCCAGCTGCCGTTGAGCGTGCCGCTGGCGCTGTTGCTCAGGTTCAGGAGAATCTGGCCTGCAAACACGTTGCGCACCGCGCCCTTGTGGGTCACGCTCACGTTCCGACCGGCGCCGACGCCGGGGCAGAACACGGTGACCAGTTCGGCCGATGCGGTGCTGGCGATGGTGGCGATGGTGGCGATTGCGATGGCGCTGGCTGCAATGTGTCGCATGTTCGATTCCCCTGATCTTTCGTTGTAAACACGTGGCGTTGGCGGACAAGAGACACCTTGCCACCAAGTCACGGGGAGGCAACGTTCACAGGAGCGAAGCCGGCGAAACCCGGCGACGGAGGGCCACCCAGCCGGAACAGGCCGCACAGAGCGTCCAAAGACGGGCTCCGAGGCCCGCGCTTTCGCTCACCAGCGCACTTCGGGGCGCCCGCCGGCGCGCGGCGCGGACGCAATCGCCATGGGCACCGCATCGGCCCCGCGACCGCCGTACATGTCAAGCGATTCCCGGTCGGTCGACGGAGCGGTGTCGCGGCTCGCCGACTGCCGCCACTTGAGGTAGCCGGCGATGCCGGCGGCTGCGAGCAGGATGCATGCGGCGACAAGCGGCGCATACCCGCGCTTCCACTTGAACCAGTGGCGCATCTTCACGGCGCCAAACCAGGCGAATGCCGGAAGGAAGATGACAAGCTGCCACTGATAGTCCCACAGCCGCGCGCTGTCGTACGCCTTTCCGCACATGGCGACGAGGCCGACCATCGTGCCAAGTGCGATGGCGATCGCGCCGGTCGTCGGGAGTTCCTCGGGTCGCTTGAAGTCCGCGGCCTCTTCCTTCATGCGCTCGCGCTCGCTGCGGCTTCCAAAGAGGCCCGCGATCCACCAGATGACGGCGACGATGAACGACGCGGCGCTGACTGCGCCACACATGACGGCGAGCTGGGCAAATCCGCTCTCGGCGACGAGGAATCCGAGCAGTCCAAACCAAAGCCACGCCGCCCAAAGGATGGCTCCGCGCCCCATGAGCGTGAAGCTCAGGATCGCGAAACAGATGAACAAGGCCTGGACGAACTGCCACCCCGCGTTCGATCCGGGAAACCGGACGACCAGACTGACGACGACCGCGGACAGGACAGCGAGGCAGACGCCGCGCACGAGCCGCGCGCGCGTGGTCGTCCCCTGAAGCCACGGAATCACAAGCGCCGCCAGCCCAAGCACCACCGCCGTCATGCCCACGCGATGCCAGCGTTCGAATGGCGCGTTGTCATCGGGAATCGTCACGATCTGCCGCAACAAAGCGTTCGCGCCCAGTTCGCGCGCGAAGCTCACCGCAAAGGCGGTCATCAACGCAAGCGCGATGCCCGCCTCCACCCAGCGGTGCCTGCTGCGAAGCGGCTTCACGGCGAACGGCAGCGCGATGATCGCGGCGATCAACGCGGGAAGCACGACCACCGAGAAGACGTACTGTGCGATCTCGCTGACGAACGAATCGTTCTCGCTCATGGCAGGCTCCCGCGTCGGGTGACGCTCAGTCCTTCGGCTTGGCGACGTCGCCCTCGAGCGCGATCACCATCTTCACCTCATTGCCGAGCGCGCCCTTCGGTGCATCGATCCCCCACTTCATGCCGTAGTCGGCGCGGTTGATCGCAAAGGTGCACTCGAAGCCGACCTTCTGGCCTGCTGGTCCCTTGCCGACCCCGGTGACGGTGCAGTCGACCTCGATCGACCTGGTCACGCCACGCAGCGTGAGGTCGCCCGTCACCGCGTAGCGGCGGTCGCCGATCTTCTTCGCGGAAGTCGACTTGAAGGCGATCGTCGGGAATTCAGCCTGATTGAAGAAGCTCGGGCCCTGCAGGTTGCCATCAAGCTTGTCGCTGCCGGTGTCGACCTTCTTCACTTCGGCGATCACGTCGAACGTCGGCGCGGCGCTGTCGTCGAGCGGCCACCGCACGGTGCCCGAAAGTTCGTTGAACCGACCCCAGAAGAATCCGGCGCCCAAGTGCTGGACGCGGAACACCGCCATCGAGTGGACAGGATCGATCGTGATGGTCGAGGACGCGACTGCGGCGGATGCGGCGGGCGCATCCTGCGCGCGCGGCGCGGTCGCCGCGAGCGACGCGACTCCGAACGAGGCGAGCGCGAGAACCGAAAGAGCGAGTGCGGCGCGGTGATTCATGGTGTCTCCAGCGTGGTGGCGGCAGATCTCAAGCCGAGTCCGTCATCGTACCGGTGCGGGCGGAACGGCAACGCGTCGAAAGGCGATGCGCTTGTACATCGAGGCTTCGTACAGGATTCCGACCGTGCCCTCGTCGAGCGCGACGGGAACGCTGTAGGCGAAGAACGCGGGCTCGACGAGCACGCTCTCCGGCCACGATCGTCCACCGTCCCGCGAGATCCACATGGTGCCCCGATCGCGGCCCTTCTCGCTTCCGCAGCCGGTGAACACCACGACGTTGCGGTCGAGCGCAAGCACACCCGCCATGCACTGCGGGTCCGGAAGCTCCGGAATGTCGGCCAATTGCGACCACGTCGCGCCGCCATCGATCGAGACGGCGCTGGTGCGACGCTGCGCCCCGAGATGCTGGCGTGCATTAAGCACGACCGCCCCGTCCGCGCGCTCGAACATCTGCACCTCGTTGCCGAGACCCTTGGGCGGATTCGGCGCCACAGCGCCAATCGTCCACGAATCGCCCCCATCGTCACTGAACGCTGCGTACACGCGCCAGCGGTTGTATGGTCCTTCGTTGAACGGCATGACGATGCGGCCCGCGTGCCTGCCGTGCGCGAGCTGGATGCCGATGCCCGGGCCGGTCGCGACGCTCGTGGCTCCCGTCGCGCGCTTCACCTCGCGAGTCACCTCGCGCGGGGCGCTCCACGTCTCGCCGGCGTCGTCCGAGTGCATCAGATAGGTGCGGCAGATCGTGTCCTTCACGGCACCCGCGCCATCGGGCTTCGCGTCGACCGGCCTCGCGTCATAGCCCTCCGTCACGCACGACTCGCCGCAACCCTCGGGATACGACTGGAACATGAGCAAGACGCGCCCGGCATGCCTCCCCGCGCGCACTTCGACCACGCACGGATTGTTCAGCGAGCGGCCCGGCATGTCGCAGAGCGCGCGTACGGCGCTCCAGCTCGTCCCGCGATCGTCGCTCGTGCGCAGGACGATGTCATTGCGGCCGTTGTCGGCATATGCGTTGCGTCCCTCCGCGAAGGCGAGGATGCGCCCATTGCGCGCGCCCGTCGAGAGCCGCGTCGCGGCCGGAATGCGATAGACGGGGTATCCGCCCTCTCCGCCGACAAACACGTCGACCGCGGTGTCGGCGATAGATGCGACTGCGGCGGGCGTCGCTCTCTCGGCGCGCGCCGGCGTGTTCCCCATAGACACCGGCCGCGCGGCGAGCGGCGCGAGCGATGCGACGCATCCAACGAGAAGCGGGCCGACGACCCGAAGCGGAGCGTGGAGCATGAGCGCATGAATAGCACGTGGATCGCTCCGCGAGGATGCTTTCTCGGGGAATCGAACGCGAATGCGCCGTTCAACCGCGCCGATCGGCGCGCACGCTTTCCTTTCGCGCACAGGCTCGTAGGGTCGTGCAAGGCCGTGTGCAGGCCGCGGCGAACCGCGGATCGCGTGCGACGGCAGGAACGCAGCGCAATCGAAGGAGCTGGAGATGAACTTCATGAGGGGAATGGCAGGATTCACAGCGGCCGCGTGCATCGCGTGCACCGCACGCGCGTCGATCGTCTCATACAACAGCAACCCCGGGATCGAAGGTCTCGGCAGTTACTCGGGTTCGACCGAGTGGACGTATCTCGGTGGAAATGCCGGCGTCGTGGAGATCACGCTGACGAACACGTCCGATCCAGCGAATGGCGGCTTTCTCACGGGCTTCGCATTCAATGTCGCGCCGCAGGTGAAGATGGCGTACGACGAGGGGCGCGCCGGCTGGGACGGCGTCTTCGAGGTCAGCGCCTCTCCACTCGGCGACTTCGATCATGGCGCCGCGCTCGGCGGCAACTGGCTCGGCGGCGGCAGCCCGGTCCTTGGCATCGGCGTCGGGCAGACCTTTGTGTTTCGGTACGACGTCCGCGGCGAGGAATCGCTGCTCGCCACGATCATCGCGCACGACTTCTTCGATGAGACGGAAGGTTGGGGCTTCGCCGCGCGTTTCCGAGGATTCGCCGATGGCGGCTCTGACAAGGTGACGGCGTCGCTGCCGTCGCCCGGCGCGCTCGCGTTGCTCGCGCTCGGGTCGCTCGGCGCGCGCCGGCGTCGGCGCTGACTGGTCCGTCGCCGCGCCAATTCGGACCTACCGCGCGAGCCGGGACGCGCATCCGCGCATCCACGCATCCGCGCATCCACGTATCCACCACCTCGGCCTGCAGGGCGCCCGATTGTACGGCGCCCTGCGGGCTTTCCAGCGTTTACTTGCGGTCGGAACGCGCTGGCGGACTCCCGACTTTCGACGATTGCCGCCATGGCGCATTGAATCCGCCGCGAGTTCTGCGCGATACTGGAGCGATGCTCCTTCGCCAGACGCTTCTCCGGGTTGCCGCCGTAACGGCTGCATTCGCCTCGCCCGCACTCGCCGACAACTCGCAGCCCGGGCCGTATCCGGTGTCGCAGCGCACCGTGACCGTCACGCGCGCAAACAACACCACGTTCACCGCGCAGATCCGCTATCCGGCCACGTCATCCGCCGCGAGTTCGCCATTCGCGGCCGCAGCAGCGCCTGCCCCGGCGCTCAGCTTCGGTCACGGCTTCCTCACCGCCGTCGACCTCTACGACTCGACGATGGATCACCTCGCGAGCCACGGCTACATCGTCATCGCAACCACGAGCGAGAGCAGCCTGTTCCCGAGCCACTCGAACTTTGCGCTCGACATCCGTCAGTGCCTCACCTGGCTCGAGCAGCAGAACACGCTCAAGACGAGCTGGCTCGTCGGACGTGTCGACTCCGCACGCTTCGCGGTCGGCGGCCATTCGATGGGCGGCGGTGCGGCCGCGCTGGCGGCGGCGGCTGATGCGCGCATCAAGTGCCTGGTGACGCTCGCGGCGGCCGAGACGAATCCGTCCGCGGCGGCGGCGGCGGCAAGCGTGCAGGTTCCCTCGCGCTTCATCGTCGGCTCGCAGGACACCATCGTCGCGCCCGCGACGACGCAGAACCAGTACAACGCCTGCGACGCGCCGCGGCAGTTCGTCACCATCGCAGGCGGATCGCACTGCGGATTCATCGACAGTGCGATCATCGCCTGCGATTCGGGCTCGATCTCGCGTGCCGATCAGCTTGCCAAGACCCGCGCGCTCATGCTTGAGTTTCTCGACACACATCTGCGCGGCGACGCGAGCGACTTCGCCGCCGTCTGGGGCGCCGGCGCGCCGGTCGCCGGCACGACCACCACGCGGGACGCGCGGACGGTCCTCACGCTCACGGACGGCGCGCTCAATGGCGCGGCGGGCACGGAACTCGTGACCACGATGTCTGTCGCAAACGTCGGCCCCGATGCAACGGCGATCCGGCCGCGCGCAGGCACCGCGCCATTCGCCGTCACCTTCGAACCAGCCGAGAGCGGCGTGCTTGCGACAGGGGCGACCGCGACCTTCACCGTCCGCGTTTCGTCGCCGGTCGCCGTCTCGGGCGCCGTCGTCATCGACGCGGTGCGCGTCCGCGACGGCGCTGGCGCAGCGCGATCGCTCTCCGCGACCTTCACGCCGCCGACGAATCCCGCCGATCTCGACGGCGACGGCGGCGTGGGCAGTGGCGACCTCGGCATCCTGCTCAGCGCGTGGGGCGCGTGCAGCGGCTGCGCGGCCGACATCGACGGCAACGGCGAAGTCAACGGCGCCGACCTCGCGACGCTGCTCTCAAGCTGGGGCTGAGCGCGGGCACATGCGTGCTTGTGCGGTTTTGATTTTTCTCACGGAGGCACAGAGGCACGGAGATCAGGAGAACGCGGGCGTCACTCGCGTGAGAAGCGATCGAATGGGCAAGGCAGAGAGAAGAGAAGAGAAGAGAAGAGAAGAGAAGAGAAGCGAAGCGCAACGAGCTCCCATTCCGATCCCCCTCAGCAAACGCATGACGCCGCGAAGTGCAAGACAGGGCCTCCGTGCCTCCGTGCCTCCGTGAGAGACCTCCTCGGCGTCAGCAGCACAA
>JBIKXP010000195.1:0-5849 GCA_044355685.1 Phycisphaerales bacterium
GCCTCGGGCGTCTCCAGGCCGCCGCGATTCACTCGCGGCGAGGCTGACCAGAGCGAGCGAAAGCGAAGCGAGTCGCGAGCGCTCAAGCAACGCGTCTCCAGGCCGAGGCGGATTCACTCCGCCCGGCCTGACCAGAGGGAGCCGCCGCAGCGGCGACCGCTCAAATCACGCACGGCTCAGCTTGGCGTGCTCGACGATCAGCGTCTTGAGTCCGACCGAGCGGAACGCGATGCGCGCGCGCGTGCCTCCGTAGCCACGCGCGAGGTACTCGACGCGGCCCACGCCGAAGATCGGGTGGCGCACCATCGAACCGATGGGAAACAGCTCGCCCACATCGACGTCGCTGAACGCCTCCGGGTCGTCGTACTCGATGCGCCCTCCCGAGTACCGCTCGGTGAGATCGATGCGCGCCACGTGCTCTGCGGGAATCTCGCGCAGGAACTCGCTCTCGATCGAAGCCTGCCGGACGCCACGCACGGTGCGCACCGCGGCGCTCGACACCACGAGCGCGCGCTCGGCGCGCGTCATGCCCACGAAGAGCAGGCGGCGCTCCTCCTCGATCGAGTCCTCGCCGTCGCTTGCCCGGCTGTGGGGGAGCAGCCCGTTCTCGACGCCGATCACGGCGACGGAGTCGAACTCGAGGCCCTTTGCGGCGTGCAGCGTCATGAGCATCACGCTTCCCCGCTCGGGGTCGACCGCATCGGCGTCGGCGACGAGCGACACGCTCTCGAGCCAGAGTCGCAGCGCTTCGCCGAGCGTCGGCTGCGGCGACACCGTCGGCAGCGGGCGCTCGTCGTCGGGAACACCGGAGAACGCAGGTCCATCCGGCATGTCGACGGGCTCGGCATCAGGCAAGCGGAAGTCCGCCGCGGCCGACACGAGTTCCTCGAGGTTGGCAACACGGTCGCGTTCCTCAAGCGTCGAGTGGTCGTCGAGCCGGTCGAGCCCGCTCGTCGCAAGCACCTCGCTCACGAAGCTCGAGAGATCGCCCGGCACGCGCTCGTCGAGCGCCTGCGCGAAGTCGCGGATCATCAGCACGAACGCGTCGACCGCCTTCGCGGTCTTGCCCGACACGACGCCCGCGCCGGAAGCCTTCGCAAACGCCGAGACCAGCGGAAGACCGTTCGCGGCCGCGTACGCCTCGATCTTGCGCACGGTGACATCGCCGATTCCACGCGCGGGCACGTTCACGATCCTGCGCAACGACACCTCGTCGCGCGGGTTCGCGCAGACGCGCAGGTAGGCGATCGCGTCCTTGATCTCCTTTCGGTCGTAGAACGCGGTGCCCCGCACGACCGTCGAGGGAATCATGCGACGGCGCAGAGCATCCTCGACGACGCGAGAGAGCGCGTTCATCCGATAGAGCACCGCCATCGAGCGCCACGGGACGCCCGCGCGCGAACGCTCCTCGAGGAACTCCGCGACCTTGTCGGCCTCCTCGTGCTCGTCGTTCGCCTTCAGCATCCGCACGGGCAGGCCGTCATCGAGCTCGGTGGAGAGATCCTTGTGCTTGCGACGCCGATTGTGCGCGATCAATCCGGCGGCGGCGGCGACGATGTGGGCCGTGGAGCGGAAGTTCTGCCCCAGCGGAATGACGCGCGCGCCCGGAAAGTGCTCCTCGAACTCGAGGATGTTCGAGATGTCGGCGCCGCGCCAGCCGTAGATCGACTGGTCGGGGTCGCCGACGACGAAGATGTTGCGGGACTTCGCAGCGAGCGCTGCGGCGATCACGAACTGCGCCCGGTTCGTGTCCTGGTACTCGTCGACGAGCACCCACTGGTGCCGGCGCTGCAGCGCCTCGCGCACTTCCTCGTCGTTGCGAAGGAGCAGCGCCACCTTCAGCAGAAGATCGTCGAAGTCGACCGCGTTCGAGCGCACGAGCACCGCCTCGTATGCGGCATAGGCCTTCGCCACCGAGCGCGTCCAGAAGTCGTTCGCGTTCGCGAGGTACGCCTTTGCGTCGAGCAACCGGTTCTTGGCATCGGAGATCTCGGCGAGCACGCTTGCCGGCGTCCACTGCGTGCTCGAGAGCCCGGCCTCCTCGAGGGATGCCTTGATCGCGTCCTTCTGGTCTCCGGAGTCGTAGATCGAGAACCCCGCCTGCAGCCCCGCACGATCACCGAAACGACGCAGGATCGCAGCGCAATGCGAGTGAAACGTCGAGACGACGAGGCCGGTGCGGGTGCCGTCCTCGCGGGCGACGAGCTTCGCAACCCGCTCGCGCATCTCCCCCGCTGCCTTGTTCGTGAAGGTGAGTGCCAGGATCTTCCACGGCGGAACGCCGGTTGCGATCAGCGCAGCGATGCGGCGCGTGATGACGCGCGTCTTGCCCGAGCCTGGCCCTGCGAGAACGAGCGCCGGCCCCTCGCGGTGCGCCGCGGCGTCGCGCTGCGCCGGCGTCAGGTCGCGAAAGAGTTCCATGCAGCCGCCGTCGTCGCGCGAGTGATCGCTGCGATCGAGATCATCATGCGGTTGGCGCGCGAAATCCGACACGAAATCCGATCCTACGGGGAAACCCGGCCCGACACGGCCCATGCGTCGCACGCACGCGGAGATGTGCGAAGACGTTCACATGTCACCGCTACATGCCACCAACACATCTCACCAACACCTCTCACCAACACATCTCGCCAAGAAGAGGCGATGCACAACGGTTCGCGGTGGATCGATCGGGCCGTCACCGACCGACGCGGAGTCCGTCCATTCGGCGCGCAGAATAACCGCTCACAGGCTTGACGTTTGGGTTTTGTTTGGTATCATGTCCGGTGTTGCCGGCCCAGCGCAACAGGTTGTCCACCTCGTGGAGGCTGGCTTCTGTCGGTTGCGTGGGAGCGGTATTTTCCGCTCCTCGGACGGGTGTCTTGCCACGGTGCTGCAAGCGTTCCAAACGGGATGGTGAAGTGGAACGAAACCCAAGGAGAGATTCGCACGCAAGCGTCTTGTGGAAAGACAGTTGTGCTCGGAGTTCTCCGTCGAGATGGTCTGGCAGTTCCGCCGTGCAGTTTGGCCGTGTCAGGGGGTTTGCGAACGCAGATCGCGGAGTGACTTTCACCGGATCTGCAAAAACGCCAAAAAGAACTACCGCTTGGGGGTGTTCTCTCTTGCTACCCCAACATGTTGGGGTAGTATCTCGATCGCGACGGCGAGAATTCAGTATTCGGACCTTCGCGGCAGCGGTTCGGGTTGTTGGGAACCGGGTTTGGTTGTGTGGAAGGATGTGTGAGTGGTTGGAAGCTGGTGGTTTCAGTCAGTTCGCGAGCGATGGACAGGCGACTGACGGGTGCATCGAGGCGGGATTTCCCTCCGACCGAAGCGAGTGACGGGGCCTTCGAAAGTTCAACTCGATCCGTGTGGCGCCCTGCGCCAACGAAAGAGATGGGCGACGCTGGGGCGGCGGCACGAACGACGAGGTTTGAGGGACATCTTGAGAGGCGATGCATGCCGTACGTCCCGGACGCGTCAAGCGTCTTGCAGGAGTTCGAACGAGCTCGGAAGAGCACGACGAACCCTGCGAACTTGTCCGAGCCCGAGGTCTGGCACGGTGCGCGAGGAGTACTCCCCGCGTGTCCGGGTGAAGCCGAGGTGAGAATGGTCCGGCTGCACGGTCCCGAGCAGCCGGGCGTTCGCAGGAAGGCATCGAGGGTCGATCACTCCGACCGCCCCTTGGTTCATGTCGTCGTGCGAGTTCTCGCAGTGAGGTCGACGCATCGCCCGATGCTCGCCCTCTTCGATTGGTCGTCTCTCTGGTTCCCGTGGCTGTGCGCAGTCATTCTTGGGGTTCCGGGGCTCGGCACATCGCTCGGAAGCGCCGAATCCGCAGTTCGTGCGTACGGCCGGTGACATGCGTGCGATGTGCATGCGTTGCCGACCCGAGGTGACTCCAACGCGGCGGAAGCCGCAGCGAGCACCGCGGCGCCGAACAGACAGCCTCCCTCTTGACGGCGGAGCCTCCGCTGCAAGAGTCGTCCGGTCGGCCTGCCGACTGGATCGGACTCCTCTCCATCTCTCCCACGAATCCACGACCCGCTCCACGACTCCCGACCGCCGTGGCAGGCGATAGGTTCTCTTCGCGCAGGCGCCCCGCAGCCCCCGAGTTCAGGATGGACTCTGCGGCGTACGAGGGCGTACGAGGGCGTACGAGGGCGTACGAGGTTGGCTGTGCGAAGACGAGAAGGTGTGAAACAAGTGCCGAGGTTGCCAGGACCGCGCTGCGAGGCCGGACTCCCTACAGCTTCGGCGAGGTTTCCTCGTTGAAGGTTCCTTCGGTGACAGAACCTTGGGCGAAGGCACCTTGATGGTTGTAGCGGATCGACTGGATGTCGATTCCTCGTGTGAACACCCAGACGGAAAGCGCATGGTGGCGCGCCGTCTGGGACCGTGCGGTCCGGTGGGGTCCGCGTTCGGTGCGTTCGAATGCCTGTACTGAGCGATACACAGATCCGCGAGCTCGTGTCCATCGAGCCCTTCGCCGGAAACGAGAAGCGTCATGGCGTCGTCAGCTATGGCGTCTCGAGCTATGGATACGACGTCCGCGTTGGGACGAGATTCAAGATCTTCACCAATGCCACCTCCGGCGGCACGGCGATCGTCGACCCGAAGAACTTCACCAACGACCTGTTTGTCACCATCGACACGGCCGAGACCGGCCGCGATCACATCATCATCCCGCCGAACTCGTTCGCGCTTGCAGAGACCGTCGAGGTCATCAAGGTGCCTCGCGACGTCCTCGCCATCTGCGTGGGCAAGTCCACGTATGCGCGCTGCGGCATCATCGTCAACGTGACGCCGCTCGAGCCCGAGTGGCGCGGCAAGGTCACGATCGAGATCTCGAACACGACGCCCCTTCCCGCCAAGATCTACGCCAACGAGGGCATCGCCCAGATGGTGTTCCTCAAGGCGGACCGGGTGTGCGCCGTCAGCTATGCCGACAAGAACGGCAAGTACCAGGACCAGGCGGGGCTGACGCTGCCGATGGTCGACGGGCTCGCCGAATCGTGGACGCGCAACGTCACCGCTGCGTCCAAGCCGCAACACGCAAGTAGTCATTGAATCCGACCGTCACGGTGTCCGCGCCCCCGCACCGACACCGAAGCGCCGCGTCGCGGCGTGTCTCCCCAGTCTTTCCCGTCATTTCTCTCTCCCATCATTCCGCTCGCACGCGCAGGAAGCACAGAATATGAAGATCTCCCGACGCTTCACCAAGGCAGGCCAGAACGTCTACGACGCCATCGAGTGGACGCGACGCTCAAGCCGCATCGGCAATTCCGACGGTTCGACCGTCTTTGAGATGAAGGACGCCGAGATTCCGGCGTCGTGGAGCCAGCTTGCGACCGACATCGTCGTCAGCAAGTACTTCCGCAAGGCGGGCGTGCCGCAGTTCGCGGTGGACGGGACCCCGGTCGTCGACGAATCGGGCAAGCCGGTGCTTGGCCCCGAGCGCTCGGTGCGCCAGGTCGTGCATCGTCTTGCGGGCTGCTGGACGCACTGGGGCGAGAAGTACGGCTACTTCTCGACGAAGCGTGACGCAGAGGCGTTCTACGACGAGATCGCCCACATGCTGCTGACGCAGATGGCGGCGCCGAACAGCCCGCAGTGGTTCAACACCGGCCTGAACTGGGCCTACGGAATCTCCGGCCCCGCGCAGGGCCACTGGATCGCGGATCACCGCACCGGCCGTCCGTCGCTTGCGACCGACGCCTACTCGCATCCGCAGCCGCACGCGTGCTTCATCCAGGCTGTCAGCGACGACCTCGTCGGCGACGGCGGCATCATGGATCTCTGGACGCGCGAGGCGCGCCTCTTCAAGTACGGCTCGGGCACGGGCACCAACTTCTCCCGCCTCCGCGGCG
>JBIKXP010000196.1:0-5824 GCA_044355685.1 Phycisphaerales bacterium
ATCGATCCGACTGAGGCGGAACCACGATGCACTGCCCGATCCGCGGGGTGCAGGAGTCGTTCGCATGCCGGCGTTTCCCCTGTTCACCTCGAGTTGCGAAGCGACGCAGCGGCCGGTGCCGATCCCTATCCCGATCCCTGTCCCGATCCCTGTCCCGATCCCTGTGCCGATCCCTGTGCCGATCCCAGCCACCGTCGCGATGCCTCGGCAGATCTCGACCACGGCGCCGGTCATCGTTCGCATCGAGCTTTCGGCGGCGGCACGCGAAGGATCCGGCGGCGATCCCTGCCGACATTCGGTCCGGTTCACGATCAATGATCAATCTGCCAGCGGATCACTCGCACTTGCCAATGACCGCGCCGCGCGCAACGCCTCGTGACGGCTTCATAGACTGCGAGAGCGCGACTTGGGCTCGCGCCGGGCGGCCGCGCGAATCGACATTGTCGCAACCTTCAGGCGGGCATCGGTTACCTTAGGGTTGTGTCCGAAAGCGACCCGAGCGAGCACCCAGATCGCAATTGCGAAGCCCGTGAGCGACCGAACCCCGATCAGGTGCTCGTCGAGCGTGCGCTTCGAGGCGATGACGCAGCATGGCAGGCGATCGTCGACCGCTACGCGGGCCTTGCCTTTGCGACGGCCCGTCGCTGCGGGCTCGACCGGCCGAGCGCCGAGGATGTCGCGCAGTCGGTGTTCGCGTCGCTGGTGAAGTCGCTCGCGACGCTTCGCGATTCGGGCAGCCTGGCGGGTTGGATCGTCACGACCTCGCGCCGGGCCGCGTGGCGCGTCGCGCGCCAAGCGCAGCAGGCCCGTCAGGCGCGCGACCTCCTGGCGTCGGCTCCCGTCGAGGAGCCGCTGGCCGATCCCGCCGAGGAGATCGCGGCGTTCGAACGCCGGTCGCAGGTGCGCACGGCGCTTTCGATGATCGACGAGCGCTGCAGGGCGTTGCTGCAGGCGCTGTTCGGTGGAACGGGCGACCCCGACTACGCCGCCATCGGCACCCGATTCGGAATCGCAGTGAACTCCGTCGGCCCGATCCGCAACCGTTGCCTGCAGCGGCTGCTTGAGGCGCTTGAGAAAGTCGGCTTCCGGCCACGACGCGGCGCAGACTTCGACGCCTGATAACCATCGGGATTCGGATTTTCCTGTACGGAACTCTCAGAGGCACGCTCATTCATGGCGTGACAGTCCATGGCTCGCAACGACGACACATCCAGCCCGCATCCAGCCCAGCCCATTTCGCCCGAGGCAATTCTCCGCGTGATCACCGGCAAGGCCACTCCTGAGGAAGCGCAGTCGCTTCGCGAGCTCGCCGCACGCGACCCGGCCGTGGCCCACTCGGTCGCGGTGCTGCGCGACGTGCGCGGCGCGATCGAGTCGCTGTTGGCCGAGGCAGCCGACCCGCCGCCGGCGAGCCTCCTCGAGCGCGCGGCCGCGCTTGCCGCCCAGTTGCCTCGGCCGCCGTCGTGGTTCGACCGCGTGCGCGCGACAGCGCTCGTGCGCATCGACGGGCTCGCGGCCGATCTCGCCGGTGGCCCCGCCCTCGCACCTGCGCTTCGCGGAGGCTCCGTGTCGTCCATGTGCAGCTTCGCCGACGAGACGGCGCGAATCGACGTGAGCGCAATGCGCTCGGCCGATGGATCGTTCACGCTTCGCATCCAGTTCGATACGCACGCGGAGGGAAGCCTCGCAGGCGACTTCGCCGTGCTCGACTCGGAGAGCGGCGAAGTGCTTGCCGCCGGCGTCACATCCGATGACGGCGCCGCGAGCGTCGGCATCGGGGGAGGCGCGCCACGACCGACGCTGGTCGACGTCGCCGTGCGCTGGAACGACCAGACCGTCGTCGCAGGCAGGATCCCACTCGAGTGAACCCGAGCCCCGAACCGGCCTTCGCGCAGGAGTGCGCCGCGTTCGAGCGACTGTCGATGTCCGACCCGCTGCGTGCCGCGAGCGAAGGCGATGCGTTGCTTGCGCGGATTCGCGCCTGCGACGACGCGGCGGCGTTCGCCCACGTCTCGCGGTCGATGGCGAACGCCCTCGCGCACGTCGGACGTGCGCACGAGTCGATCCGTCGAGCGGCGGAAGCGCGGCGCTTCGCGCGCCGGCGTGCGCCTGTCGAGGCTGCGCGCATGCTCATCACGGCCATGCATCCGCGCGCGAAGCTCGGAAATCTCCAAGGCGCGCGACGCGCGGGCGAGCAGGCGGCCCGTGAGTTCACGGCGCTCGGCGAGCCAACGCTCGTCGCGCGTGCGGAACTCAATCTCGCGAACGTGGCGAAGGCGATGGGGCAGCCGCAGCGCGCAACCGAGCTCATCGCCCGTGTGCTCGCGCATGGCGACGCGATCGCGTCCATCCGCGGCCAGGCGCTGAACGTGCTGGGAGAGGCCTGCGTGCAGATGGCCGATCTCAACGGCGCGCAGCGCGCATTCGAGTCGGCGCGCGAGGTCTTCGCTGCGCAAGGCCTGCACTTCGCATGCGCGGTGGTTGCGGGCAATCTCGCGGCAACGGCCGCGCGCGCCGGTCGCATCGAGGACGCGCTGCGCGGATTCCGCGAGGCGCGCAACCGGTTCGCTGAACTCGGCGCGCACGCCGACGCGTGCCGCAGCGCCATCGAGGAGGCCACGCTGCTCGAGTACGCCGGCTTCCTGGCGGAGGCGCGCGATCTTGCCCGCGATTCAGGCGCTTCAGCAGAGGCCAACGGACTGGCCGTCGACGGCGCCCTCGCCCGGCTCGCGGTCGGGCGCGCCCTGTTTGCGGCGGGCGATTCTGCGCACGCCGAGACGGAGTTGCTTGCCGCAGCATCGCGGCTGGGCGAGATCGGCGATGGTGCGGCGGCGTCGCAGGCGCTTGAAATGCTGGCCCGCTGCCTGCGGCACCGCGACCGCGCGCGCGCGCTTCAACTGGCGGACGCTGCAGTGGCCGCCGCCCGCGAGGCGACGGCGCCGATCGAGCTTGCGGGCGCGCTTGCCGTGCGCGCATCGGTCGCCACTGATCTGGACGCCGCCGGCCGCGATGCCGCCGAGGCGACATCGATCGCGGACTCCGTTGGAATCGCCGGATTGAGGGCGGATGCGCACGCCGCGTCTGCGATGGTGGCACGACGTCGGGGCGCGACCAGCGCTGCGGTCGGGCACGGGCGACTCGCGTTCGCCGAAGTAGAGAGCGCGCGTCGGACGCTCGACCTCGCGCGCACGCGGCGCGCATTTCTCGCACGCCGCTCCGATGTCGCGGCGGAACTTGCGACATGCCTCCTCGCCGATGGATCGCCACGTGCGCTCGACGAGGCCTTCGATGCAGTCGATCGCTGCCGTAGCCTTGCGATTCTCGACGCGATTGCCCGTCCGGCGCGCAACGAGGCGCACGCCCGGCCGGCGATGCTCACCGCGCGCGCGAGAGAACTCCTTGCGGATCTCGATCCGCGCGAGCATGGACGAGGGATGGCCGTCGAGGCCGCACGCGTCGACCGCGAGGTGAACCGCGCCGATCTCGATCGCGCCTTGGCCGCGCGCACGGTCGACCCGGCGCCGGACTTCTCGTCGCTCCGCTCGCTGCGCTCGCCGTGCGTGAGCTTGCTCGAGCACGACGACCGGATCGCGGTTCTTGCGCGGATGCCCGACGGCTCGACGCGCGCGCGAACGCTGGCGGCGACGCTGTCCGAGGTTTCCGAGGCGGAGTCGGCGTTCCGCTTCCAAGTGATGCGGCGCCTGCATGGCGCCGATGGAACACGCGCGCGCACTGCGGCCCATGCGGCGGCAGAGGCGCTGCGCGCGCTCGTCGAACCTGCGCTCAACGACATCCTCGATGGCTGGCGCGGGACGGTCGTGCTCGTGCACACGGGGCTCTTCTCTCGAGTGCCGGGCGCGCTTCTCATCCACCCCGAGCACGACGCCTGCCTTGCCCCCTCGCTCGAGGTCGCGTCCATGCTCGACCGGCCCTCTCTTGAGTCGGGCCAGCCGCTTGCGGGCGTCGTATCCGTCGACGATCGCCTTGCCTCGGCAATCGCCCGCGAAGGCGACGCCGTGGAGCGCGTGCTCGCACGGCGCGGGCCCACCATGCGGCTCGACCGCACGAGCGCAACACGCTCGAACTTCATCGACGCGCTCTCCCGCTGCACGCTCGGCCATATCGCCTGCCATGGCGTCTTCCCGATCGACGCGCCGAATCTCGCCGGCCTCAAGCTTGCCGACGGATGGTTCACGGCGCGCGATGCGCACGCCCTCGATCGCGCGCCGGCGGAACTGGTGCTCAGCGGGTGCGCCACCGCATCCAGCGCGCGTCACGACGGAGAGGAGTGGATGGGACTGGTGCGCGGCTTCGCTGCCGCCGGGACGCGCAGGATGATCGCGAGCCTCTGGCCCGTCGACGACGAAGCGACCGCGGCACTCATGGAGCGGCTGCACGCGACGGGCCCCTCGCCGAGCGCCGCGCTTGCGCACGTCGTCCGTGAGCTTCGACACGAGGGCGAGCATCCGGCGATCTGGGGCGCGTTCTGCCCGATCGGTGGCGCCAACACGTTCGAAACATGCGTTTCACCGGGGAGTCCGTCGGAGCGGACCTCATGAATCGAGAAGCTTTTGCCTTTCTGGCGCTCATGTCGAGTGCAGTTTGTCGTAGTCGCAGAGACCAGATGTGAACAGCGGAGAACAGCCATGTGCAGCATTCGAGCAATCCTCGCCGTCTTCCTCCTTGCGCTCCTTGCACCGGTCGGTGCGGCGTTTGCGCAGGAGTCCATCCCCGAGCGTCTGCTGATTCGCGCCGATGATGTTGGCCAGGAACGCGCCGTGGGCAAGCTTTCCGACGTCGGGTATCGCGTTGCGTTCGTGCACGAATATCCGGTCTTCATGACCATGCTCTACGCGTTCGACGCCCCGCTCACAGGCGCCGACATCCCGATCATCCGAGGCGTGCTCGACGATCTCATCGCCGATGAGACCATCGAGACGGGCGACTTCGACGTGCCGATGGCAGTCGAGACGGGAATCGGCCAGACGGGCAGCCTGTGGGTCACCGGCATGACCGAGTCGGACTTCGCCCAGCAGTACGGACGGCTCGTCACCGGAAGCTATGTCGCCGCCGACCGCGCCACCGGCCTCGGCGTGAAGGTCGCGATCATCGACTCGGGCCTCGCCGACAGCGACACCATCGCGCGTCGCTCCTCGCTTTCCTACGGCTACAGCGTGACTGGCGGCGTCGCCACCCAGGGCGGCATTCCGCACGACATCGGCGATGCGGTCGGACCGAACGTCGGCGTCGGTCACGGAACGTTCGTCTCGGCGCTCGTCGCGTGCGTCGCGCCATCCGCGAAGCATCTGCACATCAAGGTGCTCGATGACGAGGGGCAGTGCTTCCTCGCCGACGTGATCGCAGCGCTCGAGGCATCGATCAACGAGTATGCGCACGTCGCGAACATGAGCCTCATTCCGTCGCAGCCGACGCCAACGCTCACGCACGCCATCAGTACGGCGCGGAAGCGCGGGATCATCGTCGTCGCGAGCGCCGGCAACAACAATCCGACCGTGAACCCGTACCAAGGCTGCGAACTGGATCTCGTCCAAGTGGGCGCAACCAACCATCTCGACACGCCGTTCAGCAGCGCGACGCCCGCGTGGATCGACATCTTCGCACCGGGTGCGAGCAACGTGCCCACGACGGGACTCCCGCTGGCGAGCGAGGCCGTGATCGCGCCGATCGGGGTCGACGCGAACCAGCAACCGACCTACGCCGCGGCGACCGGCACGAGCTTCGCCGCCGCATTCGTCTCGGGCGCCGCCGCAGCGTATCGCGCGGCGAATGCCGACTGGCCGAACGCGCAGGTATCGCCGGGCCA
>JBIKXP010000197.1:0-5762 GCA_044355685.1 Phycisphaerales bacterium
CAGGTGCGCGCGCAGAACGCCTTCAGCCAGATCGACGTGCAGTTGAAGCGTCGGCACGAGCTGATCCCGAACCTCGTCGAGACGGTGAAGGGCTACATGGCGCACGAGCGCGACACGCTCGAAGCCGTCGTCAAGGCGCGCTCGCAGGCCGCGACCGCGCTCGGGGCCGTCGAGTCGGGCGCGATGGGCATGGCCGCGATGGCGTCCCTCGCGAACGCCTCGGGCGCGCTCGATGGTGCGCTCAATCGGCTGCTCGGGCTCGTTGAGGCGTACCCCGAGCTCAAGGCGAACGTGAACGCGCTTCAGCTGCAGGAGGAGCTCGCGAGCACCGAGAACCGGATCGCCTTCGCGCGGCAGGCCTTCAACGACAGCGTAATGCGGCTGAACGAGGCCATCGTGGTGTTCCCGTCGAACATGGTCGCGAGCGTGTTTGGGATCAGCGCGATGGGCCTGTTCGAGGCGACCGACGACGAGCGCGCCTCCGTCGCCGTCAAGTTCTGACGAGGCATCCGGGAGGAAGAACCGATGTCGACCGACTTCTTCACAAGCCAGGACAACGCGCGAAGGCGCACGGGGCGTCTCGTGTTCCTCTTCATCCTCGGTGTCGTCGCCACCATGGCGTCGCTGTGGGCGGCGCTCGCGTTCGCACTGTCGACGCAGCATGGCCCGGGCGCGTGGACCGACCCGCGGCTCATCGGCGGCGTGCTGCTCGGCGTCGGCGGCATCGTGACGGTGGCCACGCTCTTCAAGCTGGCGCAGCTTTCGCAAGGCGGCGAGAAGATCGCGCAGATGCTCGGTGGAACCCGCATCTCGCCGGTGACGCACGATCCGTCCGAGCGGCAGCTCCTCAACATCGTCGAGGAGATGTCGATCGCAAGCGGCGTGCCGGTTCCCCCGGTGTACGTGATGGAGGATCGGTCGATCAACGCGTTCGCCGCCGGCCCGGACCCGAGCCGCTCGGTGATCGGCGTCACCCGCGGGCTCATGGAGCACCTGAACCGCGACGAAATCCAGGGCGTGATCGCGCACGAGTACAGCCACATCTTCCACGGCGACACGCGCATCAACGCGCGCACCACCGCCATCATCGCGGGCATCATGGCGGTCGGCGTCATCGGCTACGTGACGTTCCGCTACATCGGCCCCGCGCTCGCGCGCTCGAGCGGCCGCGGGAAGAACAACCCCGGGCCAGCGATCGGCGCGGGGCTCATCGTGCTCGGCCTCGTGATCTGGGGCATCGGCTCGCTGGGCATGCTGTTCGGGCGGTTGATCCAGGCAGCGATCAGCAGGCAGCGAGAGTTCCTTGCCGACGCGGCGGCGGTGCAGTACACGCGCAATCCGGATGGAATCGCGGGTGCGCTCGCGAAGATCCGTGACCGCTACTCGGCGCGCGTCGAGAGCCCCGCCGCCAGCGAGCTCAACCACTTCTTCTTCTGCACGTCGCTGAACACGCTCTTCGCCACGCACCCGCCGATCGATGAGCGCATCAAGCGGCTTGCCGCGATGGGCGCGATGAAGGCGGCTGCGAGCGAGGGCACTCCGCGACCAGCGGTGCGTCCGGCGGCGCCAGCGCGCGCCGGCGTGCCGCAGCCCCCGCCGCTTCCGCCGAGGCCTGCAGCGAGCGCGGTGGGCCTCGCCGGCTCGCTCGAGCCCGAATTGCTCGCACGCACCCACGACTGGTTCGACGCGCTTCCACGCGAGCTGACTTCAGCCGTCCACCGCGCAGACGGGGCACGCGCCATCTGCTACCTGATTGTGCGCCGCGCCGAAGGCGCGTCTGACGCCGAGCGGGCAATCGCGCGCGACGACGTCGAAGCCGCACCGCTCTACCGTTCGCTCGACGGGCTCGTCTCGCGTCAGTCCGCTGCGCGGCAACTCGCGCTGGCCGATCTCGCGGCGCCAGCGCTCTACTCGCTCGGCAGGCAGGGCTACGCGCGCTTCCGGACCACGCTTGCGTCCCTCATGCGAACCGATGGAACGGTGGACCTGCGCGATTGGGCGCTTGCGAAGAGCCTCGAGCGACACGTCGAGCGGCGCTTCCTGACCGGCCCGGCGCACGCACACGGCCGGCTCGCCTCAATGGACGCGCAGGCGCGCACGGTGCTTGCGATCATCGCCATCAGCGAACACGGCGCGGTCGAGCAGCAAGGCGCGTACGAACGGGGCTGCGCGCAGCTCGGGCTCGACACGCGGCGCATTCCCGATGTCGGGCTCCTCACGCTCGATGCGCTGAACGACGCCGTGAAGCGTCTCTCGCAGCTCCGCTTCGAGGATCGCGGCCGGCTGCTTGCGGCGTGCGCGGCGACGGCGATGCACGACGGCGACGCCAATATGAACGAGTTCCTCGTGGTGCGCGCGGTTGCAGACGCGCTCGATGTGCCGGTGCCTGCGCTCGAACTCGCCTGATCCGCCAACGTGCCGATTCCCTCTTGTGCTGGCGCGGCATTTGAATGTACGATTGCCGCATGTCCGACCTGTCGCATCTCCTTGCCAACAACCGGGCATGGGCGGCGCGGATGGAGCGGGCGCAGCCCGGATTTTTCCAGGGCCTCGCCTCGCAGCAGCAGCCGCGGTTTCTCTGGATCGGATGCGCGGACAGCCGGGTGCCGGCCAACGAGATCATCGGTCTTCCGCCGGGCGAGGTGTTCGTCCACCGGAACGTGGCGAACCTCGTGGTCCACAGCGACCTCAACTGCCTCTCGGTGCTCGACTACGCGCTGAACGTGCTCGAGGTGACCGACGTCATCGTCTGCGGCCACTACGGGTGCGGCGGCATCAAGGCGGCTCTTGCGCCAAGCGAAGCACGGGTCTTCGACCATTGGATCCGACACGTGCGCGACATCGCCAAGCACTACAAGGATGACCTCGAGCGCTTTGCGACGCCTGCCGAGCAGTACCACCGTCTCTGCGAGCTGAACGTCGCCGTGCAGGTCGTGCATGTGACCGAATCGCCGGTACTTCAGGGGATTGCTCGGCCTGTGAAGGTGCACGGCTGGATCTACGACGTGGCCGACGGCCGACTGCAGGACCTCACGCCGATGGTCGAGGGCGTGCGCGCGCTCGAGCCGTCGGTGCGCGGGGTGATGTAACGTTCGTGTCGCGAGAGTGATTCAGCGCTCGCTCTGGTTTGAGCGGTCGCGGCTGCGGCCGCTCCCTCTGGTCAGGCTCGCGGCGAGTGAATCGCCGCGGGCATGATTGAGGCGCTCGCGACTCGCTTCGCTTTCGCTCGCTCTGGTCAGCCAGGTTCGGGCCGTCAGACCGACGAAGACCAAAGATCCGTCGCGGCGCCCGGGTGGCAAGGAGGCGAGGCGAGGCTGTATCCGCAGCGATACAGCGAGCCGATGACGACGCCGCCAGCCGGGATGCCGCGCGGATCGACGTCCGGCGGTCTGGCGGAGCGAACCTACCGCGAGTGAATCGCCGCGGGCGTGATTGAGGCGCTCGCGACTCGCTTCGCTTTCGCTCGCTCTGGTCAGGCTCGCCGCGAGTGAATCGCGGCGGCCTGGAAACGTCGGAGTCGACCTCGGACGTCATCCGTTCCGCATGCTGAAGCATGCGGGCACCCGTGATTTTCGGCGCTGATCGCGCGAAAGGCGGCCGCCGCCGCTCAAGCCATCACTCTTGCGTCGCCCTTGCCCTTCGCGACAACGCCGATCGGGAACGGCTTCTCGCCGAGCTTGCGCAGGATCTTCATCACGCGTTCGGCCGACTTCGGACGCACGACGATCGTGTAACCGACGCCCATGTTGAAGACGCGGTACATCTCGTTCGTCTCGACGCCGCCGTGCTTCTGGAGGAACGGGAAGATCGCGGGCGCTTCCCACGCCTTCGCGCTGATGAGGGCGTCGACATCGCCGCCGAGCGCGCGGCAGACATTGCCGGGAAGCCCACCGCCCGTGATGTGGGCCATGCCCGAGATCGCCTGCTCGCTGCCAAGCGCGTCGATGAGGCCGACGATCGCCTTCGCATAGATGCGCGTCGGCTCGAGCAGCACATCGATCAGCCGCTTGCCGCCGAGTTCCGCGTAGGTCTTGGTGTACGAGAGCTTGGCGTCCTTCACGATGCGGCGCACGAGCGTGTAGCCGTTCGAGTGGACCCCGCTCGAGGGAAGCGCGATCACGATGTCGCCCACCTTCGGCTTCGGCTGCTTCTTGAGGCGCGCGTGCTCGACGACGCCGACGCAGAAGCCGGCGACGTCGAAGTCACCGGGCGCGTAGATGTCGGGCATCTCGGCGCATTCGCCGCCGATGAGCGCGCAGCCTGCGATCTCGCAGCCCTTCGCGACGCCCGCGATCATCGCGGTCGTGTTCGCGGGGTCGAGCTTCGACAGGCCAAGGTAGTCGAGGAAAAACAACGGCTCGGCGCCCTGGACGAGAAGGTCGTTGACATTCATCGCCACGCAGTCGATGCCGACCGAGTCGTAGATCTTGAACTCGGCCGCGAGCTTCACCTTCGTGCCGACGCCGTCGGTGCAAGCGACGAGGACTGGGTCCTTGTACTTCTTGCCGGCGCCGTTCAGCTTGAACATGCCCGCGAACGCGCCATGCAGTCCGAGGACGCGCGGCGAATAGGTTCGCCGCACGATCGGCTTGATGCGGTCGACGACCTCGTCGCCTGCGTCGATGTCGACGCCCGCTGCGGCGTAGGTGAGGGGCTTCTTCTTCGGCGAACGCTTCTTCGATGTGGCGGTGGCGGCCATAAGACGCGCGAGTGTAGCGGAGGCGGTGCGGCGGGGTGGCGCGCGGCGCGGTTCGCAAAATCCTGCGGCGAATGTCATGTTTTCTCCACGAGCACCGCCACGCGCTAGCGTCCCCCGTATGGAGTCCTTGCCACGGAAACGAATGCGGCGGCGCGGAGTGCCGGGCGACACGCGGTTCCTGACCTGCGGATGCGTCGGGGCGCGGCGGTTGCTCGAGAGTCGGAATGTGAAGACGGTGATCGTCGACACGCTGCATGAACTTGTCGAGGTCGATGCGATCGCGATGCACGCGTGGGTGATCATGGGCAACCACCTGCATCTTCTGGTGACGCCGCGGGCAGCGGCGCTGGAGGATTCGCTCGCGATCATCAAGACCCGCGCGGCGCAGGCGATCGTCAACGCTTGCGCCGAGCCGCATCAGGTCTGGGAGCGCGGCGGCGGCTTCGATCGGCTGATCTGGTCGGACCGCGCGTACTGGAATGTGTTTTCATACATCCACATGAATCCAGTCAAGGCAGGGCTTGCAGCGACGCCTGTGGACTGGCAGTGGAGTTCGGCGCGCGATTGGGCACGGCCACGGCGGAACACACCGCCGGTGCGGCATCCGGCGTGGGTCGAGCTGTAGTTCAGGACGAGCGCGGAGCGCAGCGAAGCGCGAGCAAGTTGCATCCGCCGTCGCCACCTGTGTCGTGTGGCATCACCTTTGGTGATGGCGGCCGTGAACGCGCCAAACGCCTTCAGACTGCAGGCTGGGCGCACACCGCGCGTGCGTGGCCGCCACTACCCCTGCTGCGCAGGGGATAGTGCCACACGATACATCCGCGCACTCCAGCGTCATCCGCTCCGACTTCGCTGCGCTCCGTCGTCGACGTGCGCCCAAGGCACGCCGAGCGCGGAGCGCAGCGAAGCGCGAGCCGGTTGCGTGCGTCGTCGCCATCTGTGTCGTGTGGCATCACCTTTGGTGATGGCGGCCGTGAACGCAGGCTGGGCGCGAAGCCTGCAGGCTGGGCGCACACCGCGCCTGCTCGGCCGCCACTACCCCCTGCTGCGCAGGAGGTAGTGC
>JBIKXP010000198.1:0-5742 GCA_044355685.1 Phycisphaerales bacterium
CAGCACTTCCTTCGAGTTGATGGCCTCATCCCACGTGAGATCCTTGCCGGTATACGCAGCCATGCGTCCCATGATGGCGCACATCGAGCTCTTCGCGACCTGCTCTGCCTCGTTGAGCGGCAGGTCTTTGAGAATGGCGTTCTGCAGCTCGATGTGCTCCTGCGTGTAGGGGTCGCGCTGCTTGCCGGCGAACCGCCACGGGTTCTTGCCGGTGATCTCCGTGCCTCCTGAGCGCAGCGACACGAGGCCGTCGACTCCGTGGAAGAACTCCTCCACCTTTCCGTCGGTGCCATCCTGCTGTCGGCACATCGAGAACACGAAGCGATCGCCCGGGAACGTGAACTCGAGTCCGAAGTGATCGAAGATGTGGCCGTAGAGCCGCTGGTCGGTGCGCGCCTGACGTCCGCCGACGCCGCGCACGGAAGTCGGCGTGCCGCCCATCGCCCAGCACATCACGTCGAGCTGGTGCACGTGCTGCTCGACGATGTGATCGCCCGAAAGCCACGAGTGGTAGAGCCAGTTTCGCACTTGGTTCTCGACGTCGGTGCGCTTCGGATCGGGCTCCACGTTCCAAAGGCTTCCCATGTTCCAGTAGACGCGGCCGGAGACGATGCGCCCGATGTCGCCGCGCGCGACGCGCGACATCGCCTCGAGATAGCAGGCCTCGTGCCGGCGCTGCGTTCCGGCGACGACCTTGAGCTTCTTGCTGCGGCTCTCCGACGCGCTCTCGATGAAGCTGCGGACGCCCGGTGCGTCGACGGCGACCGGCTTCTCGCAGAAGACGTGCTTCCCCTTCGCGGTTGCCTCCTTGAAGTGAACCGGGCGGAACCCCGGCGGCGTGGCGAGGATCATGATGTCCGCGTCGGTGGCGCAAGCCTTCTTGTACGCGTCGAAGCCCGTGAACACGCGGTCGGCCGGAACGGCCTTGAGACCGTTCTCGACAAGCGCGTCGTTG
This sequence comes from Phycisphaerales bacterium, assembly GCA_044355685.1. Classification (GTDB taxonomy): domain Bacteria; phylum Planctomycetota; class Phycisphaerae; order Phycisphaerales; family SM1A02; genus QWPT01. Next base: position 956 of record JBIKXP010000198.1, read on the forward strand.
GCGCGCGTGGTCCGCTCCGCGAAGACATCTGCGAGCGTCACCACCTCGATCGTGCAGCCGGTGTCGTTGCCCGCGGCTATCGCGTTGAACATCGCGCCCGTGCCGCGCCCACCGCAGCCGATGACGCCCACCTTCAGCGTCGGACCCCGCGACATGCTCGCGAAAGCGCTTCCCGCACCGAGGATGAATGGGGAAGCCGCCGTTGCGGCGACGAAGGAACGTCGGTCGAGGTCCATCGGGTTCTCCTTGCGCTTTCGCAGCTTGATCGAGGACTCCGACGCGCCGCCGGAGCCCCGCTACTTCGCTTCACAGATCACACGGAAGCCCACGAAGCCCCCGCTCGAGTACCACCACTTGCTCTTCGGGAACTGCGGGTCGATCTCGTTCCACTCGACCGGCTTGCAGGGCGCAAACACGCCACAGCCGAGGTCTCCAACCGAGTCGAGATACGAACCGCCGGCGACGACGCCGAGCTTCGAGCCGTCGTCGACCCACTCGCAGGCGTTGCCGAAGAGATCGAAGAGCCCAAGCTTGTCGGCCTTCTTGGAACCGAGCTTGTGGGTCTTCTCGTTCGAGTTCTCCTTCACCCACGCATAATCGCCGCTGTTCTTTGGATCGATCCCCGACTGCTCGCAGAGCGCCGTCCACTCGGCCGCCGTCGGAAGGCGATAGGTCCGTCCGGTCTTCGCAGAGAGCCACTCGCAGAACTGCTTGGCGCTGAGGAAGGTGGGCGAGATCACCGGGTAACCGACGCGCCCGAAGTCGCGATCCATCCCGATGTAAGGCTTCGTCGGCTTCGTGACAGCGTCGGCCTTCACGTTCGACTTGCCGTCGCTCTTGTCGGTGCCGTACACGAAGACATCGAAGAGATCCCAGGGGATCTCGGTGGTCGAGACGTAGAGCGTTCGCTTCGCGCCGCTCTTCGCGGGGGCGTCTGCGGGGACCTCTGCGGGGACCTCGAATGGCACGAGCTCGATCACGAAGGTCGATCCCTCGACCTCCTGCCGGAAGCCCTTACCTGGCGTGACCGGCTGCGCTGGTGCGACATCGGAGGCTTTCGGCGCAGATTGCGCCGGCGCCGCAGGCGCGGGCGGGTTGTCGGGCGATGGCGCCGCAGCAGGCCCCTGCTGCCGCGACTCACGAGCCGCCGCAAAGGCCGTCTGAACGCAGACCGCAGCGGCGAGGACGCCTCCAGAGACGACGCAGACAGCCGCGCCGCGCGCGTCGACGAAACGACCGACAGAACGCTGACCGGAGGCACGCTTCGAGAGGCGCAGAAACATCGTCCCCGATTCTCGCGCGGCGGCGGGCGAAAATCAATCTCAGGAGCGCCACGCCGACAGCAGAATGCCGAGATCGGCAGAGTTCACCGAGCCATCGCCGTTCAGATCCGCTGGCCCGCCTGACGTGCCCCACGAACTCAGCAGGATGCCGAGATCGGCAGAGTTCACCGAGCCGTCGCCGTTGATGTCGCCGCGCAGGATCTCGCGCCACACGAACAGTCCGCGCTCGATGTCGCTTCCGATGACGGTTCCGCTTGGAAAGTACGGCCAGATGTTCCACAAGCCGTTGAAGTTCGCGTTGTCGTCGGCGGGATACGTGTCGAACCATGCGACTTCCGGCGGATTCGTCTGGCTGCCGCCGAGATCGAAGACACGGATGCCGGATCGGTAATTCGCTTGGTAGAGGCGATTGCCCTTCACATAGATGTTGTGACCGACGGCGGGGTTGCCGTTGGTGAACGTGCCGACGACCACCGGCGCCGAGAGGTTCGAGACGTCCATGACGATCGTCGTGGTCACCGAAACGGTGTCGCCCTCGTCGAGTTCGTCGTTGATGTAGATGTAGCGCCCCCGTTCGTCGAGCCAGCCCTGGTGGCAGTAGCGCGCGCCGGGGTACGTCGTCGTCGACATGAGGACGGGCGCGGCCTTGTTGGTCACGTCGACGATGCGAACCGCCGGCGAGACCCAGCCGTTGTTGAGGCCGCTGTAGCAGAAGGCGATCTGCTTGCCCGCGTACGGGCCCGTGGTGTAGGTCTTGACCTGCGCCTCGTGCACGTAGAACGGCGTCCACGCCCCGACGTACGTCGGGTTCGAGGGATCGGCGAGGCTGTAGATGCGCAGCCCGTTGCCGCCGCCGGCGCGATAGAGGAATCCGCTGTCGTTGTCGACCGCGAGCGTGTGCGTCGCGGCGCTCGTTCCGCTCGGCGTGTTCACGGTACGCACGAGCGTGGTGGTGCCCAGCGCGTCGAGCTGCGACATGTCGAACACCTGGATGCCGGCGCCGCCTTCGGAGGCTGCGTAGCAGTAATGCGAATGGGTGCGCACGTCGCGCCAGAGGCTGCTGACGCCGGGCTGGAACGACTTGATGACCGATGCACCCGGGTCGGTGACGTCGACGAACGCGGTGCCGTTCGAAAGTCCCATGATCGCGTACTCGCGGCCACCAGGCGACACCCAGCCCCAGCAACTGTTGCCGTTCTGGACGCCCGGCGCGAACGTGTTGAGGGGAAACCAGGCCTTCAGCGCGACTGCGCTCGAGGCGAAGTTGCCGCCCGCGACGCCGCCCTCGCCGGCGCCCTCGATGGCCTCGCGCCACATCGGTCCGCGCACCGGCTTCTGCCTGTCGCGCAACTTGAGGTCGCCCTCATGCGCCTGCGCGGTCTCGACCGCTGCGAACATGAGGAACGCGGGGATCGCGAGCGCCGCACACGCGGCGGAGAGTCTTCCAAGACCAGAGACGAACGCCATGCGGGACTCCAAGTAGTTGCCATCCAGATAGTTGCCATGCAAGGCTGTTGCCATGCAAGGCTGTTGCCATGCAAGGCTGTTGCCATGCAAGGCTGTTGCCATGCAAGGCTGTTGCCATCCAAGAATCACGTGTCAGGAATGCATCAGCTCCATGCGGACAGGAGAATGCCGAGATCGGCCGAATCGACCGTCCCGTTCCCATCGAGATCCGCGAGCGGGTTGCTCGTTCCCCACGACGAGAGCAGGATGCCGAGGTCGGCCGAGTTCACCACTCCGTCGCCATTCATGTCGCCCACGATGTTCGCGGTGCAGTCGACGTTCGTGATCTTGAGGTCGTCCACGCCCGCCTCGACGATCGAGCCCGCGCCGAGATCGCGCGCGATGAAACGCACGCGAACCTGACTGGTCGGTGTCACGAAGTCGCGGACGCGCCACGTGCGCTTCGTCCACGCGCCGTTGTTCGTCGAGATCGTCTCGAGCGGAACCCAGGTCGTGCCGCCGTTGTTCGAGATCTCAACCGGCATCGAGTCGGAGTTCGGGTTCGAGCCCGCGTTGTTCGAGTACCAGTACCAGTACTCGAGCGTCGGCTCGTCGAGCCCCGCGAGGTTGTAGATCGGGGAAACGAGCGTCGTCGAGCCGCCATCGACATCCTGATCGCCCACGCCTCCGCCCACGACGCCCTGCCCCGTGATGAAGCACTGCGTGCCGGTCGGGGTGCGGTCGTCCTCAGGCTGTGCGGCGGTGCCAACGGGATCGACGCGCACCCACTGTCCGGTGGTCGCGTTGTCGCCTGTGGCGCCGACGGTCCAGCCGCTGGCGACTTCGAACGCGTCGTCCGTCACCGTCGTCACGCTGGCGGCGGAGAAGGCGGTTCGCAGCGGATCCGACGTGGTGTCGCCGGCCGTGTTGCGAACCTCGAACTGGTAGGACACCGTCTGCGCGCATGGCGTCGGCGGGAACGTCGCGCGGAAGGTGTTGCCTCCGAGCGAGACGAGCGGCGTGTTGGTCGTCGTGGAGCCGACGGTCACCTTCATCACGGCCGTCGCCGGGTCGAGCGTCTGGCCCGATCCAGCCACGATGCTGACGTCGACCGTGGTTCCGCCCGCTGGGTTCACCAGCGCCGGCGGCGCGGACACCAGATTGATGGTGGCGACAGGACCGGCGACGCGCCAGACGAAGAGTCCGCGCTCGATGTCGCTTCCGATCACGGTGCCGCTTGGGAAGTAGGGCCAGATGTTCCACAGGCCGTTGAAGTTCGCGTTGTCGTCGGCCGGATAGGTATCAAACCAGGCGACCTCCGGTGGATTCAACGGATTGGTCGTGGTGTCGAACACCCGCATGCCGGAGCGGTAGTTCGCCTGAAAGACGAGTTTGCCCTTCACGTAGATGTTGTGGCCAATCGCCGCGTTGTTGTTCGTGAAAGTGCCCTTGAAGATCGGCGCTGAGAGATTCGACACGTCCATCACGATGGTGGTGGTCACGCTGACCGTGGCGCCCTCGTCGAGTTCATCGTTGATGTAGACGTAGCGGCCGTCCTCGTCGAGCCAGCCCTGGTGGCAGAAGCGCGCGTTCGGATAGGTGATGAACGAAAGCTGCACCGGCGCGAGCTTGTTGGTCACGTCGACGATGTAGAGGCCAGTGTTGACGTTGCCGCCATTGGCGCCGCCGTAGCAGAAGGCGATCTGCTTGCCGGCGTACGGGCCGCTCGTGTACGTCTTGACCTCCGCCTCGTGGACGTAGATAGGTCCCCACGCGCCGACATAGGCAGGCGCTGCCGGGTTCGCGTTGAGGTCGTAGAAGCGAAGGCCGTTCGAGCCACCGCCGGCGCGGTAGAGGAAGCCGCTGGTGTTGTCGACAGCCAGCGTGTGCGTCGCGGCCGTGGTCGAGGTCGGCGCGGTCACGGTGTTGACGAGCGTGACCGTGCCCGTCGAGTCGAGTTGAGAGAGATCGAAGACCTGGATGCCGCCGCCGCCTTCCGATCCCGCGTAGCAATAGTTGAGGTGGGTGCGGACGTCGCGCCAGAGGCTTGCCGGTCCG
>JBIKXP010000199.1:0-5724 GCA_044355685.1 Phycisphaerales bacterium
CCGGCCGATGCCCTCGGGGCCTGGCACTTCCGACCCGGCGCGATCCATCGCCTGATTCCACCGTGGGAGTCGATCAAGGTCGTCGAGGAGGCATCGCCGCTCGTCGATGGTGCACGTGCCGTCATCGAGATCCGGAAGGGTCCCGTGCGCATCACGCTTGTCGCCGTGCACTCGGACATCGAGCCCAACCGGCAGTTCGTCGACTCGCAGGAGCGGGGGCCGTTCGGGTCGTGGCGACATGTCCATCGCTTCCTTCCGGGAACGGAAGGCGGACGCGTGCATGCGATGCTCGAAGACTCGATCCGCTTCGATCCGCCCCTCGGCGGGATCGGACGCGTGCTTCTCGGAGGGCAGCTCAACCGCGAACTCGCGCGCCAGTTCGCTTTCCGCCATGTGCGGACGCGCGAGGATCTCCGTCGCCACGCAGAGTTCGAGCATCGCTTCGGCGCCCGTGCGCTGCGCGTCGGCGTAACCGGCGCCAGCGGACTCGTCGGCCGGCAACTGTGCGCGTTCCTCTCGACCGGTGGCCATGAAGTGGTGCGATTCGTGCGCGGCACGCCGAAGCGTGCCAACGAGCGCGCGTGGAACCCCGCAGACCCCGAGCGCGGACTCGATCCGAGCGCGGTGTCCGATCTCGATGTGGTCGTGCACCTCGCAGGCGAAGGCATTGCCGATGCACGTTGGAGTCCCGCGCGCAAGCAGGCGATCCTCGAGAGCCGCACCCGCGGCACGGCGACCATCGCCCGCGCCATCGCGCGCGCCGACCGCAAGCCGGAGGCGTTCATCTCGGCAAGCGCGATCGGCTTCTACGGCCACCGCACCGGCGAATGGGTCGATGAGCGTTCGTCGGCTGGAACAGGCTTCCTCGCTGACGTCGTGCGCGCGTGGGAGGATTCGACCGTCGCGGCGCGCGAGGCCGGCGTTCGCACCGTCCACCTCAGGCTCGGCATCGTGCTTTCTGCCGCTGGCGGCGCGCTCGCGAAGATGCTGCCCGCGTTCCAGTTTGGCGCCGGGGGACCGATTGGCTCCGGCACGCAGGGATTCAGCTGGGTGTCGCTCGATGATGTGGTCGGCAGCGTCCTGTTCTGCGCGCGAAACACCGCCATGCAAGGCGCGGTGAATGTGGTGGCACCCGCCGCGATGCCGCAACGGGAGTTCGCCCGCGTCCTCGGTCGCGTGCTTCGGCGCCCCAGTTTCGCGCCGCTTCCCGCGCCCATCGTGCGTCTCGTCTTCGGCGAACTCGGCCAGCGCGCGCTGCTCGAGGGTGCGTTGGTGAGGCCGTCGGCGCTTGCGCATCACGGATACCGCTTCTCACATCCGTCGCTCGAGGACGCGCTGCGCCTCGAGCTCGGAAGACTTCACTCCGACGGAATCGACTGATGGCCACGTGTAGAATCTGGTGGGTTCGCCGGGATCTCCGGCTTGACGACAACCCGGCGCTCGCGCGCGCCGCAAGCGGCTCCGACGCGATGATTCCCGTGTTCGTCGCAGGCGACGCCGACGAAGGCGCATGGCCGCTCGGCGGTGCGCAACGCTGGTGGCTCGCGCGCAGCGTCAAGGCGCACGGCGCAAAACTCGAAGCGCTCGGTTCCCGCCTTGTCGTCGTCGAGGGCGATGCGGCCAAGGTCCTGTCCGACCTCGCGCGAAAGATCGGCGCGACCGAAGTCGTCTGGTCGCGGCGATTCGACCCGGCGGGTCTCGCGGCCGAACGCCGTGTCGAGGAAGCGCTCGACAAGATCGGCGTCCGGTGGAGCGGCCAGCTCTCGAACCATCTCTTCGATCCAGAGGAGATCGCGACCAAGGAAGGGCGGCCTTATCAGGTCTACACGCCCTTCTCGCGGAACTGCCGGGCACGCCCCGCACCGTCGAAGCCGCGCGCGAGTCCCACCGAACTTCCTCCCGCGCACGGGGCGCCGAAGGGCGTCTCGGTCGACTCGCTCGGTCTCGAGCCGAAGATCGACTGGGCGGGCGGGCTTCGAGAGATGTGGACTCCAGGCGAGGAGACGGCGCGGGCTCGGCTCGCATTGTTCGCACCGGGCGCGTTGGCGCAATATCCGGTCGGGCGCGATGAACCCGCAGCCGATGGCACCAGTCTTCTCTCGCCGCATCTGGCCTTCGGCGAGGTCGGCATCCGCCGGGTCTGGCACACCGCCGCCAGCCGCCAGAGCGTCGAGGAGAGCGTGCAGAAGTTCCACTCCGAGCTTCTGTGGCGCGAGTTCGCCACGCACGTCCTCTTTCACTTTCCGAAGACCGACCTTGCGCCGCTTCGGCCAGACTATGCCCGCTTTCCGTGGCGACAGGATGCCAAGGCGCTCGAGGCGTGGAAGCGCGGGAAGACCGGCTATCCGCTTGTCGACGCTGGAATGCGCCAGTTGTGGCACACCGGCTGGATGCACAACCGTGTCCGGATGGTGGTCGCAAGTTTCCTTGTGAAGCACCTGCTGCTTCCGTGGCAGGATGGCGCGCGCTGGTTCTGGGATACGCTCGTCGATGCGGATCTTGCGAACAACTCGCTTGGCTGGCAGTGGGCCGCCGGCAGCGGTGCAGATGCCGCGCCGTACTTCCGCATCTTCAACCCGACGTCGCAGGCTGAGAAGTTCGATCCGAAGTCTGAGTACATCCGACGCTGGGTGCCGGAACTGGCCGGTTGCGACGCCAAGTCGGCCCGAGAGCCTGGAGGGGGAGGTCTGCTGCCCGGGCTGGGCGGCCGCACCGGCGCGAATTCGACTGCGGAAGGGGGCTACCCTCAGCCGATCATCGACCATGCGGAGGCGCGGGCGCGCGCCCTCGCGGCGCTCTCGTCGGTCAGCCGGGGACGAACCCCCGCGACCTGAGATCGCCGGAGCTTTCCGGCCGGGCAGACGCCAATGTCCCGTTTGTGAAATGCATGTCCGCGCCGTGTGTGGTCAGGTCTCGAGGAGGCTGTCGTGCAGGGTTCAACGGATCGTTCGAGCGTTGCCGCCTGGTGGTGCGGCGTAGTTGCCGCGATGTGGGCAGGTGCTTCTGCACTCGGGTTCGGTCCGCCGCCCGACAGGGGCGACTTGGCCGCCGGATATCAGCGCATCGATCGCCTGATGATGAGGCTGCCCGACGAGCCGACCATCCGCGAGCGGGCGAACCGTTGCTTTGATGGACTGACAGGCGACTTCTTCGCCGGGCAGTTCGACTCCGCGCTCGCTGAACTCGCACGACTCCACGGCGAACTGCTCAGACTCAACGAAGACGGGCAGGAGGAGCAGCAGTTTCTCTTCGGTCACCGATACGTGCCCTCGGTCCGCGCGGTGGTGACCGACGTCGCGACCACGGTCTCCCTCGAATCGCTCGAGCTCGAGCGCATGCAGCTTGGCGTGCCGCCGGTCGAGATGGTCGCCGTGTTCGATGGCGGCCGGATCACGCTTCCCTACGACGAAATCGTGGACTTCGCGCTTCCCGCCATCGCGAAGACGGGCACCGTCGAGTTTCGCGCGCGGTTCAAGCTGTCGGGCGAAGTCTCCGTGGCGCGGATCGCGGTTCTACCGAAGCCGCTCGACACGATGCGCAGGACCTTCGCGACACGGATCGCAGCGCTCTCCGACGCGGCGTCCGTCGATGCCGCCGACATCAAGTCGCTCGAGGCGCGCAACGCGCTTCTCGTGGAGGAGGTCGATCGTTCACGCTCGGTCTCCTTGCTCGCCGACTTCATCGAGATCGTCGCGGACCTCGAGGAGGAGCTCGCGCGCGCCGAACGCGGTGAACGTCCATTCAAGGGCGCTGGCGACGTCTGGCGCATCTACAAGGCGCTGGGCACAGAGCTTCCGGTGCGGCAGTTCGTGCCCGAGGGCACGGGTCCGTTTCCGCTGGTCATCGCCTTTCACGGTGCTGGCGGCGACGAGAACATGTTCTTCGATGGGTACGGCGATGGAGCGCTGAAGCGTGCCGCTTCCGGCGAGGGCATCGCGGTGGTGTGCCCGCCAACGGTCGCGTTTGGCCTGAGCCCCAACCTGCTCGATGCGCTCATCGACGAGGTCGCGAAAGACGTGCCAATCGATCGGACGCGGGTCGCCTTGCTAGGACACTCGCTTGGCGCCGTGACGGCGTCGCGGCTTGCCGTCCTGAAGCCGCACCTTGTCACGGGCGCCGTCTGCATCGCGGGCTTCGCCGATCTCGCGCGAGATGGCATGCCGGCGCCGCGCAAGGTCTTCCTCGCTGAACTCGACCCGCTGTTTCCGAAGGAGTCGACCTCGGCGACGGTCGCGTCCGCGACGCGACGTGGCGAGGACATCCATCTCGAGATCGTCCGCCACGAGGGACACACCCTCGTCGTCGGCAAGGTCATTCCTCAGGCGATGCGCTGGATCCTGACGCGCGAGCCGCGGATACAGGCGACTCCGAATCCGACCGCGAGCGCGCCGAGGACGAGGCCGATGAACACCGGTTCGCCAGCACCGAGCGACAGCGAGGCGAGTCCAAGCAGCGGGCCAAGGAAGTAGCCGCCACCAACGAGCGCTTCGTGCATGCCGCCGGCCTCGACCTTCGCGCCGCCGAGCGCAAGCCCGTAGTAGATGGCGTTGTAGTAGATGATGCCCTGGCCGGCGCCGAGTGCGACCAGACCGACGATCAGCAGCGGCTCGGTGGGGCTCCCGACGGCGAGCGCGAAACCACCCGCGAGAAGCAGACCCGCCAACACGAGCGTCTGGGCGCGTCCGTGCCAGAACGCCGTCCACCAAAGGACGAGCACCGCGAGGAAGCGCGCGACGTGCCAGGTCGAGCCGATCGGCGCCTGCAGCGCGTCCGGGGTCCCGAGGCTCGTGAAGAGATAGGGAAGGATCGGCGAGAGCGCGCCGATCACGAGATACCCAAGCGGGTGCAGCACGCGCGATGCCGCAAGAAGCGGGCCATACGAAGCGGGAACGTGCCGCGATTGCTCGGCGCCGTCGTGGTGCGCCGGATGCGCGGGGAAGCCCGCGAGGAAGACGAGCGCGATCAGATTGATGGGCAGGAGCGCGGGAATGGCCCACTTCATCAGGCCGCCGGCCTCGAGCGGACCGATGAGCGCGAGGCTGATCGCCGTCGCGGCCATCCACGTCGCGTTGAACCAGCCGATCGCGTTGCGCATCGACGGACCATGCCGCCCCGAGACGAGGAAGTGCTGGACGATCGGCCACTGCAGTGCACCAAGCGACATCATCACGACCGTCGCGATCCACAGCGTCGCGACGCCGGGGAACATCAGTACAAGCGGCGCAAGCACCGCCTGCGCCACGATCACCAGTGCAAGCGCCCTGCGCGGAGACATCTGGCGCTCGAGCGCGCGCACGATCCTGCCGGCGTTGACCGCGAACACCGTGTAGAAGATGCCACTCACGAACGCAAGCAGCAGCGTGTCGGTGCGCGTGAACGCGTACTCGCTCTCGGCAATGAAGTAGATCGCGTTCCAGAGGACGCCCGTTCCCATGGAGCAGACGAAGGTCAGGCCCGCCATCGGCAACACGCGCACGGGCTGGGTCGACGCCTTGCCAGCGCGGGTCGCGACGTGCGATGGGTCGGGAGCGGACATGCGGCGAGTGTACGGATTCCGCTGCTCCAGACGGGCCGGGCGCGTGATACACTCTCCTCGCTGTCCGCGTAGCTCAACTGGATAGAGCGTTGCCCTCCGAAGGCAAAGGTTGTGGGTTCGAATCCCGCCGTGGACGCTTTCGGCCCCGTCAGGACGGGGCCTTTTTCGTTCCGACGTGCCTGTCTTGT
>JBIKXP010000043.1:0-18468 GCA_044355685.1 Phycisphaerales bacterium
CCGCAGACAGGGGCCGTTCAATGAAGTGGGCGATACTGGACTCGAACCAGTGACCTCACGGGTGTGATCCGTGCGCTCTAGCCAGCTGAGCTAAGCGCCCGATGGGTCGAGTGTAGCACGCCCACGCGCGTGCTGGCAATCCCGTCCCGCACGAATGGACGGGCCGAGATTTGCGGACGCGGCGCAGCGCCGAACTTCGGGTCGGCGTCGGCTTCGACGGCAATCCGGTAGCCAGCCCGCGTAGCGGCCGCTATCTTCTGCGCATCGCATGAGCAATGCGGGTACAAGATCACGCGCGAGTCGCGTCCAAAGTCCGTGCGAATTGCGGCCCGGCCTTCCCACAGCTCACGCGCAAACGCGTCGTCTGGCAGCGGCGGCAACAGCGCGTGCGACACCGTGTGCGAGTGGATCTCGTGTTCCTCTCCGCCGATCGCGCGCAGTTCGGCCCGCGAGATGGAGCCGCCGTTGCTCGGCCTGGGCCCAACCGCGCCCGTGAACGCGAACAGCACCCCTCGCATGCCGCCCGGCGCGGGTTGCCGCGAGAGCCAGGTTCGATGATCGGCCTCCGCGTGGCGCGGAACCCGAGCGCGAGTTCGGCGCCCGCGGCACGTCCAATACTCTCGCGTGGCTCGCGTCAGGGTCCGTCGGCGGGCGCCGGTTGGCGCGGTGTCGGCGGCGGGGGCGCGACGGCGCTTGCCGATATCGCAGTTTCGACCGAGGTCTCTGCCCGCGGTTCCTGTTTCGGGAGGGTCCGTCCCCTTTCCGGAGAGTCCCGTGCCAGATCAGCTCCACGCACCCGTCGTCGCCGCCCGCCTGTCCCGCCGCCTGCCTCACCGCCTCCTTCGAGCGTCCGCGCTCGTCGCATCGGCCCTCGCCCTCGCCGCATTCGCCTCGCCCGCGCACGCCCAATCGGCCTGCGACGCCGACACGAACGACGACGGCACCGTCGATTCCGCCGACCTCGGCACGCTGCTCTCGGCCTGGGGCCCGTGCTCGGGCTGCGCCGGCGACTTGAACGGCGACAACCAGGTCGATTCCGCCGATCTGGGCGCATTGCTCTCGCTGTGGAACGAAACCTGCGTGCAGGGCCCGGCCATCACGTCGGTCTATCCGTCGATCGGCCCGCGCTGGGGTGGCACCGAGGTGACCATTTCGGGGAGCAACCTCGGCGCGGTGCAGACAGTCATGCTGGGCACCCGTGCCGCCGCCGTGCTGTGGGCATCCGACACCTCGCTCACCATCGTGACCGCGGGCAGCGATCCCGGACTCTTCGACCTCACGGTGACCGCACCGTCCGGCACCGCGACGCTTGACGACGCGTTCACGTACACCGCAACTGAAGCGCCCCCATGGGCCACCGTGGTTGAGGAAACCCCCGATCCGAAGGTCGTCGCCGATCCCGCATTGCGAGCCGCGATCGACTCGAGCGGTCTCCCGTGGCGCGTCCTCGCGGGCGCCGGCGGGCTCCAAGGCGAACCGATCGAGATGATCCTGATCCCCGGCGGCACCTTCGAGATGGGCTGCTCGCAGCCGCCCGCGCTCGAAGGCGCGGAATGCCCGGCCGACGCGCTCCCCGTCCATACCGTGACGCTGCGGCCCTTCTACATGTCGCGCACCGAGATCACGCAGTCGCAGTGGACTTCGTACGGCTTCGTCAACAACTCGCAGTTCAAGGGCCCCGAGTACCCAGACGCGGACAATCACCCCGTCGAGAGCGTCTTCCTCGGTGAGGCGGACTACTTCGCGTTCTCCACGGGAGCGCGCCTCCCGACCGAGGCGGAGTGGGAGTTCGCCGCGCGCGCAGGCACAAACACCGCGTTCTACGCGCCGAATGGCGGCACCAACGACCCCTTCGCGATCGACGAATGGGTGTTCTTCGTCGACCAGAACTTCAACACGAAGCCCGTCGGCCTGAAGCCTGCGAACGGCTTCGGACTCCGCGACATGGGGGGCAATGTCGCCGAGATGGTGCGGGACCTCTACGCGCCGGACTACTACGCGAACAGCCCGTCGTTCGACCCGCGCGGTCCGAAGAAGGGCACCCTCAATGTGGCGCGCGGCGGTCACTTCTATTCGAACGGGGCGGACACAAGCGAGAGCGTCCTGATGTCCTCATCGGGCCGTCGTTCGTTCGATCCGAACACGAGCAGTCCGTTCATCGGGTTCCGCACCACGAAGGATGCACCCGAAGAACCTGCCGCGATCTCGCTTTCGCCCGACGTCGGCCTGCCATCTGGCGGCCAGCTCGTCACGATCAGAGGACGCAACCTCGGCAGCGTCACCGCGGTGCGCTTCGAGTGCGCCGCTGGCAGGGCCGCCGACGCCACGATCGTCAGCCAGGACTACTTCACGCTCAGCTTCTACACGCCGAGCGGCGTCGCGGGCGACTGCGGGCTCATCAGCCTCGAGTGGTCGTATCCGAACGGCAAGAATGGCCCGACCCTGCGCCTGGCGAACGCGTACCGCTACGTGGAAGTCGCCACGCCCGACTGGGCGACCCTGATCGAGGCCCTCCCCGATCCTGCGGTCGTCACCGACTCCGCGCTGCGCGATGCGATCATCGCCACGGGCTCCGCGTGGCGCGTCATCCACAACGCGACGCAGATCGAGATGGTGCTCATCCCCGCGGGTTCGTTCGAGATGGGATGCACCGCCGACGATCCCGTCTACTGCCAGTTGAATGAATCTCCCGTGCGCGCCGTCACGCTCACCCAGCCGTTCTACATGGCGCGCTACGAGGTGACGCAGGCGCAGTGGACCGCCGTCATGGGCTCGAACCCCTCGCTGTTCCAAGGTCCCAAGTACGACCCCTTCACGCGCCCCGTGGAGAATCTGTTCTGGGCGGACGCGCGCAACTTCAGCTGCACCACGGGCATGCGCTTTCCCACCGAGGCAGAGTGGGAGTACGCGTACCGCGCGGGTTCCACGACCGACTTCTACGCGACCGCGGACTTCCCGAACGGAACCGACGACCCCGCCGCCGCCGACGCGATCGGATGGTTCGGCTCCAACGACCCCACGAACGCACCGGGATCAACTCCTCCGTGTTCCGCCAACGCGGGCGGACAGCCGCGCCCCGTCGGCCTCAAGCCTGCGAACGGCTTCGGACTCCACGACATGGCGGGCAACGTCGCGGAACTGGTCGCCGACCGCTATGGCCTGTACCCGGCCGAGGCGCAGACGGATCCGTTGGGCGATTCCAGCGGCATCTCTCGCATGACGCGCGGCGGCTCGTGGTACTTCCGTTGCGACTTCATGCGCGCTTCGAAGCGCGTGCAGGACTACTACTACGCGGGAGGCGACATCGGCTTCCGCCCCGTGATGAACGTGGAAGGTTCGAACCGAATCTCGATCGCATCCGTGTCGCCCGCAACCGGTCCGACGACCGGCGGCACGACCATCACGATCACCGGAAGCGGCTTCAACTGCGTAAGCGCCATCGCCGTCTACAGCGGCGGGAGCACCAGCTACATCGAGAACATCACGTCGGTGAACGACCGCTCCATCGTCTTCACGCTGCCTCCGGGCGCTGCGGGCACGGGGTCGATCGGCGTGATGGACAGGCTCACGACGGCCTGGACCTATCGTTATGACTCGTTCACCTACTTCGTACCTGCACCCGTGGTCGCGTCGATCTCGCCGCTCGTCGGCCCCGTCTCTGGCGGCACGCCCGTGACGATCAAGGGCACGAACCTGACGAGCGCGAGCGCGGTCGCCTTCGACGGCGTCGCCGCAAGCGGCGTGACGCTGGTGAACTCGACCACGATCATCGCCATCACGCCTGCGGGCGTGGAGGGCCCCGCGAACGTGTCGGTCACGACGCCTGGCGGCACCTCGACGCTCGCCAACGCGTTCGGCTACTACCAGCCCGTCACGCCGTGGTACACCATCATCGAGCAGGCTCCCGACCCCGCGATCGTGGGCGAGCCCTCGGTGCGCGACGCGATCGTGGCGACGGGCCTTCCGTGGCGCGTGCGCGACAACCTCACGCAGATCGAGATGCTGCTGATTCCCGCGGGAACCTTCAGCATGGGCGGCTCGCCGTCGGACAACTTCTCCGCGGCCGCGGCCGAGCTTCCCGTGCACTCGGTCACGATCAGCAGCCCGTTCTACATCGGGCGCTACGAGGTGACGCAGGCACAGTGGGTCGCGATCATGGGCATGAACCCGTCGGCGCAGCAGGGATACGCCGACTCGGACCTTCGCCCGGTCGAGATGGTGACATGGCCGAGAGCGCAGGCGTTCAACCAGGCCGCGGGATTCCGCCTTCCGACTGAAGCGGAGTGGGAGTACGCATGCCGAGCTGGAACGGCGACCGGCTTCCACAACGGTAACAGCGATTTCGCGGTCGGTTGGATCGCGTGGTACGGGGCCAACGCGAACTTCCAGACGCGCCCCGTCGGCCAGCTCGAGGACAACAACTTCGGCCTCCACGACATGTCGGGCAACGCGGCGGAGTGGGTGAACGACTGGTACTCGGATACCTACTACGCCTCGAGCCCGACCGTCGACCCGCAGGGTCCCGCGACGGGTCAGTTCCGCATCACGCGTGGAGGCCAGGCCGGCAGCATCACGCGCTGGCTCCGCTCGGCCGCGCGCTGGGCCGACAATCCCGAGCAGCCCTTCACCAACACGGGCTTCCGCGTGGCGCGGAATCCCTGACCCAATCGAAGGCATCGCATCCTTCTTGTCGACGGGCGGGCCTTCTCGGTCGGCCCGTCGCGTTCTGGTGACGCCTTGGCGCTGCGTGCGGTCGCGGCGCTGCTCCTCTGCGAAGAATCCTGAGTTTCATCCGAGCGATTGCCGGGCGTTTCCTGTGTTGAAGGGGAATCGGGGAGTCGCGTGGACGCGCTTGGGCGTCCGGCGGCAGCCGCTCGAGCCCAGTTCGAGCAATCGACTTCGGAGTCCGTCATGGATATGCAGAACATCAGACAGAACATGCGCCCTGTCTTCGGCCGCGCGCCGAAGAGCATCCTCCTCGCACTCGCCGTCCTCGCCGCGCCGTCCGCTGCGCACGCCCAATCGGCTTGCGACGCCGACACGAACGACGATGGAACCGTCGACTCGGCCGACCTCGGCACGCTGCTCTCAGAGTGGGGGCCGTGCAAGGCGTGCGCCGCCGACTTGAACGGCGACAACCAGGTCGATTCCGCCGATCTGGGCGCGCTGCTCTCGCTCTGGGGCGAGAGCTGCGTGCAAGACCCGATCGTCAAGTCGATCGCGCCCGCGACCGCGCCACGCTGGGGCGGCGTCGATGTCGTCATCACCGGCAGCAACCTGCAGGACAGCTTGGTGATGTTCGGCACCAAGTCTGCCGCCGTGCGTTCTGCGAGCGATAGCCAGATCATCGTCACAGCGCCGCCGCTTGATCCGGGCGTGTTTGATGTCACCGTCAGCAAGTCCGACGGCTCGGGCTCCACCACGCTCGACGACGCGTTCACCTACACGGCGACCTTGGCGCCCGACTGGGCGACCGTCGTCGAGGAACTCCCCGACCCGAAGGTCGTCACCGACCCTGCGGTGCTCGAGGCGATCGAGGCATCAGGCCTGCCGTGGCGCGTGCTGGCAGGAAACAACGGGCTTCAGGGCGAACCGATCCCGATGGTGCTCGTGCCGAGCGGAACGTTCTTCCGAGGTTGCACGCAGCCCGTGGCTGGCACCACATGCCCCAACGACGCCCTTCCGGCGCTCGCCATCGACATGCCCGCGTTCTACATCGGCGAGACCGAGATCAAGCAGTCGCACTTCACCTCGCGTTTGCTGCCGAACACCTCGGCCAACCAGGGGAGTTCGCCCGGTGCGACGGACAGTCATCCCGTCGAGAACCTGTTCCCGTGGTTTCAGGACTTCTTCCTTACCATGACGAGTTGCCGGCTGCCCACTGAGGCGGAGTGGGAGTACGCGTATCGCGCGGGGACGCAGACGGCGTTCTACACCGGCTCCGACGATCCCACCGCTCCGGCGCTGCCGGGATGGTTCTGCGGGCCATGCGCATCGCAGCCCGTGGCGCAGCTCGCTCCAAACGGCTTTGGTCTCTACGACATGGCTGGAAATGTCGCCGAGCAGACGAGCGACTGGTACCAGGCCGACTACTACGCGACCAGTGCGGGCAACTCGTACAACCCGCAGGGGCCGGCCTCCGGAGTGGAGAAAGTGGTGCGTGGCGGCAGCTGGAGCACCACCGACTTGACCGAAGCATCCGCGTACATGCGGGCGACGACGGGCACGACGATCCCCGGCGCGCTCGGTCTCCGAGTCGCGAAGAGCATTCCGTCGAACGCGGTTCTCACGGGCGTGTCCCCGAAGCGGGGGCCGGGAACCGGCGGGGCGTTGATCAAGATCACGGGCCAGAACCTGACGGATGTGACAGGGGTGTACTTCGGTGGTCAGTATCCCCCGTCTCCCGGGAGCGCCAATCAAGCGACCATCGTCAGCAAGAAGTGGGGCGAGATCCAAGTGCAGCTTCCGCAGTCGGGCGTCGGCTCGGATCCCATCGACATCTATGTCACCCGGCCTGGGCCTTCCGGACTCCAGGTCGCGACGCTGTCGCAGTCGTTTCAATACGCCTACATCGAGGATTGGGCAATGATCCTCGACAACCAGCCGGATCCGACGATCGTCTACAACGCCCAGATGCGCGACAAGATCGCGAAGTCGGGTCTCCCCGCGCGCGTGCGCCACTCGTACACCGGCATGGAGATGCTGCTCGTTCCGGAGGGCACCTACAACATGGGTTGCTCTGCGTCAGAGGACTTCGCGTGCAGCGACGACGAGCTTCCTGTGCATCCGGTCACCATCACCGAGCCCTTCTATCTCGCGCGCTACGAGTGGAAGAACTCGGAGCATCCGAACGGCGCCTTCCCGCAACTGACCACGCCGGTCACTCGGTACAGCTGGAACCAGCTCGGGCCGATCCTCCAGTCCTACGGGCTTCGTTTCCCGACCGAGGCGGAGTGGGAGTATGCGTACCGCGCCGGCACCGCGACCGCGTACCACGCCGCGAACAACGGCAACCCCGACTACATCGACGGAAGCAACCTGGAGTCGCTGAAGTGGGTGATCGGCTGCCTCGGCACCAACATCGAAAACCCCCCGCAGTGCGGGGCAGGCCAGCGGGCCCCGAACGGCCTCGGCTTCTTCGACATGACGGGCAATGTTCGCGAGTTTGTCGCCGATTGGTATGGACCGTACGCGGCAGACGCGCAGTTCGACCCGACCGGTCCGGCGACGGGCACCCAGCGCGTCATGCGCGGCGGCTCATGGCTCGATTGGTACGGCCGCTGCAGGTCCTCGAGCCGCGCGTCGTTGAACCCCGACCTTGTGTCGGATCAGAACTCGTTTCCGACCGGCGTGCGGCCGGCGAGGAGCTGGCGCTGAGCACCTGATCCGATGCCTGATTCAGGCAGCATTCGAGAATTGCCACGCTCCGGCGGCGGGCGGGTTCTTCGGAACTCGCCCGCTGCGCTCTTTCGAAAGGCGTCGTCTTAAGACTTCGGCGCGCGACCGCGCGACGGGATGAATCTCAGCGCCGCGAGGCCGACGAGCAGCGCGCCGGCGACGATGCCGATTCCCATGATTCCTCGGTCGACAAGCGCGCGAAGCCGCGTCTCGAGGTCCTCCGCGAAGGCCGCGCGCTCCTCGCCCGCCCACTTCGTGAGCGCCTCGCGCTCGACGGCGGCGGCCGCCGAACTTGCGTCGACAGCCTTCGTGACGCCTGCGACCATCGCCTCGCGCTCGCGCGCGAGGTCGGTGGACGTCTCCTCGCGCTGCTTCGCGAGCGCATCGACGAGCGCGGCGCGGTCCTTCGCAAGCGTCTCCGCGAAGGCCGCGCGTTCTTCCGACAGCGCCGCGGCGATCGCCTTCCGCTCGGTGGTCAGCGCGGCCGCCAACGCCTTGCGTTCTTCCGACAGCGCCTCGGCGAAGGCTGCACGCTCTGCTGCGACCGCGCGTGCGAGTTCCTCGCGGCCCGCGCGGGCGTCGGCTTCCGCCTTCCGCGCGATGCGCGATGCGGTGGCGTCGGCCTGCGCGCCAAGAAGCGCGGGGTAGTGCGAGAGGTACCAGAGCGCGCGCTCGTCGCACGTGCGCGCGGTGCGATCGACGCTCGCCGCGGCCTCGCTCGATGCGATCAATCTCGCGGCCCGCTCGCGGTCGGGCGCTTGCAGCGCGCCGCGTTCCGAGGCGAGGTCGCCGATCCGCGCACGCGCGATGCGCGTCTCGTCGGGGCGCGCCTTCACCCAGGCGTCGATCACGAGGCGAAGTTCGGCGGTCGGGGCGGCACCGAGGTCGCGTGAGGCGCTCGACCAGAGTTCCTCGCGGGCGCGCTCGAGCGACGCGAGCACGCGCTCGGCGTCCTCGCGCGCGACGCCGTTTCCCGCCGGGTTCGTGCGCAGCGTCCAGCACTGCAGCGTCGCGTGGAGAAGGAGGTCGAGCACGGCCTCGCCAGAGTCCGCGCCGGAACCGATCGCAAGCACGGCGGACCGACTGTCGCGCAGTGCGTCGACAAGCGCCGCGCGCGAGTCGGTCGCAGCCGTCTTCGGCACCGCCGCCGCAGCCTCATCGAGCGCAGCGCACCAGCGATCGGCCATGCGGAACGCAAGCGCCTGAAGCGAACGGGCGCGTGCGACGAGGGCGTCTTCCGCGGCCGCGGCCGCGGCCGACGCGTCGCCTGGCTCGGCGCGAGGCGGCGCCGAGCACGCGGTGACGAGCGCAAGCAACGATGTGGGAATCGCGATGACGCCTGGAGATCGGTGCATGGCGGCAACATACTCCTGCGTAGTGCGTCACGCACACCTCGTCCGCGATGGGCCTACGGGGCCTTCTTCTTCACGAGGACCACGCGAGCATAGGCGACCTTGACCGGCGTCTCCGATGGGAATAGCCGCGGGTTCCACATGCCGCCCGACCAGAGCGCGTCGAAGGCGGCGCGCAACAGCGCAACGTTCTTCTTCGAGTCTCTGCCCGAGATATCAAGCGACTTCACCGGCAACCCGACAATCTGCGGGTTCGCGACATCGCCACAGTAGGTCGCGCGGAAGGCGCGGTCGACGTCTCGGTCAAGCGTCACCGGGACGGCGCCCCAGTTGGGCACGGCGTCGCGCAGGGCGGCGTTCATCCACGCCACGCTCGGATTGTTGGAGTTCGTTCGCAACGTGCGGACGCTGCTTGCACCGACGAGGCTGTGCACGATCGCGTCGAGACTGGGCGCGTCCGGCCGCGCCTTCATCGCAGCGGACACCACGTCGACATCTGCCAGCCGGGCATCGAAGCCGGAGCCGTTGAACCGCTCGAGCAACTGCGCAAGCTGCGCGCCGCTGAGAGCCTGCGCCTCCGTGGCGCCGCTGAACTCGCCGGCGGCGAACCCGATCGGCGCCGACAGCCACGAGCCGTCCGGCAGCTCGCTGAACGCGACCCATGTGATCCCCGCGTCGCTCGGGCTCGAGGGGTCCCATCGAACCACGTAGGTCTTTCCATTGACCATGATCTCGCTGCGAGCGCCGCCTGCGATGCGGATGTCACCGACAAACACTTTCTCGCCTGCCGGCCGCGACGTCGCGTCGGCTCGCTCGCCGAAGTCGGACCAGGGTTCGCCGTTCACGACGACTGGCGGCACATCGATGGTCGAGTCTGGGTCGACCACGCGAACTTCGATCCTGACCACACCGTCCGACACCTCGTTCTCGGCAGCGTCGGAATCGGACTTCGGGCGAAGTGCCTGACCCTTCGAGTTCACGACGCGATCCTCGACGCTGCCATCGTCCTTCGCGCCGACATCGATGACGACTCGCGACGGCTCAGGGAACGCCGGATCGCTGCTCTTCAGCTCAAGGGTCATTCGATACGGCGCGTTGTACTCAGGCGCGCGGATCGACCCGTCGCGCTCCGGATCGCGATTGATCACGTCGAGCTGCGACACGATCGACGACCGTAGTGGCGGAGGTGCGTCGATGAGCCGCCAGCTGACCGCGCCAAGCGCAGCGCCATCAAGCGGAAGTTCGGGGTTTTCCGCATACACCGAGATCGTGACGGACTGATTCTCATCGGTTTTCGGAGACGAGACGCGGGCGAGTGGCGGCCCCGGTCGAGGCGGAGGCACCACCTCGACGACGGGTTCCGGTTCCTTCAGCGTCGTCGGTTCGTCCTTTGGGCCGGTCGTGGTGTCTGTCTTGGGCTGGTCCCCCGTCGCCGCGGTGACCGTTCCAGTGGCCGTCTCCGTTGCGCCCTCCTTCGTCGCGATCGCGGGCCGGGTCGTCGGCTCCGCTGCGGTCTCCTTCGTGCTGCCGACCGTCGTCGGTCCAACACCGTCGCTCTTCGTCTCGGCCTTCGCAATGGTCACAGGCTCCGGCTTGGGAAGCGCGACGACCCGCACTTCGCTTGCCGTCGCGAGTTGCGTGCCCGCCGCCCCATCCGAGCGCAGCGTGAGCGTCGCGCGCCGGTCCGCATCGGCACGCACGAGTTCGACGAAGCCGCTCCACGCCCGCGCACCACGGACGCCGTCGCGAGGCGAAGCCGCTTCCTCGCGGACGTCACGCAACGCCAGCTGCGAATCGCCGTCGAAGAGCCGCGGGCGTGCCAGAGCGCCTGTCTCCGTGTCGACATCCTCCGCACGAATCCTCACCGGGACCCGGACCGTTGCCGACCGGGGGCTCTCCGGCGGCTGCGGTTCGCCCACCGTCAGCGTGAAGGCGGATGGATCGTCGTCGGCAGAGACTGGAATCTCGAGGTTCACGTCCTTGAGTCCCGCGACGGCGACCGTCACCGTGTACTCGCCATCGGCTTGCGGCAGCTCGATCGTCGCCTTGCCGCCGTCGAACTTCACCGTGCGCTCGGCGAGGCCATCGCGACTGAACTGGATGACGGCGGACCGCTCGCGCGTACCGATGGTCCGATTCCTCTTCGGCTGAAGCTGAAGCGTGATGCGCGCACCCTCCTCCGGGTTGGCATCCGCGGCTTGGTCGCGCTTCAGTTCGAACGGGATCGAGCGCACCTGGGCGCGCTTCTCTCTTCCGAGGACGGTTTCGCCGACCTTGATGTAGACGCGCACGTCCCCCGTCGGCGTCTGGAGATCGGAGAGATCGACCTCCGCAATCCAGGCCCGCGTCGACGCAAGCGGCCCGGCGTCGTCTCCGGGCGCGGGCTGCTCGTCGGCGAGACGGAGCGTCGCGGCCCTTCCTTCGATTGAGACCACAGGGTCCACGATCGCACCCGAGTCGACGTCGACGCCGCTCACCAGAAGCCGGACCACACCATCGTCGTCGGAGATCCTCGACTTGTCGTCGATCAGATATGTCGGCTTCGCGTCCTCTGCCTCGACCTTCACAGCGCCGTTGGTCACGACGAATCCTGCCTGCTTGAAGCGAACCTCGTAGGGACGATCGGAGTCGGGCAGGGGATCCGCACGCCACTCCCGCTCGCCCTGCGAGTCGAACTCGAGCCGCGCGAAGGGCTCGGCATCGCCCTCGCGATAGCAGAGTCCGATGACTTCAGTGGGATCCTGCGAGTCACCCTCCTTCGCAGCGCCTTCACCTGCGCTTTCCCGCGCGACCCGAACGCGCATCGCACCGAGTTCCTTCAGGCGGGCGTCTTGCGAGTCGGCGGACTCGGGCCCCACCACGCTCACGTTCCAGCGCACGGGGGGGAAGATCCTGCTCCACATCGTCGTCACCGCCACGATGCCGACCACCGCGATGCCAGCGCCGATCGAACCGAACCGCACCACCGGCTGGGCGAATGTCCGGCCCAAGCGGAACTTCAGGTCGCGCGCGGCGGCCGAACCGCCTTCGGCGGGCTTCGCCGGTGAGAGCAGCGCGAGCTGTGCGCGCACGAACGCAGGGTCGCCGTGGAGTGCGCCGCGAGCACAACCGTCGAAGAAACTCTTCCAAGCGGCCGCGTTCTCGCCGAACAATCGCGACAGCAGCATCTCGTCGATGCTGGTGTCTGGATCGAGCGCGTCGCGGCCATGAAGCACGGCGCGAAGGACATGCGCAAGACGCACGATGTCCGTCTGGTCCGGAGACGCCACCTCCGATTGCCGCTCCTCCTGCAGCAGCCTCGCGAGGCGCGGCGAGGGGAACTGCAGCATGACGTCGAGCGTGCCGTCCGGACGCGGACGGACCACGATCCGGTCGCGCATCGCGCTCTCGGGAGAGAGCTCGCCGTGGTGGATGCCGCGCTCGTGGATGTCGGCAAGGGCGCGAAGCGTTCCAACGCCGACAGACCACGCGATCCCGGCGCGGCGCGTCTCGGTGAGGCCCGCCGGAGCGTTGGACTCCGCCTCGAGGAAAGCGGCGAGCGAGGAGGCGCCGTCCGGCACGCGGCTCAGGACGTAGAAGATCTCGCGGCCAGCGTCCTCGGTTGTGCCCGTCGTTGCACCGCACCAACGCGCCGCAGACTCGCCCGCCTCGGCAAGCGCGGCCTGCAATGTGGCCGCGGCATCCAACTCCTCCACACGTCGGACGGCGCGCAGGGGACAGCCGGCCGTGGCGACTCCTCCGGCCCAAGAGATCGAACCGCTCTCGAGCGCACGCGGGTCGATGGGAAAGTCACGGTCGCCGATTCGCATGCGCGTCTGTCCCAGACTCGCCCAGTCGCCGTTGCGAAGGCGCTGTGCAGATCAGTTCTGCTTCGACAGGCAAACCGGAGCGCCCGCGCCCTCTGGCTTGTCGAGGGTCCACTTGAACGTCACGGCTGGACGATCCGCCGGAATCTCGTCCTCTGGAGCGGCTCGGTAGGCGGAGGACCACCTGTCGCCATCCTTCCAGTTCTTCGACACCACGATCAAGGCGCACCATTCCGCGGGGTTTCCCTTCGGATCGGTCGCCGCCCTGAATCGCTTCCACGCCGCGTCGTCCTTGCCGATGATCCGATGGCTCTCGAGCGAGCCAAGCAGCGGGACGACGACGGACCGATCGCGCCACTCGTTCTCGAACTTCCGTCGGAACTCGGCGCTGCGCTCGGCCGCGGGCTTGCCCGACGTGCCGACCGACTGGAACTCGTCCTGGGAGAGCGCGACCAACGCCACCTCCGTCCGCTCCGTCACGGTGTCGGACGTGTTGTCGTAGTAGATGTCGCGCGCGATGAATGGCTTGGCGCAACCGCCGAGCAGGACGGCGGCACCGATCAGCCCGATGAGAATGGCGGTCCAGTTCCGAGCGAGGTTCACGACGTTCAAGGGGATCCTCCGGTTAGGTTCCCGGCAGGATACAGCCCCGAAAGCGCGGGCAGGGCGCGTGGAACGATTCGACTCGGTCGCTTGCCGCGCGCTACGGCTCGGATGCGACGCCGCGGCGCCTCTCGCCGGCGGCGAGTTCGAGCGCCACCGAACGGATCTCCGCGTCGATCGTGCGCTGGCCGAGCAGCGTGGTGCGGGCCCTGCGCACGAGCGCCTCGAACGCCGCCAACGGGGCGTCGAAGACGCGGCCGGGATCGTCCGGATCGAAGTGCGCGAGGTCGCGGCAGGGGCAGCCCGGCCACCCGTGCCGCAGCGTGACGAGCGCGCGCAGCACGTCCGACCAAAGCTCCATCGACACCCCTTCCGGCCAAGCGTCCGGCGTTCCCTCGCTGAGAGCGAGCGGAGCCGGCCTCAGTACCTTCGGGAACCCGGCGGCACCTTCGAAGAGCGGGCCGCGCGCGGGGGCGTCGCGTGTGCCGTCGGCGCCGACAGCCTCCCTCAGCGCCGCGATGGTGGCGGCTTCCTCGATCTCGCTCGCCGCGGCGTGCGTCGTCGGGTGACCTCCGGCGAGCAGCATGCGGCAGGCGAGGATGAAAAGCGCGTAGAGATCGTGCGGCGAACCCTCGAGTGGAATCGTCTCGACGAGCATGCTGACCTGCGCGCCGGCGCGCATGGGACGATCGGCCGGGGGCGCGAAAGGCATCGACCGAGCCTCGAAGGGCTGGCGCCCCGTCATTGCGCGCAGCGGACGCGCGAGGATGGGGATCTGCTTGTCGCCTATGCGGAGGTGGAAGCGCAGGAGATCGGTCTGCGAGATCGACACAGGCTGTCGCGGAACCAACTGCACCTTCAGCGTGATCGAGCCGGCTCCAGCGTCCGCGACGTCGAGGAGCAGTGCCTCGGTCAGGAAGGCAACCGCCGGCTCGGTCGGCACAAGCGAGTCGAGCCCCGCGCTTGGCGGCCGGCTGAAGAGACGCAGCGGTGGGTCCGCATCCACCGTGAACGTGCGGGCGACTCCGGGCCGCGCGAGCCGGACACGGGTCTGCCAGAGGAAGGGCAGACCCTCGGCGAGGCAGTCGATGTCGGCTGCGAAGCTGTCCGCGGAAAGATTGAACAGCGGCTGCCCGCCGCGATCCGTCGCCTCGCGGACGGCGGCGATCATGTCCGCCACCGCGCGGAGCCGGAGCGACAAGGCCTCGAGGTTCCGAACCGGGGCGCCGTCGAGGCTTCCGAACATGCGTCCCGCGTCGGTCGGCCTCGTGCGTAGTTTGGACGCGGCGCCCCATGCCTGTAGCAGCGCAGACCCACCCGGCAGCACCAACGGCTCTCCGCCGCGCGGACCAGGCCGCGCGGCCTCCCCATGCAGCATCGCTGCAAGATCGACGTACTGCACCGGGTGGTAGGGCGTGATGCGGATCGGACCCGCGCCGAGGAGCCCGACGCCGGCGTTGAAGAGCACCCGGTCCGGGTGATCGCGAAGTAGATCGGTGACAGGGGTGGTTCCGCCGATGGGCGCGTCGCCGCCGCTGAGCCAGTAGAAGCGCGGCGAACCGTGTGCGGGACGCGACGCAAGGAAGCGGTAGGTCGAACGGCTGAAGGAGGGGAGCTCGTTCGCCTCGAGCAACGCGTCGTCCGTGCAGAGTTCAAGCGGCGTCGGATCGCGTCCGGCTGTGAGCGCCTTCGGCGCGTGGCCCTCGGCGCTCAGGAGGAGTGCCGGCGACGGCAATGACGGATTCGCGGAAACGATCGCGTGCGACGCGTCGGAGGTGCTATCCCACGCCCTCCACGACGCATTCCAGCGCCGCTCGATCTCCACGTTCGAAGCTGGTTCGTCCAGCGAATCACCGCCGAGGAAGACCGACGGCGCCTTCGCCATCCAGATCACCACCCAGCGAACAGGCACCGTCCTGGCGTCGGCGAGCGCGCCCAGCACGCCGAGCGCGTCGGGCGTCTCCGCGACCGTCACAAAGGGACGTGATCCATCGGTCGCCGCTCGGTCGATGGCGGCATGGAGACGCACCAGCCCGCCGCCCGATTCAACGGGGACGAGCGAAAGGCCTCCTTGAGGCTTCGCAGGTGCATGCGTTCCGCTTCCTGATGGCAATGGCGACCCTCGTGCGCCGCCGACGCGACCCCCGTGCGGCAACTTGCCCTCGGAGATCGAGCTGAGCGGGAAGAAAGCCCAATGCTACCCGTTCGGCGCGCTTCGGTCAGCGCTCACGGCGCGGTCTGCGCCACGACCACCGGCTCCGCGATCGGGGCCGCGTGCCCTTCCGCCCGAGCCAGGTACGCCTCATGCAGCTGGAAGCCGATCTGGTCGCCGGCGGCAAGCACGATGCGCATCGGCGCAGGCTGCTCCGGCTCAAGCAGGACCGGCGAGGTCCGATAGAGCGTCGCCTGAGTCGGTTCGGTGGCATTGGGGGCCGCCTTGCAGCCGGTGAGCAGGTTCACGCAGCCGAGGACGGCGAGCGCGAGGGTGGCGTTGATGGCGTTGCACTTCATGGTGAGGCTCCTTTTTCCAATCCCGTTGCCAATCCCAGTGTCCGTTTGGTTCGGCCGCCCATCGGCGACCGTCCGCCACCGGTTGAATCGTCGGAACGAGGAGGGTCCTGCGCCTCAAGCAGCATTTCTCGAATGTTTGCGATTCGCTCTGCGCAGCCTGTGCAGCCTTTGCCTCGAAGCGCGGGCTTCTCAGCAAGGGAGGTGGCTTCCCCAGGGC
This sequence comes from Phycisphaerales bacterium, assembly GCA_044355685.1. Lineage (GTDB taxonomy): Bacteria > Planctomycetota > Phycisphaerae > Phycisphaerales > SM1A02 > QWPT01. The sequence goes on from JBIKXP010000043.1 coordinate 15,888, forward strand.
CCCGCCCGGCCGCCGTCCGGTCGGTCACGTGCGGTGCGATCGGAGCCACAAGGTTTGACAGAAGGCGGCGTTCGGCTAGGCTCTCGCCTCCCGGACGATTCCTCATATGGCGAACCAACTGGACGACCTCGTCTCGACCTCGCTTGGCGAGATGCGCGCAGCGGCGTTCGCCTGGGAGGGACTCGATCCCTCGGAACGACGCCGTCGCATCCGTGAGTACTTGAGCAGGCAGGCGTCTTCGGTTTCGCTTGCGGTCGAGGAGTTCGCCGCAGCCGTCGTGGCGGCGGTGCCGGAGGGCGGTTCGCCATCGACCGCTGCCGCGGCCCCGACGCCGCTCCCCGTCCGTGAGGAGCCGCCGAAGGACCCAGTCGAGGACATCGTTGGCCGCATCCAGAAGCTGACCCCGGTCGATCGCCGCCGCCTGCTCGAGCAGATGCGCGCGCTCGACATGCTGCCCCCGGTTCCACCACCGCAGCCGCAGCCGGTCGCTGTGCGCGCGCCCGAGCCGCCTCCACAACCGGCGCCGCAGCCCCCGCGGGTGCCTGTGAACTCCGGTGCCGCGATCAGCGATGAGGCGTTCTTGGCGCTCGCCGCCGGTTTCGGCGTCCAGACCACCGGCCGTCGGTCCGAGCCGATGTCCGTCTCGGAGGTCGAGGCCGCCCTCGCCCGTCAGGGACTGAAGAGATCGCTGCTCACGGCCGATTCGCTCGCGATCGCGCTCGGGCACTTCGCAAAGGCCGTCGCCAGCATGTCGGAAGAGGGCGAGCAGAACGCGCACGGACTGCCGGAGGCCATTCGCGCGGTGCTGCCGAACAGCCGCCGTGCCCCGGTCGAGGAACTGAAGAACTACCTCGCCGGCGTCCGCGAGGCCGATCGGCTGCACGACTACGTCGACGAGTACTTCGAGCCCTATCGGCAGCTCAGCCGCCGTCTGCCGGACCTCTGCCGTCGGCTCAAGAGCCTCGCCGACCGACTCGCGCCGAAGGACTTCGAGAAGAACGCGCCGAAGACCCTGATGGGTGCGATGGCCTACGACAAGATTTGGGAGCAGTACAAGGAGCGCTATGCCACGTACGCGCGGCAGGGCTTCGGCGAGTCCGAGGAGTCGACTCGGGTGTGGTTGCTCCGACAGTGGCTGAATTGATGGTCTGGCGGCGTGACGTGCGCATTCGCCTGAGGTAGCCTGATAGAACGACGGTCCGCCTGCGGACCGTTCCGGTGTGTCCGCCCCGACGGGCGGTCGGCGCTGCCATAGGGCTGTCGCCGGTGTGGGTGTGTTGGGCGATCGCTCCTTTTCGGGGTGTCGATCGCGGCTGACGGTCACGGATGACCGAGAGTTGAAGGAGGCGGACGCGCCGCGCGGCGCGTCCGGTGTGTTGTGCGTCGCGGCAGGTGGATGTGTGCCTGACGGCGCTTCCGATTGAGGTGGCGGCGTCGTCAAATCGTCCGTTTCCCACCGAGTCGAAGCCCCGGTTTTGCTGTTGTTCCTTCGATGGCGGCGTGACCGCGCACGCGACTGGAAAGTTGGTTGGCGAGCTGGCTGACGAGTCGGCTTTTGATCGAGCAGGAAGAGGCTGCCGGCCACCGAGGCCCGCGCCGCAACGACAGGGAGACATCCGTGAGCGTCCAGACCGAATCCCCGTTGAGCGTCCACTGGGAAGAGGGCCAGCTCCTCCAACCCCACCAGTTCCAGCAGCTCCAACGCGCCGCCGAGTCGATCGCGGCCTTCGAGCGCTCTGCGAACAGCGCCTATCCGCACGGATTGCTGTCGATCGCGTGGGACGAGCCCAAGCTGCAGACGCACCAGCTGCTGATCACCCAGCTCACGCTCGTGATGCCGAACGGCGCCATCGTGCGCGTCCCCGAGAACGCCGTGCTCCCTGAGCTCGCGTTCAAGTCGATCCTCGCGAAGAACCCATCGGGGTTCACGGTCTACGTGGCCATGCCGAAGCTGCAGCCCGGTCGGCCGAACGCCTTCCGCGTCAGCCGCACCGGCGCCGTGGTGGCCGACTCGCATCGGCGTCGCTTCCTCGTCGAGGACGTCGAGCTGCACGATGAGAACCAATCGGAAAACAAGGTGACCCTTGCCGGGCGGCGCTACAACCTGTCGCTCATCACCGATGGCGACGCGCCGGACGGGTTCGACACGTTCCCGCTCCTGCGCATTCGCACGCGCGAGCGCGACGTGACGGCCACCCCGATCATCGACCCCGATTTCGTGCCCGCGTCGCTCCACCTGCGCCACGCGCTCGCGGCGCCGATCAAGGACCTCCTCTCCGATCTCCTGCGCGCGGTCGGCGGCCATCTCGAGGACGTCGGCAAGAGCCTCGAGACCGGTGGGTACAACCGCTTCGATCCGACCCCGGACCAGCTCGCGCAGGTCATCCGCCTCGCGGCGCTTGCGCGGTTCCGCACGCGCATGCTCGACCTCCTGCAGGCGCCGGTCGCGCACCCGTGGAGCGTGTACATGGAGCTCCTCGGCATTCGCGCCGAGATCGCGGCGATGGACCCGGTGACCGCCGACTTCTCGCGCGAGTACGGCCGCTCCGGCGACGAGCTTCGCTACATGCACGACGCGCCG
>JBIKXP010000200.1:0-5605 GCA_044355685.1 Phycisphaerales bacterium
CTTGCGCGGGGTTCTCGCCGAAACGAACCATCCCGAGGTCGAGCTGCCGGCCTGGCTCGATGAGCACCCCGCTTGAGGTCACGGCACCGGATGCGCGAATCGCAGGGGCGCCGCCACCCGGCGGCCGTGCGCCCCCAGCCGGCACCGTTCTCTGGTCACGCCCGGCGTCTCTCTTCGCGCTCCGAAGCAAGTCCATCAGCTCCGAGTCTGTCGGTGGCGTGGCGACAGCCGTCGCGAACTCGTAGCCGACGCCATCGAAGTCGGCCGCACGCGCACCCACCATAAAGGTCAGTACCGCAGGACGGGTGCGGTCGATCACTCGGTCGCCGGTGGCGATCGCGATCGATTTCGCGAGCCGAACGTCGAACTCAGCCGCCTCAAGAGGCTCCGCACTCAGCAACTCCCCGACGAATCCACTCGCGGGTTCGAGCACGGCCGGATCTCGCTCCGAGAGAATCCAGCCCTGCGAGTGCAAGCGGCGTGCGCACAATCCTGCTCCAACGACAACGGGGTCCGACATGCGATACACGGAGCGGCCGTTCGACCGATCACCCGCCAAACCCTCGCTCGTGTCCTCAAAGCAAAACCAACCGTTGTCGTAGCGCCTGAAACTCAGCATACGCTGTTCCCGCCAACCACCGCTGTTCCACGAATATGTGATTCGTCGTTCCTCGGCAGACGGTGCGGACACTTCGGCGTTCCGACTTGAAGGCGTCCATCGGCCATGCGAATCCGTCCAGCGGCTCGTGAGCCTGTCTCCCGTCTGCAAGAGGTATGGCAGCACCCATGCCTCCAGCGGAACGGAACTCTGATTCGAAATCGGCTCCACGAACACGGTCGCGCCGTCGCGCCGCCAGATTCGCTCGCCATCGCACGCCGCACGGAAACTCTCTGAGACAAGAAGCCAGCGTGGGCCGCTGTGTGCGCCTTCGAAGACAGTCCCTCGAGTCGGATCCAGCGTCTCGGGAACGAGGCCAGCCGCACGAATGATCGCTGCCCTGAATGCAAAGGGCTGCGCGTCGATGCGCAGGGGGAGGGGGCTTGTGGAATCGGTCGACGCGACTTGAAGGAGAAGGGTAAGAAGGAGCGCAAGGAAGCCGGACACGTGAACCTCCTACCGTGATGGATTGGATACTGGAAGGCGCTCTACGAGGACGGTCTGCGCGAGATCGGCTCGATGAGCGATCGCACACACGCTACTGGCATCGGGTTGCGGGACACATCCTGCCGGTGAACACCACGGTGTTTGGATCGATACGATCGAACACGCCGTCATAGAAGAACTTGCATCTCCCCGTCGCCTGCGCGCCGCACACCGCAGGTCCGGATGTGAGGACACAGTCACTCGTCCATGAAAACTCACACTCCCCGCGCGACAGAGTGCTGATACACCAGATCGCCATGACGGGCGGAGGAGGATTGGAGGGATCCTGTGGTCCCAGGTAGGGATTCACGGGCGGACACTTCGTACCGAGTTCCGCGCACTGACCAATCACCGTGCAGATAGCCCACCAGTCCTCGACGACTTGCAGGCCGCCCCCGGGTCTCGGGTCGACGGTTGGAATCAACCGTTGCGGATCATTATGCGGGACGAGGCCCGGGACAGTCCCATCGGGAGGGATATGGAATCGGTCCAGCCAGCGCAAGACCAGCAACCACCGCCAACATGCAAGCCGAAACACCGTTGTGGGTCATCATGTGTATCTCCTAGGAAGTTAGGGCGCAGGAATGAGATGACAAGCCCGATTGCGCGCAGATCGACACGCGCGGTCGAGCCCCGCGTGCAGCGCGGACGGAACAACAGACTTCGCGCGTTCAAGAACCGCGTCGGACTGGGTCGACCGTCGCGTGTTGATCTCAAAGACAGGACCCGTCTGCACCATGACCTCCGTCATGCGCTCGCGATCGCGGATCGCGCGCACGCACGCGTCGATCAGCGCTCCCTCGAGCTGGGCGCAAGCCCGCAGGTTCTCCGTGCGGATCAAGGCCAACGCGGCAGACCATTCCCTGCCTTCGTCGCCTGAATCCGCGGCGATCTGCAGGGCTTCTTCGAGCGCGGCGTCGCCGCACGTCGCACCGAGATTCATGGGCGAGAGCGCGCGATACACCGAACGCAGCCATGCGTTCGCCCGGTCTGGATCCCGCTCGAGCACGACTTCCGCAATGCTTCGCGCAGACCGCACCGTCGCGGTGACAAGATCGGCGTGAATCGTCCGGGCGCGATCGCCCAAGCCACTGCGGCGCCGAATCTTCTGCTCAAGCGACTGGTCGGACGCGCTCGCAGCCACGGTTTCTGCGCGCTGCCGCTCGAACGCATCGAGCAACGGCGCCACCGCCTGCCGCCACGCCGCGATCTCGTCCGCGATCGCCTGACGTGAATCGCCCGCCTGCTCGAGGAGCGGCGCGGCGTGGATCGCGAGCTCGACGCCAGTATTCAGGAGCTTCATCCGCGACAGCGCCGGGTCGAATCCACGCAGCCTTGCGACGCCCAAACGCATGCGCTCGAGGGCGGCCTCGTCCGGCTCCGGCTGCGTGTCAGGCGCCACGAGCCGAGCGCAATCGTCCGCAAAGCCGCGGTCTATCTCCATGATCGCGTCGAACGCCGGCAGCGCGGCGCGCGCGCCAAGCCGCGCGATTTCGGCGCGCACCTCCAAGGGCGGCTTTGCTGCAGGGTCGTCCGCCCCCGCTGCGCGGGCCGCCTCTCCGAACTTGACGCCCGCCTCCGAAGTCTCGATTGCCTTGATCGCAGCGATCCTCGCCTGCCTCCGCACCTCGAGCAGCGCCTCGACCGCCGCCGCGCGTTCCCTCGGAATACCGAGGCCAAGCATGACCTCCTCGGTCGACCACCATTCCGCCCAGTCGGGCGCTTGGTCCGCGAAACCCGAAGCGAGTGAAAGCCCCTCGCCGGCGACATTTGTCATTCGCTGTGCGCCCCGGTCGTTCGGAAACAGCTTCTCGACGTCGACAGTCTGGGCCTGCGCGGGCTTCGGCGGCTCGGTCTGTGCGAGTGCGGGCGGGCAAGGCCACGCGGTCAGCACCGCCGACGCGACACCAGCGGTCTGCGCACGAAGCACTGCGCGACAGGAGCTCTGCCAAACCGCGGAAACGCGACCCGAAGGGAGCATTGCTTTGAATGTACCCCACCCCGTCACAATTCAAGCAGAATCTGGACGTACATCGAGAATTGTCAAGCGCGCCTAGGCGCGGCCATGTGGCAGACGCGCGGGCCGCTGCGGCAGGCTCAGAAAGGGGTGCCTGGCACCTTGCCTTCGCTCGTGCATGGCGCACACGGCTGGGTGCCAGGCACCCTGTGCGGCAGGCTAGGGTCATGTCACGATCGCTCTGCGACCGTGACATAACTCTAGAACTGCCGCAGGAAGCGCGCGTCGTTCTCGAACAACAGCCGGATGTCGCCGATCCCGTACTTGCGCATCGCCACGCGCTCGATGCCAAGACCGAACGCGAAACCCGTCCATTCCTCGGGGTCGATGCCCACCGACTTGAACACGTTCGGGTCGACCATGCCGCATCCACCGAGTTCGATCCAGCGCCATTCGGGCACGCCGTTCCTCATCACGCGCATCTTCATGTCGAGCTCGGCGCTCGGCTCGGTGAACGGGAAGAAGCTCGGACGCAAGCGAATCTCGGCCTCGGGCCCGAAGAACGCCTTCGCGAACTGGACGAGCGTTGTCTTGAGGTCGACCATCGACACGTTTCGGTCGACGTACAGGCCCTCGACCTGGTGGAACATCGAGTAGTGCGTCGCATCATGCGCGTCGGGGCGATACACGCGGCCGATCGCGCAGATCTTCAAGGGCGGCTTCATCGCCTCCATCGCACGGATCTGCACCGTCGAGGTCTGGGTGCGCAGCAGCAAGTTTCCCGCGACTTCGCCGCCGAGGAAGAAGTTGTCGGCAGGGCCGCGCGCAGGGTGACTCTCGGGGATGTTGAGCGCGTTGAAGTTGTGCCACTCGTCCTCGAGTTCGGGGCCATCGGCGACTTCGAAACCCATCCGGCCCAGCACATCGACGATCTCGTCGATGGTCTTCGTGAGTACGTGCCGCGCGCCCTCGCCCATTGGAAAGCCTGGCTCGGTCACGTCGATGGCGGGGCCCTTCGGGGCGGCAACAGCGGCGTCCTTCCGTGTCGCGAAGGCACCCTCGATGGCAGCCTTGACCTCGTTGAGTCGCTTGCCGACAGCCGGCTTCTCTTCCTTCGGCACCGTCTTCAGAGCGTCCATGACGCCCTTCAGCCGACCGTTCGAGCCAAGCCAACGGACGCGGAACGCCTCGAGCGCCGCGGCGTCGGCCACGGAGGCGATTTCCGAGAGCGCTTCGCGCTCCATCGTGTCGAGTTCAGCGAGCATGCGGCGTACTTTAGCGGCTCCCCCGCCGCCAACGGCAATCCCCCCTGCGCGCGCGCGTTCTCTGTCCATGCTGCCGCACGCGATCTCCACAACCATCCTCGGACCGCTGCTTGCCACGTTTCTGTCGTGCGGGGCGCCGCCAGAGCAGCCCTCCGCGCCCCGGGAAGCCGAGCCTCTCTCATCGCAAGCCGCGCCCGCCGCCATCGCAGCCGATGACGCGTTCCTCGCCCGCTGCAAGGCCGCCGCCGAGTACTCCCGCACGCACGACGGCGAGGTGCTGCTCATCCTCCTCGACGGAAAGCCCGTCTTCGAGGACGCGATCTCAGGGTGGACCGTCGATTCTCCGCATCTCCTCGCAAGCGGCACCAAGAGCTTCAGTGGGATTGCCGCGGCGTTCGCCATCGAGGACGGCCTGCTTACCCTCGACGAGAAGGTCTGCGACACGATCCACGAGTGGAAGAGCGATGCGCGCAAGTCGCAGGTGACGGTGCGGCAGCTGCTTTCCCTGTCAAGCGGCCTCGAATCGCTCAGCGGCACCATCGAGAACGCGCGCAACGCTCGCGCGGCGGGCATGTCGAACCGCGCCACGGCCTCGATCAACGGAACGATGCGCGCCGATCCCGGCGAGCGCTTCATCTACGGGCCGAGCCAGTTCTACGTGTTCGGCGAGCTGATGAAGCGGAAGTTCGCGGCCGCGAAGACAGGCGACGCCGATGTCGTCGCCTATCTCGACCGCAAGCTCTTCAATCCGATCGGCGTGAAGCCCCGCTTCCTGCGCGACGAGGCGGGCAACGCCAACCTGCCAGGCGGCTGCCGCATGAGCGCGAAGGACTGGGCCGTGTTCGGCGAGTTCGTGCGCAACGGCGGCGTTCACAACGGCAAGCGCATCCTCGGCGAGTCGACGCTGGCACAACTGATGCAGGCCCACGGCCCGAACAAGGCGTATGGGCTCACCTGGTGGCTGATCCGCGACGATGAGGACGCCGCCGACCCCGAATCCGCCCTCGCCGCCGACATGGTCGCCGACCGCCTGGAAGCACGCGGCACGCCCGCAGGCCGACGCCTCGCCGAGCGGACGCGTGCACGCGCGCAGGAGAGCGGCCCAGACGTCTCGAGCTCCGTCATCGGCTTCATGGCCGCCGGCAAGGGCAAGCAGCGCCTCTACATCCTGCCGGAGCAGAGGCTCACGATCGTGCGCTTCGGCCCGCTCGAGGGCTCGCGCGGCTTCGACAACCGCGA
>JBIKXP010000044.1:0-18377 GCA_044355685.1 Phycisphaerales bacterium
CCTCGCATCGCTCGCAGTCTTCGGGTTCTCGTCCTTCCTCCGTGCCTCCGTGCCTCCGTGAGAAAACCGGAGCCCGATCGGCGCCTCCATCGCAGTTCACCCACACCATTTCCTGAAGCGCCAAAATTCTTGAGCCGCGCCAGCCCCGGGCAATCGGATTCTCTCGCAGAGGCGCAGAGGCGGCCTCGGCGAAGAAGAGAGATGACTCCTCGCGTCTTCTCGCGTCTTCTCGCGTCTTTCCGCGTCCTCGCATCGCTCGCAGTCTTCGTGTTCTCGTCCTTCCTCCGTGCCTCCGTGCCTCCGTGAGAAAACCGGAGCCCGATCGGCGCCTCCATCGCAGTTCACCCACACCATTTCCTGAAGCGCCCAATTTTGAACGATCAATTTTGAACGATCAATTTTGAACGATCAATCCCCATGCTTCTGGCGCAAGCGCGGCGACAGCCGCAGCATCCACTGCACCCGCTCGAACTCGTTGAGCCACTCCTGCAGCACCGCGGCCGTCTCGTCCTCCGGCACCTCCGCCCACGGCAGCTCGCACACGGCGCCAAGCTGCCGCCGCGCCATCCCGCGATAGCGGGCCAGCACCCTGTCGCCAAGCACCGCACAGACCTCGCCATCCTCGGCGGCGAACACCACCGTCGGCACCCGCGCGCCGCCGCAGATCCGCACGCGCGATGAGAAGTCGGCCTCGCGGTCGCGGTCGACCCAACGCATGTCGACCTTGGGGCACGCCTCGGCGATCCGCGCGAGCAGCGGCCCTTGCTGCACGCAGTCGCCGCACCACGTGCCGCTGACGACCAACACGCGCATGTCGCGCGTGAAGCCGGCGAGCATCTCCCTTTGGCCAGAACTCAACGCCACCCGCTCGTACACCGCGTGCCAGCTTCCGGCGCGTCCGGGATCGGTCGCCAGATATCCAGCGTACGGCTCGCCTCGCAGAAACACCCGTTCAAACTCGTCTCGTTCGATCATTGCGGAATCCTGATTCACTTCCAAGCGTACACTCTTGCGTGATGAACCGCGCGTGGCGCGTCTCTCTCCTCTGCTGCCTCCTGGCGGCCCACACCGCGCAGGCGCGCAGCGTACGGCCGCCAGATGACTCGCATCGAGACCCGCCCGCCGAATCGACGCCAGACCCGATCTCCGACCAGCCACCCCAGGACGACGCCGCGCCCTCCGCAGGCGACGCCGCGCCTGCACCCCCGCCGCTCCAGTTCGCAGAGGCGACGTCGGAGGAGGCGGAGTCGCTGAACCGGCTCGCAAGCAGCAGCGCCTGGACGTCGCGCGCACTCGCAGCCATGCGGCTCGAGCGCTACGACTGCGAGGCGAGCGCGGGCAGGCTCGTCTCGATGACGCGCGATTCCTCGTGGCGCGTTCGGGCCTACTGCTATGCGGTGCTCGCGCGTCGCGGCGTTTCGCTGCGGCCCGAGGACCTGGCGGCCGAGCGGGACGAACGCGTGCTCAGGGCGATCCTGCGCGGCCGATACCAGGTCGCCGACGATCTGGTCGATCGGCGCATCGCAGCTGCAGAGAAGTCCTCGCGTCCGCTCGAGGCGATGCTCGCACTCGAGATTCTCGCTGCACTCGACCGCCCGGACGACAAGCCGATCCGCGAGCGGATGGACGAACTCCTCCGTCGCATCATCCTGCGCATGGACCGCACCGAGGCCGGCGTGCTCTCGCGCCGACTCGCGGCCATCACCGGTGGCAGCGACTCCGCGCGCGACTACCGCTGGCGCGAGTGGTACCGCAAGTCGAGCAGAAAGCCGGGCTACGAAAGTGCATCGCTCGTCCCGAGCGAACCGAAGGGCGCGCGTCTCCTCCCCGCGAACAGCATCGCAGCGCTCGACTCCGCCGCGTTCGTCGCCTTCGAGCGATACCTCGCCGCGGTCGCCGAGCGCCCGATGGATCTTGCGATCCTCATCGACTGCACGGCAAGCATGTGGCGCGAACTCGCGGACGCGCAGTCGAGCGCCGATGACCTCGTCGAGTTCCTGAACAGTGTGACGGCGGGCGTGCGTGTGGCGATCGTTGGCTACCGTGACCGCCACGACTCGTGGAAGACCCGCGCGTGGGACTTCACATCCAACATCGACGAGGCCCGCTCGCGGCTCTGGTCGCTCTCGGCCGAAGGCGGCGGCGACGGCCCCGAGGCCGTGCACAACGCGCTCAAGACGGCCTTCACCCGCTTCGATTGGTCGATCGACCGACCTCCGCCCGCGAAGCAGCCGATTCGCGCGTGCGTCCTCGTCGGCGATGCGCCACCGCACCCGGGCGAGGGAACGCTGTGCGTGGAGCTCGCGCGCCGCGCGTTCGCGCACGGGATCAAGACCTACGGAATCATCGCGCTCGATGCCGAACGCAACCTGCGCGAGGAGGGCGACGCCACGCCGGCCGAAGATCCAACGAAGCGCCGTCCCGGCGAAGAACCGAAGGACGGCGACGGAGCCAACGACGACAAGGGCGACGACAAGGGCGACGACAAGGGCGACGACAAGGGCGGAAACAAGGGCGGAGACAAGGGCGACGGCAAGGGCGGAGACAAGGGCGGAGACAAGGGCGACGGCAAGGGCGACGGCAAGGCAACGCCGGTCGCTCCACCGCGCCCTCCGCCACCGTCGCTGCAACGGCGCACGAGCAACACGTGGTTCCCCGAGATCGCGGAAGCCGGCGGTGGCCGGGCTGAACTCCTGAAGCGCGACGGTTCGCTCGTGGCGCAGATCGCCGAGCTCACGGTCGCCGACAAGCATCGCGCGGAGTTCAGCGAGTTCTTCGCGGCCTTCCAGGCGCTGTGCCGGTGATCCGCGCGCGATGGCGCTACCGGCGCCAGTCGACGGGCGCGGCCTCGCCCTTGACCAGCGCATAGCAGCGTTCGAGCAACTCGCGAATGCCCTCGCCTGTCGCGGCGCTGATCACGACGGCCTTCTCGTCGGATCCAAGGCCGATCTCGCCGCTCAGTCGACGCACCTTTCGGGCGCGCTCGTCCGGATCCACCAGATCGACCTTCGAGAACACGACGATCTCAGGCTTCTCGGCGAGCGTCGGCGAGAACGCGTGCAGTTCCTCGCGAATCGTTCGGTAGTTGTCGGTGGGCTTCGATCCGTCGAGCGGCGCGAGGTCCACGAGATGCACGATTGCCTTCGTGCGCTCGATGTGGCGCAGGAAATCGTGGCCGAGCCCCGCGCCCTCGCTCGCACCCTCGATAAGGCCCGGGATGTCGGCGATGACGATGCGGCGGTCACCGGGCAGTTCGCCGATCCCAAGCTGCGGCTTCCGCGTGGTGAAGGGATAGTCGCCGACCTTCGCGTTGGCGCGAGTCGAGGCGCCCAGCAACGTCGACTTTCCTGCGTTGGGAAGCCCGACGAGGCCGATGTCTGCGATGAGCTTGAGTTCAAGCCGAAGCGTGCGCTCGATGCTGTCGCCGCCAGGCGTCGACTCCAGCGGCGTCTGGTGGGTGGCGGACTTGAAGTGCTCGTTGCCGAAGCCCCCGCGGCCACCGTGGGCCACGACGACCTGCTGTCCGTCCTCGATGATGTCGGCCACGAAGTCGCCGGTCTCTGCGTCGTGCACGACCGAACCGAGCGGAACGCGCACGAGAAGGTCGGGCGCGTCGGCGCCGTGGCAACTCTTCTTGGAACCGTTCTCGCCGTTCTTCGCGAAGAGGTGCGGCCGGTGCTGGAACTCGACGAGCGTGTCGAGGTGCGAATCGCCCACGAGAATCACGTGGCCGCCGCGTCCGCCGTCGCCACCGTCGGGCCCACCCTTCATGATGGACTTCTCGCGGCGAAGGTGCACGGCGCCATTGCCGCCCTTGCCGCTTCGAACATGGATGATGGCTTCATCGACGAGCATCGATCATCGAACGGCGCATGCGCCGAATGAACACGCCGCGCACTCTCGCGCGCGGCGTATAGACTGCGGGTTCAGAGCGAGTGTCGCGGCGAGAGGCCAACGACGCGCTCAGGAGACGTACGCGTACCGCGGAGCCTTCGGGTCCGACGGAACGATGTGCACGCGACCGCCCTGGAACACGACGGTTCCCTCGACCTCTGCCATCAGGGTGAAGTCCGCTCCCATGTGCACAAGGTAGCCCGGCTTCCACACCGTGCCACACTGGCGGACAATGATCGAGCCGGCCTTCGCCGCCTGACCACCGTAGAGCTTGATGCCACGGAACTGCGGGTTCGAATCGCGTCCGTTCTTGGTTGAGCCTTGACCCTTCTTGTGTGCCACGACGAAATCTCCTGGAGGCGGCGAAACACCGCCGAACTGTGCTGAGTCGAGAGAGGATACAGAACCCTTAGCGGAAAGTCGAATCGTCGCGTTCCGCCACCGGATATGAGACGTTCCCCTTCGCGATGGGGTCGCCCGGCACGAGATAATCGAGTCGGACCGTCTTCCGGAGGGTCACGGTGCCGCCGCTCTTCGCGTCCGGCTCCTTGCGGGTCTCGGTCGAGAGCCCTTGGACGAACACGGTGAGTTCGGTGTGCTCAAGGTGCTCGCGCTCGCTGCGGTGGAAGGCCCGATGCTTCTCCGAGTCGGAGAGCGCCGGCACGCGGAACACCACCAGGCCCGAGCGGGCGTTCGTCTCGCCCTGCAGCACCATGCCGAGGATCTCGAACTGGTCCTCGAGCAGCGGGTCACCGATGAACTCCTTGATCTCACGGCTCACGCGCACGGGCACGTCGACGCCCTGACGGACCACGGCCCCCTCGTCGGTGAGCATCTCGATCCGCGGCGCAAACCGCTGGTCCTTGCCGGTGTTGTTCACGACCTCGTAGGTGAAGAACCAGAAGTGGGCGCCCGTCTCAGGGTCCTTCCACAGCCGCAGGTCGCTCGGAGTGAACGACAGGTCGCGCACCGCGCGGCGAGAAGCCGCGGACGCAAGACCCGAGCCAGCGCCATCCTGGCCAAAGGCCGCGGGAACGGGCGACACCAATGTCGACGCGGCCGCGAGGACAGCGAGCGAGAGGAGAACGGACGAGGAGGAAGCACCGCACATGCGCATGATGAACTCCGGCAGGACCGCAAATCGCGGCCCGGGTGTATCAGTGTAACGAGGAATCCCCGCTTCGGCGCTGTCGGGACCGCCAGTACGCGGCGATCGTGCCCCCAACGCCCTCGCCCTCCGGCTCCGGCGGCAAATGCGGATCGATTCTCATCGACCGACGACGCTGCCTCGCCCCGCCACCGCTAGTCTGTGATGTCTCTGGCCCGGACCGTTCCCGGCCTCCGCAGGGGCTGCCCGCGTTGAGCACCCCCTGCCCGCGATACGAAGCCCGAGCGCCGTCCTGAGCCTGTCGGATGACCACCTCGCAACCGTCTTTCGCCGTGGTTCGATCAGACCCAGCCCGGACCACGGAGGCGATGTCCGCGCTGCTCGGCGCTGGCCCCGCCGCCGCCAGTCGCTTCGCCGAGCAGGCCGTCGCCGCTTCCATTCGACTCGACCTCGTCTGGTGCGTGCAGGATCAGCTCGGCCGCTATCGCCTCGCCGTCCTCGCGGTCCCGAGCGTGGGCCGCACCGCGATGCTCATCGCCTCGCACGCACGGAGCCTCGATGACGTCGCAAACCTGACCCCTGCGATCAGCGCAGCCGCCGAGGGCGTCGCCGACGTCGCCGACATCGCGCAGGCCCTCGTCGACCCCTCCCACCTGCTCGATGTCGCCGCGTTCGAGCGCGGTGGACTCCGCCGCATCGCAGTGCTCGACTACCTCGAGCGCCAGCTTCCGCGCACAGGAACGCTGAACCTCCCCGTGGTGCCTCCGCAGTGGACCATCGAGCCGCTCGCGTCGCGCGCGCAACTCGACGGCTCCGATCCCCATGCGCTCGGCGGCGCGACGCGCGCCGAACTCGTCGCGCTGCTCGACGAGACGTACGTCGGGACCCGCGATTGTCCTGGGCTCGCGGGCATGCGTCGCACCTCTGACGTCCTAGACGGCCACTTCGGATCCGGTGCGCGCCGCCGACACTGGCTGATCGCTCGCCGCGATGGCAAGGCGTGCGGCCTCTGCCTCCTCAACGGTTCGCCCGATGGACGCAGCGCCGAACTGGCCTACTTCGGAATCGCGCATTTCGCCCGAGGAAACGGGCTCGGAACGCTTCTTCTCGCACGCGGTCTCCACGCGTGCTCCGCAGACCGCATGTCGACGGTCACGCTCGCGCTCGACGCGGAGAACGAACCCGCGCGCGCCCTCTACGACGCGGCCGGCTTCCGCAAGACGATCTCGCGCGTCGCGCTCGTGAAGCCGCTCGCTCGATGACGCGTCGCGACACGAAGCGCGACGAGTTGTCAAGGCTCCCCCGCCGCGAGCGCAAGTAAAAACATTTTGCAAGCGAGCGGTGCTGCGCGCACTCCTCCGCGATTTATCCACAAGAAGTGCCGCGAGGCCTGCGGAAGTGCGTCGCGCGTCGCAAACGTAGGTGTTTGCAGCAGTTCCGCACCAAGTTGCGCAATCGTTCTTCACCGGACTTGAACGCATGCGGAGTTGCAGTACATTCCGCACCGCTCGCAAGGACGTGGGCCTCCGTCAGTTCGTACGCGGAGCCGAAGAGGGATCTGGAAGAACTCCGATCGAGTCCGACAGCATGCGCCGGGAGCGCGACGTATCGTCCGTCTCGCCCCCAGCGTCCACTGAAGCGCGAATCCGAGGGTTCCTCCAACCGGGCCGTCCTGCCAAGGCGAAGTCGTATTCGCGTCGATGGCACGTCGTCCCAACCCCTTGCCGGTTGTGGTCCCCAGTCCTCGTCCGTCCATCTCGTCGAACCCTTTCGCGCGGAACCGCCCTTGATCGGCGGTGGTGCTGTCTCGTTCGCGCGGTGCCCCGGGAAACCGGATGCGTCGCGCGAGTCGAGATCCGCTCTTGCGCTCCAGCCTGCGACATGCCCAAGTCACCCGAACGCTCCGACTTCGCAACGCGCTCCCGACGGGAGAGCGTGGTCCGGCAGGAACAGCCCCTCGACCGCGAGCTGCTCAACGCGTCGCACGAAACGCTCGATGCCGAGTCTCCCGACCTGCACGGGCCCGAAGCCGGCGCAAAGCGCACGCAACCGGTGCGCGGTGCAGCAGCCCGCATCACGGCGACGCTGTGCGAGCGCGTACAGCAGGCAATCGGCCCGCACCGCTTCGGACTCTGGTTCGACAACGGCGCCGCCATCAACGTGGGCGGCGACGAGGTCGAGATCCGCGCATCGAACAGCTACGTCGCCGACTGGATCGTCCGGAACTTCCGAGGCATCCTCGAGGAGACCGCGCGGGAGCTCATTGGCCCGGCGACGTCGGTCCGCATCGCCGTGGCCGCGGAAGCCACGCCCGAGCCCGCCGCATCCGACCTGCGGCACCCGAACGCCGGCGGCGGCGCCCGCGGCGCCCGTCAGGCGAATCTCGATGACGAGTCGAGGGTCCCCGCCGCCCATTCGGGTCAGTCGCGCGGAAATCGATCCGCGAGCGAAGGCGTCGAGCCCGCCGCCCGCGGCCGTGGCATCCGCCAGCAGTCGCTTCGACGGCTCGACGACTTCGTCGTCGGCGACTCGAACCGGATCGCCTTTGCCGCCAGCGAGCAGTTCGGATCAGGCAACGTCGACGCCGCCGCCATTCTCTTCATCCATGGCGAGTGCGGCGTCGGCAAGACGCATCTTTTGCAGGGCCTCTGCAGGCGCCGCCTCGAGCGCGCGCCGCGCAGCGTCGTTCGCTACGTGACCGCCGAGCAGTTCACGAACGAGTACATCGCGTCGGTGCGCGCTGGAACCCTCGATGAGTTCCGCAAGCGCCTGCGCCGCGTCGATCTCCTCGCGATCGACGACATCCACTTCTTCGCGAACAAGACCGCGACGCAGGCCGAGTTCCTGCACACGATCGACGCGATCGACCTCTCGGGGGCGCGGGTCGCGCTCGTCTCGGACGAGCACCCGCGGCACATTCGCCGCTTCAGCCAGTCGCTTGTCAGCAGGTTCCTGTCCGGCATGGTGGTGAAGGTCGAGCGGCCCGACCGCGCGACCCGCGTCGCGCTCGTGCGGCGCCTGGCCGCCGACCGCGGGCTCGACCTGACGACCGCGGCCGAGGATGCCGTCGCCGGTCGCTGTGCCGGCTCGATCCGAGAGGTCGAGGGCGCCATCACCCGCCTCGGCGCCATGGTCGAACTCGACGGCGTGCGCGGGCAGATTGGTCCGGGCACGGTCGAGCGCCTCCTCGGCGAGGAAGCGACCCGCGCGACGGGAAGCCAACCGATTCGTCTCGGGAGGATCGTCGAGGCTGTCTGCGAGCGTCTGCATGTCACGCGCGAGGATCTCCTCGGGAGCGGTCGCCACGCCCGAACCGTCGTCGCCCGCGGGATGGTCGCCCACCTTGCCCGCGAACTGACCACGCACAGCTACCCGGAGATCGCCCGCGCGCTCGGTCGCGACACGCACTCTGCCGTCCACACCGCCGCCAAGCGCCTCGGCGCCATGGTGGCCTCGGACGCGCGCGTCGCCGCCGGCGGCGAGAGCATTCGCGAACTCACCGACCAGTTGCGACATGATCTCACCCGGGGAGGGCGTTCGCAGCCGGCGTGATCTCCGAATCGACGACGCTTGGGCGGCGACACAAACCCGTGTGGCCCGACCCGAAACGATGCCATCGGAATGGGGCCGTTTGGCTACACTCGCCACGATGGCTGCGCCTCTTCCCGCGCCTCTCCGAATGGGCACCTTGCGCCTCCGCATGGCGGCTATCGCATGTGTCGCTGCGGCCCTCACATCGCTTCCTTCGACCGCCCGCGGCCAGTACGGCCCGGTGGATCCGTTTGAATCGGCGACGAGTGTCCTCCGGCAGGGAATCCTCGCAGCCAACGACGGCCAGCAGCACGCTGCAATGGTCGCACTCCGTGAACTGCATGATCCCCAGTCGCGCGCGCTCTTCGAACGGCTCCTTCGGAGCGACGATTGGTCGCTGCGGGTCGACAGCGTGCTGGGACTTGCGGAGATCGACCCGGCGCGAAAGGCGGATCCGGCGCTCATCGAGGCGCTGCCGCGCGCGATGGACCGCGAGCTGGCGGTCGAGGCCGTGCTCGCGCTTGAACTCGCCGACCAGGAGCGCGTGCGCCAGATGCTCGGCTGGAGCGATCTTGGCGTCGACAGGCGAATCCTGCTCCTCTGCGAACTTCGCCGCCTCGGCGCCGAGCCTGATCGCACCGAACTCCTGCGCCTCCTCGACTCGAAGACTCCGGAAGTCGCGGGGCTTGCGCTCGCGATTCTCTTCGATGTCTCGGCGCCCGAAGCCGCTGCCGCAGAAGAGCGCGTGCGGACGGCCATCGCGGAACTGCCGCCGAAACTGCGCGCGGCTGCGGTGGCGCAGATCGCCGACGCGTGCGCGATCAGCTCGATGAAGCGCGCGGCGCCGTTCGTCGCGTCGCTCCTTGCGCTTCCAGACGTCACGGGCGATGCCCGCGCCCGGGCGCTTGGCTCGCTCCTCGTGCTCGACGCGCCCACCGCATATCCGATCCTGGCGCAATCGATCGACGCAGATCGCTCGCAGCTCTCGCTCATGCGCCACGCGGCCATCCTGCTCGCGTCCGGTGCGCGCGCGCCAGCGTCCGAGTGGAACAGGCTGCGCAACGGCGACTCGCTCCTCGAGACCATCGCCGATGCCGGCATCGAGCTGTCGGAGTCGAAGGACGCGGAGGCGGTTCGCCGGCTCGTCGGACTCAAGCACCGCATCACCATGCGCGCGCTTCTCGAAGGGAGCCGCCGCCTCGGTCCTTCCTTCGATCGAATCGTCGGACTCGAGTGCCTGACGCTTCTCGAGGAGAGCCCGCGCGGGCTTGGACCGCTGCTTGAACCCGTCATGCGGGGCCTCTCTCGGCTCGCCGTGGTGGCGCCCGAGGAACTGAAGGATGCGCTTGACCGTGCGGACGGGAAACCGGAACTGAAGGACCCGCTCCTGCTCGTCCTCGCAGCGGCGGGCACGACGGAGGCCACCACGATCGCCCTGCCCCACTGGAGTCGTGCGTCGCGGCTCGGGGAGGCGTTGATCGCGGTGCTGGTGGCGCGCACCGAGCCAAAGATCGGCGCTGCCGAACTGGAAGTCCTCGCGAAGATCGCGGGCGGCGCCGTCACCGTCGATCCAGCCGTGCGGCTGCAGGCTTCGTGGCTGTGGCTGCGCCATGCCGGAAAGCTCGAGCCCGCGATCGAGGCGATTTCCCTCAGCCTCGACGGTCGATCGGAAACCGGGCAGGATTCACCACAGGAAGCCGCCTCTCCCGCCCGATGAAAGCGGGCGGTCGCGTTCCAAGCCCGCGGATCCATCCGCGCAAAGCCACGGCGATCCCGCGACAACCATGCCTGTATCCATGACGCCAGCGACCACGATCTCCCGACCCGAGCGCGATCAGCCGGGAACCAGCAACCGTAGCCCGCTGCATCCGCGACGAGACTACATCCGGCCAGGCCGACGGAACCCCGCGCGTCGTGGCGCGGCCATGGAAGCGAGGATCACCCCATGAGCGAGCCAATCCTCATCGGACCTCCCCCGCCCTCCCGCCACGAGTGGCGCGCGATGCAGGAGTTTCTCTTCTCGTGCCGGAGCGATGCGTCGAGGGTCGAGGCCGCGCTCGAGCAGAAGATCGCGACCGTCGTCGGTCGTCCATTCGGCGTCGCCTTCTCGACGCCGACGCTCGCGATCGAGGCAAGTCTCGCTGCGCTCGGAATCGACCGCGGAACTGAAGTCGTGGCGCCCGCGCTCGCGCCCATCGCGCTGGCCGCGGCGGCGGCGCGCGTCGGCGCGCGCGTCCTCTACGCCGACGTCGATCCAAAGTCGTTGACGCTCCGCGAACTCCATGCGTCGGCTCGCCTGACGTCGACCACGCGAGCGATCGTCGGATGCGCGCTGCACGGACAGTCCGCCGGGCTCGACGCGCTTGCGGCGCTTGCCTCGCGCAACGAGCTTCCACTCCTCGAGATCCTCTGGGGTGGGCTCGGCGGTCGCATCGGCCGCGATCCGGTCGGTCGCTTCGGACGCATCGCGGTGATTCCGCTGGGTGACCGCGATTCGCCCATCGGCGGGGGCGGCGCAGTCTGCGTCACCAACGACGATGGCCTCGCGCACACGTTGCGCGTCCTCCGGAATCTCGGCGCGGTCGAGCCGCGCAACGAATGGGAGCGGATCGGCGGAATCACCCGCCCCGAACGACGCGGATTCGATGGCCATGTCAATCCGCTTGGCGCTGCGCTCGCGTGCATCCGGCTCGAGCACCTCGACGAGACCTGCGAGAAGCTCGACGTCGTGTTCCATGCGTACCTTCGCCGACTCGCCATGCATCCGGACCTCGTGCTTCCGGCGCCCTGCGTCGATGGCACCGTGCGCTGGTCGCACTTCGCCGTACGGCTCGGCGAGCGGTACACGCGCGACGACCGCGATTCCGTGGTGCAGGGGCTTCTCCGCCACGACATCGCCGCGACGTCGGTCAGCTACGCGCTGCCG
Organism: Phycisphaerales bacterium; assembly: GCA_044355685.1. Lineage (GTDB taxonomy): Bacteria > Planctomycetota > Phycisphaerae > Phycisphaerales > SM1A02 > QWPT01. The sequence continues at coordinate 11,460 of JBIKXP010000044.1, forward strand.
CTCGAGCCCGCGTTTGCGGAGCATCACTCCCCCGGCGATTTCCCGGTGGCGGAGCGCGCCGCCGATAGGCTGATCGCGCTGCCGTTCTCATCGATGCTCGGCGAGCGCGAGATCGACCTCGTGTGCCAGACACTTCAGGTGATGATCGAGCGTCAGTCGATCATGCGGTCGTGATTGGAGCGGCCGCCGACACTTGAGCGGCCGCCGCCACTTGAGCGGCCGCCGACACTTGAGCGGCCGCCGACACTTGAGCGGCCGCCGCTTGCGGCGGCGGCCTTTGGTGCAAGCGCGCGGCACGTCGGTCCAAGCGCGCGGCACGTCGGTCCAAGCGCGCGGCACGTCGGTCCAAGCGCGGCCTCAGTGCGCAGCGCGCTCACTCCCACTCGATCGTGGCCGGCGGCTTCGACGAGATGTCATACACGACGCGGTTGACGCCCTTCACTTCGTTGATGATCCGGTTCGAGATCGTGGCGAGCACGTCGTAGGGAATGCGCGACCAGTCGGCGGTCATGAAGTCCTGCGTGTCGACCGAGCGGATCGCGACCGTCGAGTCGTAGGTTCGACCGTCGCCCATGACGCCCACCGACTTCACCGGAAGGAGGACGGCAAACACCTGACTGGTCGAACGGTAGAGATTCGAAGAGACGATCTCCTCAAGGAGAATCCGGTCGCATTCGCGCAGGACGTCGAGCTTCTCGCGCGTCACGTCGCCGATCACGCGGACCGCGAGGCCCGGGCCGGGGAACGGATGCCGCCAGACGATCTGCTGCGGCAGCCCGAGCACTTCGCCGAGCGCGCGCACCTCGTCCTTGAAGAGAAGGCGCATCGGTTCGACAAGCTCGAAGCCGAGCTGCTCGGGAAGGCCGCCCACGTTGTGGTGCAGCTTGATGTTCGCGCTGGTGCCGGCGTGGCCATGGCCCGACTCGATCACGTCCGGATAGAGCGTTCCCTGCGCGAGGAAGCGCACGTCGCCGTCGATCGACTTCGCGGCCTCCTTGAAGACGTCGATGAAGCGGTGCCCGATACGGCGACGCTTCTCCTGGGGCTCGACGATCCCCGCAAGATCGCCGAGGAATTCGCGGCTCGCGTCGATCACGCGAAGATCGATGTCGAAGTGGTCGCGGAACGTCGTCTCGACCAAGTCGCGCTCGTTCTTCCGGAGGAGTCCGTTGTCGACGAAGATGCAGGTGAGTTGGCGACCGATCGCCTTCGCAAGAAGGGCCGCGACCACCGAGCTGTCGACGCCGCCGGAGAGTCCGCACAGCACCTTTGCGTCGCCGACGCGCGAGCGGATGCGCGCGCACTCGGCCTCGACGAAGTCCGACATCTTCCACGAGCCGGCGCAGCCGCAGGCCTTGAAGAGGAAGTTCGACAGCATGTCGCCGCCCTGCGGCGTGTGCGTGACCTCGGGGTGGAACTGGACTCCGTAGAAGCGGCGCGAACGGTCTCGCACGGCCGCGAAAGGACAGGTCCCGGTGCTCGCGAGCACCTCGAACCCAGCCGGCACCTGCGTCACCTGGTCGCCGTGGCTCATCCAGACGGTCGCATGTGCGTCGACGCCCGCGAAGAGGTCGCCTCCGTCGCGCACATCGATGCGCGCGCGGCCGTACTCGCGGTGGTTCGCCGACTGCACATGTCCGCCGAGCAGGTGGCTCATCAACTGCATTCCGTAGCAGATCCCGAGCACGGGGATACCGAGTTCGAAGATCGCCCGATCGCAGGTGGGCGCACCCTTCTCGAAGACGCTCGCCGGGCCGCCCGAGAGAATGATGCCCTTCGGCGCAAGGCGCCGGATCTCGGCGACCGAGATGGTCGGCGACACGAGGAGGCTGAACACGCCAGCCTCGCGCACTCGCCGCGCGATGAGCTGGGCGGTCTGGCTGCCGAAGTCGAGGATCAGAACCGTCTCGGTTCCCGGGGGAGGTTGCTCGGCCATGGTGAGGGGAGGGAATGTAGCAGCGCCCGCCACCCCGGGAAACCGGGTCGAAGATGCTGCTCCCGATGGCTGCGGACACAACCTCTGCGCAGTGCGCAAACGACAGCCAATCCCTGGAACTCCGGCCCGGCGGGCCACCGTCCGCCGGCTGCTGCGACGGCCAAAGCCGGCGAGCGCCTTGCTCGGCCGCGAGGATGCGCTGCATCAGATGCGTGCGTCGCTCGCCGCGCCCAGACAGACGCTTGCGCGCCCATCGCCAGACGTTTACGCGCCCATCGCCAGACGCTCGCCGGCCTGAAGCGGGAGCCCGACGGCGAGCGACCGACGCAGCACTTCGGCCACGTCATACTCGACACGGTGCAGTTCGAGCACGCTTCGGCCAAGGTCGATGACGGCGTAGCTCGCGCGCGGGTCGCGATCACGAGGTTGCCCAACCGAGCCGGGATTGATGATCACCCTGCCAAGCCGCGGAAGATCGACGGTGGAGCGCCCATCGTTCGAGATGAGTGGCCGCTCGTCGACATCGTCGAGTCCGATGGTGTCGCGCGCGGTCTTCACTCGGGTCACGAAGCACGAGGGCACGTGGGTGTGGCCGATCACGCAGAAGCGCTCGCTGAACCAGCCGAACGCCTCGGCGGCGTCCTGCTTGGTGCGCAGATAGCTCATCCCGTCCTCGGACGGGACAGGCGAGTCGTGCACGCCAAGAATCGTCTCCGAGATCGCAAACGACGACGGCAGCGAACCGATGAATGCGAGCGCATCCGCGGACATCGTGCGACGCGCGAAGGCGATGCCCGCCTTCGCCACGACGTTCCAGCCCTTCATCGTCTCCGGGTGGAGCAGCGCGTCCTCGTGGTTGCCACGAATGCAGAGTTTGCAGTTGGCGCGTACGAGCGACACGCATTCGGACGGCTCCGGGCCATAGCCGACCACGTCGCCAAGGCAGAAGATGGCGTCGACATTCCGCACCTCGCAGTCACGTAGGACTTGCTCGAGCGCAACGCGGTTCCCGTGGATGTCGGAGATGATCGCAATTCGTGGCACGCTAGTCCCCAGCCTGTTGCACCCTGACTCAGCCCGAGCTCCGCACGGGCTCACCTTCGGGCCCGACCGCAGCGTGCGCTGAAGCCGAACCCGAACCCAGGAGACGGACGGGGTTTCTCGCCCGGTCCCCTCGCCATCCATCCAGGACCTCGTCGGACCGACCGGACTTCTTGGTCGTTTCCCGATGGCCAGCCTCCCACTGCGACTATCGTCGGTTGGGAGCCGGTTCCTGCGAATGTTCGGGATCGATCCGGCGCTCTTGCCTCGAGCGCTCGGCACGTCCGGAACAACCGACATGAACCTCAGCGAGAAGACTCATATCGGCCCCGCCGCCATTCGTGAGGGGTTCCATTTGGGTGAACGGCGACGATCAGGCGGCCATTCGAGGACACATGGGGTGCACGAGGCGATCGAACCTCGTTGAGAAGGCGCTGCTACTGCGATCACCGCACGCGCGAGTCTGTGCAACTCCGCGTCGAAGCCCCTCCTTTCGCCACGTAGAGCCCGTGCGCATCACGCCGAGCGAGCCCGGCTCGCTCGACCTCGAGAAGCGCAAGCGCGAGTCGCGGAAACTCCCAGCCGAGCTCGATCGCAATCTCGTCGATGACCGCAGGTCCGATCCTTCCGAGCACCGCGATCGCTTCGCGCGCGTCGGGAGAGCGCGTCGATGCCGGCGGTTCCTTCGACGATTGATCCGGCAAACGCGCTCTTGCGGCATGCGCGGCCGAGGACGCTCGGTCCGAAGGCTTGGGAGGGGCGTCCCCGCCGCGGCGGCGCGGGCGCGGCGGGCTTGCACGCCCTGCGACCTCGACGGCCCCGACCGCGAGTTGCCGCGCCGCCAGCAGCAGTTCGCAGACATCGTCCGCCGAGGTCACGAGGCTCGCCCAGCCTTCCCGGATCGCCTTGTGACACCCGGCGGAGAGCGCGCTTCCGACCGGACCGGGCAAGCACGCGGCATCGCGCGAGAGGTCGTCGACCGCGATCCGCGCCGTCAGCAGCGCACCGGAGCGCGTCGCAGCCTCGATCACGACCGTCACGAGCGAAAGCGCTGCGATGATGCGATTGCGGCGCGGAAAGAGGTCGGGCCTCGGCTCGATTCCGGAGAGTTGCTCCGTCAGCACGGCGCCCCCTGCCTCGACGATCGCGTCGAAGAGCGGCGCATGCTCGGCGGGGTACGGATGCGCGAATCCCGAGGCCAGCACCGCGATCGTCCGTCCGCCGGCGCGCATCGCGCCTCGGTGCGCCTCCGCGTCGATTCCCCGCGCGCCGCCCGACACGATCGTCACGCCCCGTTCCGCGAGTTCAGCCGCCAGCCGACCGGCCTCCAGCTTGCCATACGCCGTCGCCCGCCGCGAGCCGACGATCGCAACGGCCGGCTCCGGCAACGCTCCGAGTTCGCCGCGAACGAACAGCAACTCCGGCGGGTCTGGCGACGCGCGCAAGAGATCGGGGTACTCGTCGTCCGCGAGCATCCGGATCGACGCGCCGCAGCCTGCGGCGTGGAGGCGTTCCGCACGCGACACCTCGACGCCGTCCCGTGCGAGCGCCATCATGCGCGCAGCGCTCGAGGCGTCGATCCTCAGCGCCGCGGCAACCCCTTCAGGCTCCGCTGCAAGCGCCCCTGCGAACCCACCGAACGACTCGCGCAGCGCCCGAAGCCGCCCAACGCCGATGCCCGGCACCGCGACGAGACGCAGCATCGCGTCGACTTCGTCGTCGCGCCCGCCCCCGTCGCAGCAAGTCTGCGGAGATGTGTCATGCGATGAATCCACGCCGCGAGACTACACGCCTCCCGAGCGGCTCCCCGATTCTCTGCATGTTTTACAGGAAGATTCTCTCAGCGCCAGGACGCTTCGCCGTCGCGCGAAGGCGCCTCGTGCGAAAGTCCGTCGAACAGACTCCACGTGTCGAGCGCGCGATCGTTCGCAGACGGCGTCTCGCGCACTTCGATGTCGAGCGCCTTCGGCTCGACGTACGCAACCGCGTCGCCCGTCAAAGCCTGCTCCAAGGCATCCTCAAGTTCGCTCTCGAGCTCGCTCGCAAGCGCCGGCGTATCCGCACGCTCGATCGACTCGATCACGCTCGAATCCTCTGAACCCTCCACAAGATCGGATGACTCCTCGCGATCGGCGCGGGCGAAGGCGTCGACTTCAGACTCGACTTCATCGTCGGCTTCAGATTCGACGTCACCCTCGACCATGCTCTCGGCTTCGACTTCGAATTCGACTTCGGCTTCGGCTTCGACTTCGGCTTCGGCTTCGGTTGAACACTCAGCTTCCGAGTCCGCTTCAACCTCAGGTTCCGACTCAAACACGACTTCCGGCCCAAGGTCGCCCGCAAGCTCAACCTCAGTCTCGCTCTCAGCCGCAGGCTTCACCTCGATGAGCGATTCATCGACGACGACCGCAGCGCTTGCCGCGATCGAGTCGTCCTCGGCAGCTTCGTCCTCGGCAGCTTCGTCCTCGGCAGCTTCGTCCTCGGAAGCTTCGTCCTCGGAAGACTCAACCTCTTCGCCGGAACCCATCGCAAACGCCGCATCCGAGCGAGCGTCGAACGTGGCCGATTCCACAGCGGAAACCACAGCGGGATCGTCTGCGGTTTCATTCACCACAACGGCGGCTGCCACCGCCGTGGCGACGGGCGCAGCGATAGCCATTGCAGACGAGTCGGCACGAGCCGTGATGGGGTCTTCCGAAGGCGAAGACGACGCGGGGCCACGCGCGCGGCGGCCGGCGGACGGCGCGCTCGGAGAAAGCATCAGCCCGACGAACACCAAGAACGCGCCGGCGGCGAGCACCCACAAACGCCGCGGCCCAATCGCCAGTCGAGAAAGCAGCGTGTCGGGGTATGCCGTCGTGATGGGCATCACCATCGGCTCGGAGTCCTCGATCCAATCGGTGACGGTCGAGTTCAAGGTCGGCACGAGCAGCATCGAGCGCTCGTCCTTCGGCATCAGGTTCAACTGGCTCGCAGCAAGACGATTCACGAGCTGGGGCTCGGCCGCGTCGAGATCGGTTAGGAAACGGTCGTAGGCGGCGAGCTGGCGAACGGTGCGATCCTCGACGGCCTTGTGAATCGCAAGCGAGTTGCGCAGTTCGTGCAGGTCACGCTGCGCGGGGATGAGGACGCCGGCGACAAGCAGCAGCAACCCGGCGATGACGAAGGGCCATCCGGGGTCGATTCTGAACAACGGAATGGGCCTCGCCTCGAAGGGCGCGCCTTGCTGCTCTGGAGCGGTCTGCATCGGATCGGTTATCGACACGGCGGGCCGGGATACTACAGAATCCCGGGCGATCGTCCCGGCGGAAGCGGGCGATCCGAGCTCCCGAGACTGCCGAGCACCGGGCTCCCACGCGCCGAGGCGTGTCAAGGTGCGTCAAGGTGCGTCCGCCGGCTCGGACGCGAGTCTCGCCCGCCACTCCGCGGCCTTCGCGTCGTAGCCCTTGCCGGGCTCGGCCTTGTCCCACGCGGCGTAGAGGTCGACGAGCGCCTGCGCGCACTCGAGCGTGTCCTTGTGCGCGGGGCCGCGGTCCTTCGCTTCGAGGTAGATCGCGTGCGCCTCGAGGAGGTTCGCCTCTGCGAGCTTGAAGCGCTCAGAGTCGTAGCCCGCGCCCGCGCGCGCGCGGCCAAGCGGAGAGAGGAAGTCGGCCAGACGCCGCGCGTTGCCGCCCGTGATAGCCTTGCGTGCGGCGGGCTCGTAGGGCGCGCCGAGGTCGAGCGCTTCTCGGCTCTGGCTTTGTGCGACACGCAGGCGTAGCATCAGAGAAACCGAGGCGAGCGTGTGCGGGTGCTCCTCGCCGAGCGTGCGGCGGCGCTTCTCGAGCGCCTCGCGGAGGTACGGCTCCGCCTCGGCGAGCCTGCCCTGGGCCTCGAGCAGGACGCCCATGTTGTTGACCGAGACGAGCGTGTCCGGGTGCTCCTCGCCGAGCGTGCGGCGG
>JBIKXP010000045.1:0-18222 GCA_044355685.1 Phycisphaerales bacterium
AATCCGCCTCGGCCTGGGGGACGCGCATTTGAGCGCTCGCGAATCGCTTCGCTTTCGCTCGCTCTGGTCAGGCCGGGCGGAGTGAATCCGCCTCGGCCTGGGGGACGCGCATTTGAGCGCTCGCGACGTGATTGAGCGCTCGCGACTCGCTTCGCTTTCGCTCGCTCTGGTCAGGCCGGGCGGAGTGAATCCGCCTCGGCCTGGGGGACGCGCATTTGAGCGCTCGCGACTCGCTTCGCTTTCGCTCGCTCTGGTCAGCCTCGCGGCGAGTGAATCGCCGCGGGCTGGAAACGTCGGAGTCTGAAACCACGGGTGCCCGGGGACGTGAGTCCCCGGAACGACGGACGTTCGAGTCGACAGCCAAAATGGGTGCCACCACTTCCAGTGGTGGTTTCGCGGCCGCATCGGCACGACGCCCGTTCCCGGCCGCGTCGACTCCGCACGGCTTGAAGCCGTGGCACCCATGAAGGTCTGTTGCAGTCGCGCGTTTCAGTGCTCGCGCTGCGCGCTCGTCAGACAGAGCCGAGACCGACGGCGTTCCGCAGCGGCTCCGCCGTCGGTTTGGCAATCACACCCGCGCGGTCAGTTCGCGCGCCTTCGCCTCGCATGCGGCCAGCATCGCCTCGGTGCGCGTGCCGATTTCGGCACGCAACGCCTCGTCGGCGACCGACGGCAGGTTGATGCGCACATTCTCCTGCGCAGCGCGGGCCCCGCACGCAGCGAGATCGACAGCGATCCGAAGATCGCTCGCGAGGCTCGCGCTTGTCGTCCCGACGAGCGTCTCCAGCGCGTCGAGCGTCGACTTCGCCAGGGTCACGCTCTCTTCCGGCGCGCGGATCGCCGCGAGCACGGCATCCTGGAACCCCGCGCGCAGCGGGTCTTCCTTCGGAAGCTTCCAGAGCCGATTGAGGAGCTCGTAGGCCTCCGCATCCTCGCGGGCCAGTTCAAGCGCCGCCCGTCGCCCGCGCTCGAATGTCTCGTGCGCCGCGCGGTGCAGCGTGTCATGCGGCGCAAACTTCGGCTTGCCGATCGCATAGCCGACCACCATCGCGCCCAGGGCATTCGCCTGCGCAAGTGTGACGCCGGCCACGGCTCCGCCGCCCGGCACAGGCTGCGCAGCAGCCAGCGCGTCGAGGTAGCTTGCGAGCGAAAGGTTGGCGAGATCCTTGCTCACGACCGCACCTCGGCGCCGAGCGCGTCACGAAGGCGGGCGATCGCACGCGCGACCGAGGCATCGGCCTCGTCGCTTGTCATGGTTCCATCGTGCTTGCGGAACACAAGGCGCAGCGACACGCTCTTCTTGCCCTCGCCGATCTGCTTCCCGCGGAAGGTGGTGACGAACGAGACGCTCTCGAGGTTCGGCAGTCGAAGTCCGGCGATCTCGCGCTCGATGTCGCCGAAGCGGATGCCCTCGCCGACGATCGCGGAAATGTCACGGTCGGCTGCCGGGAACGCGGGGAGGTCGACTGCGGCATTCTGCGGCGGATAGTTCGCAAGAAGCGCGCGAAGCTCGAGTTCCGCTGCCGCGACCGGCTTCTCGACGCCGAGCGACTTCGCGATGCGCGCATCGATGACTCCGACGCAGCCGATGTCAACGCCGTCGACGACGACGCGTGCGCCGGAAGCCAGCCACGTCGCACCGGCGCCGGCTTGCGGCACGAACTCGACGTGGGCGCCGCGCGGGGCGACAAGCGCGAGCGTCCGCTCGACCACGCCGCGTATGAGCCGGAATGCGTCCTGCGCGCTGCGGCCATCGGCAGGTGCATCGCACAGAAGCGCCACGGTCGGACGCTCGATATGACGGCCGCCCGCGAAGTGGAATGCACTCGCGCACTCGAAGAGCCGGAGGTTGGCGGCGCCCTGGTCCTCGTTGTGCCGACGAACGCGCAACAGGCTTGTGACGACGCTTGGCCTGAGCGTCGGCTCGCCGCCCGCGCGCTCGTCGTCGACCCTGAGGAGCGTCGCACCCTGCGGGAGGAACGCCTCGGCAGCACGCTCGGAGACCAGCGAATGGGTGACAGTCTCGATGAAGCCCATGCCGACAAGGAGGTCCTTCACCGCGCGGGTTCCGCGCTCGATCGGGTTGAGCCTCGCCACCCGAACGGCGATCGCACTCGCCTCGGGAATCGCAGCGAGTCCGTTGAGACGGCAGATCTCCTCGATGAGATCGATCTCGCGCTCGACGTCGACACGACGCGCCGGGGCAATGGTGTGGATCACTTCACCTGCACCGTGACCATCGACGCGCGGCGAGAAGCCAAGAATGCCGAGAATCTCGACCATGCGTGCGGTCTGGATGTCGAAGCCGAGAATCTGCCGCGCGCGGCTCGGGCGCAAGGCGATCGCGCGCGGAGCGGGGATCGGCGCGCCATCGACCACGACGCCATCGAGCAGCGTGCCGCCGGCGATCTCGAGGATGAGCGCCGCAAGCCGGTCAGCCGCCGGATCGATCTCCGCCGGGTGCACCACGCGCTCGAAGCGGTAGGACGAATCGGAGGCGATGCCGTGGCGCCGGCTGCTTCGGCGTACAGCGACCGGATCAAAGGTCGCGGCCTCGAGCACGAGGTCGGTGGTTGCTTCGGTGACGCTTGCGAGCGCGCCGCCCTTGACGCCGGCGAGGGCGACGGGCCGGTCGCGGTCCGCGATCACGAGGTCCTCTCCCGAGAGCCGCAGTTCCTTCGCATCGCTCCCAAGCGGCAGAAAGGTCTCGCCGTTGCGTGCGCGGCGAATGTGGATCTCGCCGCCGCCGAGCGCGGCCAGATCGAAGACGTGCGTCGGCTGACCGAGCTCGAAGAGCACGAAGTTGGTCGCATCAACGACGTTGTTGCGCGGGATCTGGCCGATCGCGACCAGCCGCCGCTGCAGCCATTCCGGGCTTGGTCCGACCCGAACGCCCTTGATGACGCGCGCGGTGTAGCGGGGGCAGAGCGCGTGTTCATGGTTCGTGACGCGAACATGCTGCGCTGCGCTTCCGCCACCCGTCTTCGGCGCAGCGGAGGGCAACTTCAACGCGCGTCCGGTCGCTGCGGCAACCTCGCGGGCCATGCCGACGTGGCACAGGCAGTCACCTCGGTTCGAGGTCGTCTCGATCTCCTGCCACAACTCCCCGTTCGCGGCCGCGTCACCGCCGTCGAACGGAAGCCCGGCGGAGGTGAGCGCCGAAGCCTGTTCCGCGGCATCGGCAGGGCGGTCAAGGTAGTCGTTCAGCCAAAGCACGCTCGTGCGCATAAGGCCCGCAGCGTAGCGCGTCCCGGCAGGCTCTACCGGGCGGCATCGGGTACGCTCCCGGCATGGTGCATGCGACACTGAGAGCGTTGCCTCGCGTCGGGCCGGCATGTGCGGCCGCGGCGTTCGTCCTTCTCGGCGGATTCGCGCTTGGTGGCTGTGTGTCCACGGCGCGAAACCAGGCCGTCGACCCCGTCGGCGCCGTGCCCGGCGACCTCTGGATCGAGGTCGTGGTGACGCCCGGCCGCGGGGTCTTGGATCGCGCGAGGGTCGAGGAACGGCCTGCGCGATTCGTGCTGCTCCCCGATGGATCGATGCATGGCGAGACCGATGTGCTTCCCGAGGAGCGCGTGCGTCCGGCGCGCGTGCGGCGGCTTGCGCGCGAGCAGATGTCGGAGATTTGGTCGATGCTGCGCTCGGCGGGCTTCACGAACTCCGGCTTTGCGGACGTCAGCGGGAACGTGCGGCTGCTTGAGCCTCAGGCCGGCGAGGTGCTGGCAACGCTCGAGATCCACGCCGACGGCGAGCGATTCGCCTTCGCGCGCCGATACGCGCCCGGTTCGGACGAGCAGGCGGCGATGCGGCGCGTGGTTCGTTCGATCGCCTCGCTCGGATGGGCAAGCGACGAGGCTTTGGCCGAAAGCGCGGAACTACCGTTGCGCTACGACCTCGGGGTCGATCCATACGCGCGATTCGCGCAGCCGGCGCGCGCCGGCGGGGAGCCGTCGCGGTGATGGGCGCGCATGTGCGGCGCATCGCGTGCGCTCAATTGCTTGCATTCCTGTGCGCTGCGCTCTGCGCCATATCGGTTGGCGGATGCGCTGCGGGTGGCGGACGCGGGGATCAGCGCGTCGAGATCGAGCTCGCGTATCAGTGGGTTGATGATGCCGAGGCGCGCTTCGCGTACTACGCCGTCGAGCGCGACGGCACGTTCCGCTCGGCTGGAGGGCGCAAGGCGCGCGAGCGCGACGCGACGTTCCGTGCAGCGCTTTCTGATGCAGAGATCGCCCGCTTCGTCGAGTTGGTGCGGGCGACCGGATACGCAACGCGGCCCGATGAAGCGGGAAGCGGCGAGCAGCGCTCTGAGATTGAGATTCGCGACGCAGACGGCCGCCATTCGTTCATCGTGCGGGGCGCGGACTCGTCCGTCGAAGAGTTGCGCTCGTTCCTCGCCGAGCTTTCGATGCGTCAGTATCGAGACGTGCTCGACGCGTTGCCCGAGGCAGGGCCGAGACAGCGGTAGGAGCTCTCCGAAATCGAGCCGGCCTTCGGGGGCTTCGAAGCAAGTCGTCGTTGTCGGCTTGCGGCGTCGGCCTCGAGGCGTCGCGGTTGCGTGACGGGCTGCGGGATTCTTGCTCGTATGGCGAAAGAATGCGCGCTCGCCGCGGGTTTTCCACCTGCCGACGCAGGGAGGCGCTGGCTCGGAGCGCAACGGACGCACTCTGGATTCAACAGGCTCTTCATGCGAGGCGTGCAGACGTGGCCCTCGCATGGTGGAAAGAACGGCACGTTGCGCAACGGACTGCGCAGCGGGGCGGCGGCTTGCAGCACGGATCGCTTGCAGGCACGCCGTCGACAGGACGAACACTCCCGACTCGCCGGTCGGGAGTTTCGCCCTTTCTCGCGGACCCGACCTTCGGTGCTCTGCGGGTCGAATCACCAGACATCGAAACTCTCCGGACGCCCGCGCGTTGCCTCTGCGCGGGTGTCTTTCTGCAATTTCTGCGCGTTGGGGCCTCGGTCGGCTCGGGCATCTGACGCGTCTGCCGAAATCCGACCGGGTCCGCGAAAGCCCGCCCGTCGGGTCGAGATTGCCCTTGTGTCCAATCCGCCCAGTCGGCCTCCCGGAGTTCGCTCCCGGGCGACCGGCTTGCGGGAGGGATTGCGCTCGGGTGGGTGGCACCCTCGACGCGCCTACGTGGTCCGAGACGGTTTCCGAGCAGATCTCGGTGCCGACGTCGAACAGGAGGGTCCATTGCGTCACAGCGGAACCGTGGAATCCGTCAGAAGTTCTCGCCCAGAGCCCGTCGGGTTCGGCCGGGAGAGTGCGCCTCCTGACAGTCGCGCGAGCCCTGACGGGCGATTCCTGCGCCGGGAAATCGGCATTTCGCCGCCCTCCGGGGTTCGTAGGCTGGATTCGGCGGGCCGGGCCGTAGAGTGTCCGGAGATGGCTCTGGGAACCCTTCAGGTTGACCCGCTCCACGCCGCCGATGCGCCGGCGCCAAGCACGTTTCCTTGTGGTTTCGTCGGGCCTGGCGAGGCTGCGGATATGGCGTCCGAAGGTTCGTCGAAGGAGGGCGTCCCCGGCGGCGACGCGCTCGCCGCGCGAGCCGAGATTGTGGAGCGGCTCCATAAGTTGTTCTACCACCGGGTGTTCTGCTTTGCCCGCCGCCGCGCCCATGACGAAGTTGCGGAGGAAGTGGCGCACGAGGCCTTCGTTCGGCTTCTTCGTGTGAGAAATCTCGAAACGATGACGGTTTCCGTCGCTTATCTCCTGCGGATCGCGGAGAACCTTCTCAAGCGCAGGCATGAGCGGGCACGGCGGTATCGAAGCGTCCTCGAGCACTCCGGGATCGTCTCGGGAGTGTCTTGCGGCGATGCAAGAGACGAAGGCCATGGTGGCGGCCTTCTTCACGGGCATGCGGCACAGGTCGACGGATGGGTCGATGCTGGGCGTCTCGATGCGGTGCTCGCGCAGTTGACGCGCGAAGAGCAGGCCGCGGTGAGACTGATCGTCTGCGAAGGCCTCGACTACCAGTCGGCGGCCCGATCGTTGGGTGTGCCCGTGTCGACCATCAACAACTGGAAGCACCGTGGACTCGCGAAACTCAAGCAACTCGTCGGGGAACCCGCAGCACTCGCAACGGACCACGGCCCTCGGGCCGTCGGATGACGTGAGCGAGGGCACGCCGCACTTGCTTCACACGGCCGAAGCGGTCGAGAGCAAACTTCGGGTGCGCGAGCGCCTGACTCGCGAGCTTTCGAGGGAGAAGGCGGCGGTCGATCCTCGGGTCGCGCACGGTATTGACGCAGCGGCGGACAAGTTTCCGCCAATGCGCACCGGCCTTGGAGTCGAGGGCAATCCGTTGGGTGAGTACCTCCTCAACTGCGAGCTCCGGGCAACCCCGTTCCGGATCTGATTGATCCTGCGCGTGCGCTGGGGAACACCGGGTTTCTTTTGAATAATCGCGACTCCTTGCGACCTCCTGCGGCTGCGGAGCGGATACTTGGCCGCGATGGCGGCGATGGATCTCGATCGTACGACGACGGCGCTTTTGACGGCGTTGCATGACTCCGCGAACGCGGAGGCGTGGTCGCTTTTCGACAGGCGCTATCGCCCGATCCTGCTCGGGTTCGCCCGCAGTTGCGGACTCTCCGAGCACGACGCCGCCGAGGTCGCCCAGTCGACGCTTGTGCGCTTTATCGAGCAGTACCGCGAGGGGCGCTACGACCGCGAGCGTGGCCGACTCGGTGCGTGGCTCGTGACGATCGCGCGCTATCGCGTGCTCGATCACCGCCGCAAGGCGCAGTCGCTTCCGAGGAACGCCTCTGAGAGCACGATCGTCAACCTTGACGATGATCGGTCCGTCGGCGACGCCTATGAAGCGCAGCGACGGCTGTCGATTCTCCGCGAGGCAATGCAGGAACTGCAGGAGCACACCAAGACGGATCCGCGCACCATCCGCGCGTTCGAGCTGCTCTACTACCACGGCATGACCGCAAACGCGGTGGCGGCGGACCTCGGCATGCAGGTGCAGGAGGTCTATCTCGCGAAGAGCCGTGTCGCGGCGCGCATCCGCGAGATCGTCGCGCGCATCGAGCGCGAGTACGAGGAGGAGCCGGGCGAGTGGGCGGCCTCCGAGAAGCGACCGTCCGCCGAACTCGATCGCTGAGGACTCCGAGCGTGCCTGATCGCTGCGCAGAACGAAGCGAGTACACCGAGGGCGCACCTGCGCTCGGGTGTGGTCGGCTCTCGCGTGACCAACTCGAACTCGCAGCGCTCTCCCGCTCGGATCGCGATGTGCCCGTCGATGAGCGCACCGTCGCGCATCTTGTGATCTGCCGGAACTGCGTCTCGGCGGTCGATCGCCTTCATTCCGAGCACACGTTGCTGCAGGAGGTCGCAACGGCGTCCCGTGGCCCGGGGCTTCCGCTGAAGGAACGGGAATCCGCCGAACTCGACGACGGGCCCATTCCTGGATACCGTCTCGGGCGGGAGCTTCATCGGGGCGGACAGGGCGCTGTGTTCGAGGCGGAGCAGATCGCGACCCGTCGCCGATGTGCCGTGAAGATGCTGCTTGGCGGTCAGTTCGCGTCGGCCGCGCAACGTGCGCGTTTCGAGCGTGAGGTCGAGGTGGTCGCGGCGCTGCGGCATCCGGCGATCGTGACGCTCTACGAGAGCGGGATCTCACGCCGCGGCGAGCCGTGGTTCGCGATGGAGTTCGTGGAGGGCGAGCGGCTCGACGAGCACCTGCGGCGGGCGGGCGCGGGGCCTCGCGAGATCGCGGCCATCATGCGCCGCATCGCCGATGGGGTGGCCTACGCCCATCGTCGCGGCGTGATCCACCGCGATCTCAAGCCTGGCAACATCCTCATCGATCCCGACGGATCGCCGCGGCTCCTCGACTTCGGTCTCGCGCGGGCGACGCCCGAAAGAGACGCGCACGACCCGCGGTCGAGCTCGACGCTGGCCGGCGAGTTCGTCGGCACGTTCGCCTATGCCGCCCCCGAGCAGCTCGCGGGCGACCCAACCGCCATCGACTCGCGCTGCGACCTCTACGCGCTCGGAGTTGTTCTCTACGAAGCGCTCGCAGGCAAGCGGCCCTTCGAGGGTGCGAAGTCGATCGGCGAGTTGGTGCTGCAGAAGACAACCCAGACTCCGAGGCGGCCAAGCGGATTCGCGTTCGAGCGTGGGGCGCGGATCGATCGGGACCTCGACGTGATCGCCCTCCGGCTGCTCGCGCCTGATCCATCACGGCGCTACGCGTCTGCAGCGGCGCTCGAGGATGATCTTGCGCGCCACCTCGATGGCCGGCCGATTCTTGCGCGCGAAGACAGCATCACCTACGTCTTCACGAAGATCGTGCGCCGCCACTGGATCGCGTCTTCAGCGGCGCTTCTGTTCGGCCTCACCGTGATCGGCGCCGGGGTCGCGCTTGCTGTCCTCTATGCGCGGGCGGACGATCGCCTGGCGGCTGCCAACCGGGCGCAGGAACGCTTCAAGCTGGCCCTGACGGCTGCGGATCCGGAACTCGGCGAGGGCTCGAGCGAGATGAACGTCCGCGAGTACCTCAAAGTCGTCGAGCGCGAGGTTCGAGCGGGTCTTGACGCGGAGCCGATTGAGGTCGGCGATCTGTTGCTGACCCTGGGAGTCATCCAGCTCGGATTCCAGGATTCGGAGAGCGCGGGGAACACGATCCGCACCGCGCATGCGGCGCTTGCCGACGGTTTCGCGCACGGGGAGCTCGACGGTGTCCGCATGGCGGCGGCCGATGTCGCGCTCGCGCGGCTTCAGTTCCTTGAGGCTGACTTCACGGCGGCTGACAAGAGCTACCGTCGGGCGCTTGAACTCTACGTGCGAACGACGGGACCGCTGAGCGTGGAGTCGGTGAACACGGAGCGCGAACTGGCAAGCGCGCTGCGCGAGTTGGGCCGATTCGACGATGCGCTTGCCTGTCTCGAGCGTGCATACGAGAGCTCGCGACGACTGCCAAAGGGGGCGGAGTCGGCGATCGCTCGTGCAGGAATCCGCAACGGGCGTGCCATCCTCGCGGCGCGCATGGGTGATGAGGAACGCGCGCTCGAGGATTTTCGTGCTGCGTTGACGGAGCTCACGCGCTCGGTCAAGCACGACGACTTCCGCATCGGCCGCACGCTCTACAGCATTGCCAACTCCGAGTTTAAGCTCGGACGCCTCGACGCCGCCGCCGTGCACGCGCAGGAGGCGCTCGCGATCCTGAGGCTCCGGAAGGGCGACGATGCGCGCTGGACGGTCGATGCTGCGCTGCTCGCATCGAAGATCGAGGCTGCGAAGTCGGGCCGCGACCAAGCCCAGGACACGCCATCACGCTGAAACGCAACTCGGCCGTCGGCGCCCCCCTCGGAACGGGGCGCCACGGCCGAGTCACTGTCATGCACTTTCATGCACTGTCATGCGCTGTCATGCGCTGTCATGGCTTGATTCGATTTGACTTGCCTTGCTCTCCCCGATTCAGCGGCGCCGCCGTCGCGCGGTCAGCGCCCCCAGGGCGAGAAGCGCGAGGCCGCCCGGAGTGGGAATGCCGTTGGCATCGCCCGACTGGATCCGGATCGCGTACGAACCCGTCTCACCGTCGCCGACCCAACTCCCAAGAGGGCCGAACTCGCCCTCGATAGTCTCGCCGGGGTTGCCGAGGTCGTCCCAGAGCGCAAGGCCACCTTCGTCCAAAGCGCGCATGCCGACGCCGGTGATCGCGATGTAGTACTCGCCGGGCGAGAGGTAGATCTGGTCGTCGTAGAGATCGGAGTTGTCGGTGAGGCGCGACCCCGTGTTGCCCTCGTCGGCGTCGTCATTCGCGAACCACGGCACGGCCCGCTGGTTGTTCCCGTTGCCGCCCTTTTGGCGGAAGATGAACAGCTGGGTGTTGAAGTCGGCCTCACCGCCGAGCGCTCCGCCGGCGGTCGAGACGGACACGAGCGAGGGACTCTGGACGCGGATCCGGTACATGTCAACGAAATCCGAGCCGACGAGTCCGTAGCCGCCGAGGCGGCCAAAGATGGTGGTCACGCTTCCCAACGGGTGGGTGAGGAGCTGCGCGGACCCGGCGGTCTCCAACGCATCTTCCTCCAGATCACGGTCCCAGCTCGGCCCAGCCAGCGCGGTTGTCGCACCCAGCATTGCCACCGTTGCGAACGACACCAAGGAACGACCGACTGCCGAGGGAATCATCGAGGCCATCGCGAACCTACCTTCTTGTTGGGCACGCCTCACGTGGCTCCGGTGAGTCCGACGGGGGGCGCTCTGGCGTGGCGGGGGATGCTCGGCGAAGGGCTCCGACTGCCCTCGACCGGCCACGGTTTCATCCAACCTAACTCGACCAACTCGTAGTCCGAAGGATGTGCCCCCGGTCTAGCAGCAGAAAGAAGAAACTCAGGCGGTTTCCTGAGGGATCCTTGCGTAGGGATTGCCGGATTGACCCGAGGGTCGTGTTCGTCGCGTCCACCACAGTCGGTTGGAGAGCGGTAGGCACGCCCCGCCAGCGTGGCCGTGCGCATGCGCTGCCCGCCGTACCATTGCGGCCCGATGGCACTCTCGCCCCCCAGCCGGTCCCCTCATGCCCAGCCAGTCGACCCGGTCGTCGGGATCGATCTTGGAACGACCAACTCCTTGGTCGCATTCTGCTCGGAGTCGGGGCCGAGGATCCTCGGTGGGGGTGTCGAAGGCCGCATCGTCCCGTCGATCGTGCGCTTCCTCGAGCCAGGCCGGACGCTTGTGGGCGACGCGGCGCGGCGCGAAAGAGGTGGGGTCCTCGTTCGGAGCGCGAAGAGGCTCATGGGTCGCTCGGCGGCCGAGGTCGAGGGCTTCGCGCGCTCGCTGGCGGCGCCGGTCGTGCCCGGTCCCCGAGGGATCGCCGCATTCCGGATCGATGAGGCGCGCGTGGTCACGCCTCAGGAGGTCGCTGCAGAAGTCCTTCGCGAACTCCGCGCGATTGCCGAGGCAGACCTCGGTACGACGGTCCGGAAGGCCGTGGTCACGGTGCCGGCCTACTTCGATGACGCGCAGCGCCAAGCGACGCGCGATGCCGCCCGGATCGCCGGGCTTGAGGTCGTGCGCATCGTGAACGAGCCGACGGCGGCGAGCCTCGCCTACGGCATCGGATCGCTGCGCAGCGCCGAACGGATCGTGGTCTTCGATCTCGGCGGCGGTACCTTCGATGTCACGGTGCTCGACATCGTGCCTTCGCCCGATGGTGCGGGCGGAGCGGACTGCTTCGAGGTGCTCGCGACCGCGGGCGATACAGCGCTTGGCGGAGACGACGTCGACCGCGCCATCGCGCAGCTGTGGATCGAGCGCGAGGGGCTGCGGCCATCGCTGGCGGAACTGCCAGCGCTTGTCGAGAAGGCCGAGGAGGCGAAGGTCGCGCTCTCGTCGCAGGAATCGGTTGAGGTGTCCGTTGAGCTCGGCGGCATGCAACGCTCCCTCCGGCTTGTCCGCGCCGAAGTTGACGCCGCGGCCGGGACGTTCGTCGCGCGAACGATCGATCTCTGCGCGCGCGCCCTCCGCGACGCGAAGACCGACCGTTCTGCGGTCAACCGCGTGATTCTTGTCGGAGGCTCCACGCGACTCTCCGCCGTGCGCGCGGCCGCGGCCGACTTCTTCGGGATCGAACCCTACATCGCCCTCGATCCAGACCGGGTGGTCGCGCTCGGTGCGAGCGTGCAGGCTGCGATCGTCGCAGGAGGGCGCAAGGATCTCCTCCTGCTCGACGTGATTCCGCTCTCGCTTGGCATCGAGACCGTCGGCGGCGCGGTTGCCAAGCTCATCATGCGCAACAGTCCGATTCCGGCGCGCGCGCATGAACACTTCTCGACATCGAAGGATGGCCAGACGAGCATCCGGATCCATGTCCTCCAAGGCGAGCGCGAACTGGCTGAACACTGCCGCTCGCTCGGGACGTTTGACCTGCGTGGGGTTCCCCCGATGCCCGCAGGGATTCCGCAGGTCGAGGTCACATTCCTCGTCGACCAGAACGGCGTGCTGTTGGTGAAGGCTCGAGAGAAGCGAAGCGGTCAGGAAGCGTCGATTCAGGTGGTTCCCGCCTACGGCCTCACGCAGGAGGAGGTCGATCGCATCGAGCAGGAGAGCGTGGAGCACGCCCGCGCCGACATGACGCTGCACCGAGTCATCGACCTCCGGGTGCACGCCGAACTCGATCTCAAGTGGATCGGCGAGGCGCTCGCGCGGGTGCGGCCATTCCTCGAGCCCGGCTACGTCGACGAACTCTCGAAGTCGATGGACGCCGTGCGCGCGCTCTGTGATTCTGCCGCCGTGGATCCGCGCTCGGTGGATGCCGACGGGTTCCACCGGGCGAAGCAGGCACTCGACGTCCTGTCGATGCGCGTACACGAGGCTTCGATCACGCAGAGCCTTCGGGGCGACGGCACTGGCTTGACGGCGCGGGTGCCAGGCCCGTGACAACTCCCTCGCGCAGCCCGCGAGGCGGCGGGTGATCGACCAACGAATCGCCTTGTTTCCAGCGGTCAGCGCCTCGACCCCGGTGGTAGCATGGAGCCATGGATCTCGACCGCACCACCACGGCGCTCCTTGCCGGGTTGCTTGACCCTTCCAACGCGAAGGCGTGGGAGGTGTTCGACCAGCGCTATCGGCCGATTCTTGTCGGGTTTGCCCGCAACTGCGGCCTCAAGGATCACGACGCTGCCGAACTGGCGCAGGCCGCAATCGTCCGGTTTGTCGAGGAGTACCGTGACGGGCGCTACGACCGCGAGCGCGGCCGTCTTGGTGCGTGGCTTGTGACGATCGCGCGCTATCGCATGCTCGACATGCGCCGGCGGGCGGGCACCGCGCGCATCGAGCGCGGGGAGAGCGCGATGATCGACCTCGATGACGAGCAGTCGGTGAGCGAGGTCTACGAGGCGCAGCGCCGTCGCGCGGTGCTTTCCGAAGCGCTGGCCGACCTCAAGGCGCATTCGCGCACCGACCCGAAGACCATTCAGGCCTTCGAGATGCTCGTCTACCACTCGGTTCCCGTCGCCACCGTTGCATCGGAACTCGGCATGACCGCGCACGACGTCTACCTCGCGAAGAGTCGCGTCGCCGCCAAACTCCGCGAGATCGTGCTGCGCCTTGAGAACGAGTACGAGGAGGGGCCGGGCGACTGGGCGTCGAAGGGAAGACGTCCTTCCGACGGCCTCGGGGCGTAGCGCATGAGCGATCTGTCCGACGACACGCAGGCAATGCAACTGCCGGCCGGGTGCGGGAAATTCCCGAGAGAAGCGCTTGAACTCGCGGCGTTGGCGCGCACGGATCCAGACGTTCCGATCGATGAGCGCTTGGCGCCTCATCTGGTCATGTGCAAGCGCTGCACCGAGGCGATCGACCGCTTCGCGGCAGACAACGCCTTTCTCGGCGAGTTCAAGGCAATTCCGACGCCGTCCTCCAAGTCGGGCGCGCTTTCGCGGTCAAGGCCTGGCGCGGGCGTCGCGGGCACGAGCGACGAAGTTGCTGGGCCGATCCCAGGCTACTCTCTCGGCGACGAGATCCACCGCGGCGGACAGGGAGCGGTCTACCGTGCCGAGCAGCTGGCCACGCGTCGATCATGCGCGGTCAAGATGCTGCTCGGCGGCAAGTTTGCGAGCGATGTCCAGCGCGTTCGTTTCGAACGCGAGGTCGAGGTCGTCGCGGCGCTCCGCCACCCCTCGATCGTGACGCTCTATGAGAGCGGTATTTCAAGGAGCGGCGAACCGTGGTTTGCGATGGAACTTGTCGACGGCGAGCGCCTCGATGAGTACGTCCGCCGGCTGCGCCTCGACGCGCGCGGTATCGCGCGGCTCATGCAGAAGGTCGCGGACGCCATTGCCTACGCGCACCGGCGCGGCGTGATCCATCGCGACTTGAAGCCCGGCAACATCCTCGTGGATCGCGAGGGCGTTCCCCGCATTCTTGACTTCGGGCTCGCACGCGCAGATGCGCCGGATGCGGGTTCGTCTCCCGGCTCGGGGACGACGCTTGTCGGAGAATTCCTCGGCACCTTTGCCTACGCGGCGCCCGAGCAGCTCTCGGGCGACCCGACTGCGATCGACTCCCGTTGCGATCTCTACGCGATCGGCGTCGTGTTCTACGAATGCCTGACCGGACGAAGACCCTTCGACGGCGCGAAGTCGATCGGCGAACTGGTCATCCAGAAGACGATGCGGACCCCGGAACGTCCGAGCGCGCTCGTGCCCGGCATCGACCGCGATTTCGACGTCATCACGCTTCGCTTGCTCGCCGCCGACGCCGCGAACCGCTACGACACCGCCGATGCGCTTGCCGAGGATCTGGCGCGCGCACTTGACGGTCGGCCGATCCTCGCGCGCGAAGACAGCAGGATCTACGTCCTACGCCGCAACCTCCGACGGCACTGGATCGCGACGAGTGCGGCCGCGATCGTGCTTGCGACGATCGTTGCGTCGAGCGTCGCGCTCGCGGTCGCCTATGCGAACGCCGATCGCGCCCGCGCCCGCGCCGAGAGCCAACTCGACGCGGTGCTGAAGGCGCTTGAGGAGTCGAACCCGGAGACGGGCGACGGCACGAGTGCGATGCTCGCCACCGAGTTCATCGCCTACGTGGAGAAGTCGCTCGAGGCGGCGCTCGCGAGCGAGCCGACCGACCTCGCACGGCTCCTCCGGAGCGTCGGGCTGATCCATCTTGGATTTGGCAACCTCCCCGACGCCGCGACTGCGATCGAGCGCGCCTATGCGATCGAGTCGGACGCCTACTCGCGCGGCGAGATCGATGCCATCGCCATGTCCGACAGCGCGTATGCCGTCGCACGGGTGCGGTTCCGCATGCCGCAGGCCGGGCCCGACTTCGCCGGATCCGAGCGGGCATATCGCGAGGCGATCGAGCTTCGCGAGTCGGTGACGGGTCCAGAGGACCTGCACACGATCGACCTCATCCGCCAGTTGTCGAGCACATTGCGTCGACAGAAGAAACTCGAGGAAGCGGAGAGCACGCTGCGCGGCGCCATGGCGAGAAGCGCGGGACTTCCGCCGTCACGGGAGAGGGCAATCTTCGACGCCGCAGCGCTGAATGCGAGCGCCGGTCTCGCGAGCGATCGCGGCGAACTTCAATTGGCTCTCGTCGAGTACCAGCGCGCGCTCGAGACGCTGCGGCCGCACGTCGAGCCGAACAACTTCCGGGTCGGCGTCGGCCTTCTCAACATCGCCCGAACGAAGATGCAGCTCGACCAATGGGAGTCGGCTCTGCCCGACGCCGAGGAATCGTGGCGGATCCTCCGGGAGCGAAAGGGCGACCGGGACGAAGCCACGTCGCGCGCCGCCAATCTCGTCAGCGAGATCAAGCGCGTCGTCGGGGACCGCGCGACCGTTGGCACGGACGGCGCACGCCGCAGCGAACCGCGCTGACCGCCCGAAGGCCAACGCCGGGAATCGCAGCACGACCTGCGATCCCCGGCGTCGACGTTCTCTGCATTCGGTTCGCTTCAGGCGCGACGACGGCCGCGACCGAGGACTCCAGCCATTCCGAGGAGCGCCAAGGCTCCCGGCGCCGGAATGCCGGCAATGCCCTGCACCGAGATGATGTAGTCGCCGCCGTTCGAGCCCGGCTGGCCGCCCCAGCCGCCGAACTTCTCGAAGTTGCCGAATGCGATGGTGCCTGGACTGGCGATGCTCTCGAAGATCTGGCCGCCGTTGGCGTTCAGCGCGTTGATGCCGTCGACCGTGATGGCGATGTAGTAGATCCCTGGTGTCTGCAGGATGAAGCCGGAGCCGTCGTTTGCCTGGCTTCCGATGAAGGAGCCCGGGTTGCCGGGGAAGGCGTCGTCGTTGGCAAAGACGGCAAGAGCGTCGCCGCCCACGCCTGTGCCTGAGGCCCGGAAGAGGAACAAGCGCGAGTCGAACTGGGCGGACCCGCCGCCGGTCTGCTTGCCACCGGTAGAGAACTTCAGTTCCAACGGCTGCGTGATCTGGATGGCGTACATGTCGACGAAGTCGCCGCCGCCCATGAAGGCGTTGCCGGAGAGCTTTCCACGGATCTGACCGACGACCGCGGTCGTGACCACCTGTGCGCCGGCAGGCAGAGCCTCGGCGTCTTCGGTGAGGTCGTCGTCCCAGATGGGACCTGCGTAGGCAGCGGAGCCGGCAAGGAGGGCGGACGAGACGGCACACAGCAGAGCGAACGCAGGAACGGCGTTCGCGCCGCAGGAACGGCGACGAAGGGACTTCATGATGAGGTCTCGAGGGAAAGGGGAACAGCGGGGTGGAACAGGACTTGCGGCAGGGAAGCCGTACGGAAACTATGACGCCGATTCGGGGGAAGTCACGCGGGCCCCGGGCGGAAATTGTCACTTTGCCCGGGCAGACCGCCGCCGGTCGCGTGGACTCGTCGATCCGCGGCGGGGGCCCTCGCTCGGTCGCGCCACGGGGTCATGAGCGGGTCTGGTTGGGGCTCCCAAAGACCTTCCGGTACCTCACGGAACCTTTCGGGACCTTTCGGGGCCTTTCGGGGCCGCAGGACGGGCGCCTGCGGCGGGACGAAGGTGCTGGAAAGGCATCTCTCCCGGCCATCGACGCATGTGCGCCGCGCGCGGCGGCGTGATGGGAGCCAACAGGATGATCCAACAGAGGGGATCATGGAGAGAATCCGTGGAAGAGGTCCCTGGAAGAAATCCGTGGAAGAGGTCCATGAAAGAAATCCATGGAAGAAGTCCATGGAAGAGGTCCATGGAAGAGGTCCATGGAAGAGATCGATGCGAGGTCACGGCAGATGAAGCCGATCTTCGCCGCCGTGCCGGTTCGGTGCGACGGAGATTCCGCTGACGAACGGAAGACGCCCGGGGCTCGGTCAGTTTGTCCCGTCGTCTCGGTTCTGACGTCGACCGTGGTACGCGCTTGCACGACCGACTCGGAGAATCAGGCGATTCAGGCTGCGGGAAGTCGGCGGGTTGCCCTATCATTGCGGATTGCCTCCGCACCCATCGCACCATGCGGGGCTTCACCGCGAATCCCCGAGAGGATCGCATTGAAAGGATGGACTTCGACTTCGATGTCACAGGTCACCTCGTCTCAGGCGTCCGCCTCGTCCGCCCCGTCCGCCTCGTCCGCCTCGTCCGCACCGTCGACGCATGCAGCGCCGTCGTCTTTCGCCAGGGTCAAGGCCGGCATTGATCCGTGGACCGTCGATGACGCCGCGGACCTCTACAACCTCCGCGGCTGGGGCAAGGGCTTCTTCGAGATCGCGAAGTCCGGCGAAGTGATCGTACGGCCGACCCGCACGCCGGGCCGTGAAGTGAATCTGCACGAGGTCGTGAAGGGACTGCGCGAGCGCGGACTGCGCACGCCGGTGCTTCTCCACTTCAGCGACCTGCTGCATCGGCGGCTCAAGGACCTTCATGAGGCCTTCGACCTTGCCATCAAGGAGAACGGCTACAAGGGGAAGTACAACGCCGTCTATCCGATCAAGGTGAACCAGCAGCGCCGCGTGGTCCAGGAGATCCGCGAGTACGGCGAGCAGTATGGCTTTGGCCTCGAGGTCGGCTCGAAGCCCGAACTTCTCGCGGTGATGGGTCTCACGAGCGACTCGCCTGAACGCCTCATCATCTGCAACGGCTTCAAGGAAGACCGCTACATCGAGTTCGTGACGCTTGCCGCGAAGCTCGGTCGCACGATCATTCCCGTCATCGAGAACCTCGCTGAACTGCGGCTGATCGTGAAGTACGCCGACAAGTACCAGATCCGTCCGAAGATCGGCGTCCGCGTGAACCTTGCGACGCCGGGCGCGGGCCGCTGGCGCCACAGTTCGGGCGTGAAGGCAAAGTTCGGCCTCTCGCTGACCGAGGTGATCGACGTGCTCGAGTACCTGAAGAGCCGTGGCATGGAGGATTGCCTCCAGCTCCTGCACTGCCACATGGGCTCGCAGATCCACGACATCCGCCAGGTGAACTCGGGCGTGAACGAGCTCGCGCGCATCTACACCGAACTCGCCAAGATGGGCGCCGGCATGCGCTATCTCGACGTCGGCGGCGGACTCGGCATCGACTACGACGGCAGCCAGACCAACTTCGAGTTCTCGACGAACTACACGCTGCAGGAATACGCCGCGAACGTGGTCTACAAGATCATGTCGGTCTGCGACGAGGAGAATGTGCCGCATCCGACCATCGTGACCGAGTCCGGCCGCGCGATGGTGGCGCAGCAGAGCGTGCTCGTGTTCGACGTCCTCGGCGCGAACCGCCTCGACCGCTTCACGGTTCCGGCGTCGCTCGATGCCGTCTCCAA
>JBIKXP010000201.1:0-5575 GCA_044355685.1 Phycisphaerales bacterium
CACCCGACATGGAGGCGCTCGATCTCCTGGTCGAGCACGGCTTCGACGCGGCGAAAGCCGCCTCCGCACGTCCCGAACTCGCGGCGCGCATCGATGCGGCGATGAAACTCTTCGCTCGACTCGACGACTATCCGGTCGAGTCCTCCGACGACTCGCTCGTCGACGCGACCCTTGCGCGCATCGCGCAGGCCGAGCGCGAGGAGGAGAGCCGCATGCGCCTCGCGCCGCCGCCCGTCGTGGGCTCGGGCCGTTGGCCGGATCTCTGGGCGGTCGCGTGCGTGGCACTCGTCCTGATCGGCGTCGGCCTGCCGCTAGCCAACTGGATGCAATCGCGCGCAGCCGAGGATTCCTGCGCGAACAACCTGCGTTCGCTCGGCGGCGGTCTTGCGCGCTACGTCGGCGATCACGGTGCGGTGCCGTTCAACGCATCGCTCGCGCCCGATCTCGCCACGCTCGATTCCTGGGCAAACCTCGGAAACAACAGGCACCTCTCGAAGCTCACCGACGGAAACTACGCCGAGACGCAGTGCCTCTGCTGCCCGAACGACGCCGGGCGCAACGGCTACGCCTACCAAGTCCCGAGCGACAAGGCGCTGCGTACCTGGACGCTCGGGGTGCGCGTGCCCGTGATCGCGGACCGAAACCCGGCCATCGAACTGACGCGCGCAGGCCACCCAGTCGGACTCTGCGTCCTGAACAGCCCCGACCATGGCGGCGCAGGACAGAACGCGCTCTTCACCGACGTCTCGGTCGAGTTCCTCCGCAACACCACGCTCATCATTCCGGCGATCGAGGACGACCCTCGCCACCTCGAGAACATCTACCTCCCCATGAGCGCCGAAGAGCGCGCGGCGCGAAAGCCCGAGCAGGATCTCGACCGCCCCTCAGAGTGGGCGAAGTCAGACGTGTTCCTGTTGAACTGACTGCGGACGCGCCGCCGGCCTGCCACGAACATCGCGGATTTGGCCGAGATAACCGGGGTGGACCGTCGATTCGGAGCCACACGGACGCGCGTCCCGCCCCCCCGGACTCGCCGCGTCGGTACCGAGGCGTTCTTTCGCGCCGGACCGCTTGCGGGAACAGCGCCCTTTCTGCTATCCTCGCCGATCCCCCTTTCGGGAGTTACCTATGCCGAAGAACAAGAGCCACAAGGGCCTCGCCAAGCGCATCAAGATCTCGAAGAACGGCAAGATCCGCTTCGGGCGTCCCCACTCCCGCCACCTCAAGTCGAACAAGACTGGGGTGCAGATCCAGAGCTACCGCAAGAAGCGCTACGCGCGCTCGGGCGACATCCGCGCTCTGAGCAAGCTGCTCTTCCGTCCGCTCCTCTCGCAGGAGCAGGGTGAACTGCGCGAAGCGCAGCGTGAGATCGCCGTCGCCAACTGAGGCGGCGTCTGCACGATTCTGAGTCCGTCCATCCATTCACCAGACCGTCGGGTCCGAAGCGTCGGGAGTCTGCAGGACCTCCCCTCCTCCGCCGGTCGCAAGTCACGAGGTTGATTCAACATGCCACGCGCACGCAAGGGTGCAGCCCGCACGCAAGCCCGCCGCAAGCTTCTCCGCGAAGCCCGCGGCTTCTTCGGCACGAAGTCCCGTCACAAGCAGCAGGCGAAGGTCGCCATGATGCGCGCCAAGCGCTACGCATGGCGCGACCGCCGCGCCCGCAAGCGCGACTTCCGCGCGCTGTGGATCACCCGCATCACGGCGGCATGCCGCATGCGTGGCACGCGCTACTCGCTCTTCATCAACGGCCTCCAGCGCGCCGGTGTCCTGCTGAACCGCAAGATGCTGTCGATGATCGCGATCGAGGATCCGAAGACCTTCGACGCGCTCGTCGCGATCGCCCAGAAGAACACGTCGGCCGTTCCGGCCGCGGCCTGAGGCATCACAGACTATTCGGCACGATGGCGCCCGCTTCGGCGGGCGCTGTTGTTTTTGCCTCCGCGCTGCGCCTCCTCCGCGGCCCCGAACGCCCGTTCGCACCAAAAGCGGAGGAGATCTGCGCGCGGCGCCGCGTCCAATCCGTGCGCGCGACACGAAGCCTCGGCAAACCGCCGCAGCAAGCCCTCGCGCGCGAGGTCGTCCGGCGCATGGGATGCATCGCGGAAGATCGCGGCGCTCTCCTGCCATGCTTCGCGATCGATCGGCAAGGGCATGGCGAGCAGTTGCTTCGCAGAGAGCTTGATCGCGTGCGCGCTCAGCGCGGCGCCGTAACTGAGGCGCGCGGCCTCCGCTGCGACGACCGGCGACGCGACCGCCGCCGCAAGCATCCAAAGATCGACGCCGTCGGCGCGCGCTTCCTCGCGGAGCGTCGTCGCGATCAGAGGAACGACTGGAAGCCACGCCCCCCGCTCGTCGACGACGGCCTCCATCACGCGCGTCTGGGTGGCGACGAGCACCTTGGGCACAAGCCGCGCGCGCATCCACGACTGCATGGCGTCGCTTGCCGCAAGCGCCGACCGATCGGCCCGCGGCGCCTCGATGCGCGCCCCGAGCAGTTTCACAGGCCGCTCGCCCCACCGACAGCAGGCAAGATCGATGTGGCGCGTGGTCACGAGCCTCGGATGAAGCGCATCGTCCGACTCGCGTCGGTCGAGCACCGCGCCGCGAAGACCGTAGAACTGATCGCGGAAATCGGCAGTCGCAACCGCGACTGATCCGATCGTCGCTCCGCGGTGCGCCACGAGTTCCGGAACGCCCCTCAGGTCGGCGAAGAGCGCCGACCAAGGCTCACCCGACGCCAGACGGTCGCTTGACACCGGCGCATCCACGGCAAACTCCGGGCCGAACGATCGTCGCACCGACCACGGGAAGAGCGGCCCGGCATCAAGCCCGGGCGCGCGCTCCGCGACGACGGCGGCCACACGGACGCTCGCCCCGTCGAAGAGTCGCTCGTCCGCCGTCCAGATCGCGCAGGGACGCATCGACGCTGCAAGCCAGTCGCGGGCGATCCGCGCATCCTTCGACGCGAGGAACGACTGCGGCATCACGAACCCGACGACTCCGCGCTCGGACACGCTGCGGCATGCGTCGATCAGGAAGGCAACGGCGGCGTCCGCGTATCCGCCAACAACGCCGCCAGTGCGCTCGGCGATTGCCGCTGCGCGCGGACGAGTTGCCGCGGTCGCGACCTCGAGCTGATTGAGGAATGGCGGATTTCCGACGATGACGTCGAGGGTCGCGATGCCGACCGTCTTCGCAAGAGGCTGCGCGAACGCGTCGCCAACCACGACGCGCGCCAGGATCCCAGCCTCGACGCGGGCGCGCTCCGCTGGCGACGCATCTGCCGGAAGAAGGTCCTGGAGCCGCGCGCGACAGAGCTGTACGGCATCCCCATCGAGGTCGATTCCGGCGATGCGGTCGGCGAGCACGTGTGTCGCAGGAATGCCCGCCGCGATCAATCGTTCGGCGGCGGCCACGAGAAAGTTTCCAGCGCCGCAGGCAGGGTCGAGCACCGCGCGCGGGGTCGGGCAAACCGTCAGCGCATGGTCGAGGATCCAGGCGACGAGGCCGGGCGGCGTGTAGTGGCTCCCCTGCTCCTTGCGCAGCGACGCGCGGCCGGAGCGGCCCTCGGTCGACGCGAGCGCGGCCAGATGCGCGGCGATCGCGACGTCGACGTCGGCACCGTCCGCATGTTCGATGAACGCCGCAGACGCATGTTGGCCGGGTGACGGGGACGAGGACACGCGGAAAATGTAGGTGAAAACTCAGGTGTCGGCGGTCGCGAGTTCGGCGGCCGATGCCGCCCAGACTCGCCGCCGGCAGAGGTCGACGGCTATCCGCTCGTAGGCGTCGCAGATCACGCCGTAGTCGAGTTCCGCGAGCGCGCGCGCGCGCTGGCGCGCTCCCGCTGCCGCGGCCGCCTGCGGATCGCGGATCCATGTCTCCGCCAAGCGCCAGTAGGCATCGATGTCGTTCGTCGGAATCGCGTCGGGTCCGACGAGCTCGGCGCCGATGCACTCCGCGTGTCGAGGCCCCGCCTGCATGGCGACGACCGGGACGCCGCAGCCCATCGTCTCGATGACCGAGTTGCCGCCGCCCTCCGGATACTCGTTCAGAAGCACGTTGCACGACTTGAGCATGCCCCATGGGATCTGCCAGCCTCCGGCGAACACGCAGCGTCGCCGAATGTCCGCCCCACCATCGACCGTCTCGAGGTACTTGTGGAACGGCGCTGGGTCGCAGAAGCCGATCCCAAGCCACCAGACATCGGGGTTCCGCCGAAGAAAGGCGGCAAGGTCGCGGGCGAAGGTTCCGGCGAGCATGCGCCGCACGAGCACGTTCGACATGCTCGCGACCACGGGAACCCCATCGGGCAGGCCCATCTCGCCGCGCGGGAACGGCGCGAGACGTGCGCCGATCGATGCGTCGCCGCCGGAAGTCGTGACGCCGAGGACCTCGGCGCCGTGCGCCCGCACGAACGCCTCGTCGCGCGCCTCTTTGGCACGGTTGTTGTAGATGACGGCGTCGATCCCCGGCGACAGCATCGGGACTCCGATGTTGAGGCACGCCTGCACCGGCGCCACGCGCGCGGCGGCGATCGCCGTCTGGACGGCGCACGCAGGGCTTCCGACGAAGAATGCGACGTCCGGTCGCGCGGCACGCGCATGGGCGATGCCGGCCTCCGCTGCGTCGAGATAGGTGCCGTCCGCAGCGAGGATCTCGACACGACAGCGCTTCTCAAGCCGAGCGATGAAGTCGGCCCCTGCCGTGCGAGATGGCATGCTCTTGAAGCTCAGGTGCGCGCGCGGAGGCGTGCGCTCGGTGAACTCCTCGCACACCAGCACGGTCGGCTCGACGCGAATCGCGCCGTGCGCGCCTGCTCGCTCGTGCTGTCGCGTGTGCCACTCGACGAGACGGACGAGGTTCATGCTTGCCGCGTGTCCAGCGGAGACGTTCGGCACCACGTAGAGAAGCCTGACGACGTCAGCTGGCGCGCGTGGCGATGGCGTCTCCGAACGCGCTGCGATCCACTGCGCGAGCCAGAGACGCGTGACCTCTGCGAACACTCCGACGCCGCGGATGTCGCCGAGGAACTCTTGCTGCGCCGCCTGGATATCCGCGATCGCGGCCGATGCGATCCCTTCGAGCGCACCGGCATGGTCGCCCTCGTTGGCCAAGCGCATGGCGCGCTTCAGTTGCGATCCGACGTGCTCGGGCATGACGAGTGGATGCTGCGTCTGGTGTGCGTTCGCGTGCATGGCACACCTCCTATCGGCTGATTCGCGCCGCTTCCCCGTGAACTCCGTGCCGTCGCGCCAAGAACGCGCGATGCGAACGCCTCGCGGCACGAGCCGCGACCGCAACCGCCTCGAAGACGGGGTCTTCAGGCTTTCGTGTGGGCTATGGCGCCGTCGGCCCTCAGCGGGCGGCGTGCGGCTGACGGTCTCGAGGTCTCTCACGGAGGCACAGAGGCACAGAGGCGGCCTCGGCGAAGAGGAGGGATGACTTCTCGCGTCTTCTCGCGTCTTTCCGCGTCCTCGCATCGCTCGCAGTCTTCGGGTTCTCGTCCTTCCTCCGTGCCTCCGTGCCTCCGTGAGAAAACTCCGGGTCTTCAGGCTTTCGTGTGGGCTAT
>JBIKXP010000202.1:0-5573 GCA_044355685.1 Phycisphaerales bacterium
TCGACAGCCAAAACGGGTGCCACCACTTCCAGTGGTGGTTCCGCACGCGTATCGGCAACCGCTCCGATCCCGGCCACTCCGACTTCGCACGACTAGAAGTAGTGGCACCCATCTGGGCTGTCCCAATCGGGTGCTCTCAGCTCAGGCTTCGCCTTCGCGCTCGCCTCAACCCTTCCGGATCTCCTTCGGCCCCTTGCCCGCGGTCTTCTCGTAGCGGCCGTCGCCGGTCTTCTGGTACTTGGTGAAGCCGAGCCGGTCGAGATTCGAGTCGCTGACCTTGCGCTTGTCGGCCGCGGTCGAGTGCTGGCCGCCGATCATGGGCATCTGCGGCACGCGCCGCACGGGTTCGCCGGTCTTGGGGTGCGAGGTGAGCGCGGGATCGCTCATCCGCTGCATCAGCTCGAAGTGCTCGCCGAGAGAACCATCCGGCTTCACGACCGCGTACACGTACGTAGGCATGTGGGCATGGTAGAACGCCCATCACGGAGACGCGAGTGGCGACCACAAAACCGAACACGAGCCCAGGCAGTCTCGCGCGCATGCACGAGCTTCGCGATCTCCTGACGCGCGCGAACACGGCGTATTACGTCGATGCGGCGCCGTTCATGAGCGACCAGGAGTTCGACGCGCTCCTCGCGGAACTTGCCTCGCTCGAGGCGGCGCACCCCGAGCACCAAGACCCGAACTCGCCCACGCAGCGGGTCGGCGGCGCCGCGCTCGAAGGCGAGTTCGAGACGCGCAAGCACCGCGTGCCGATGCTCTCGGTCGACAACACCTATTCGATCGAGGAGATGCGCGCGTGGTACCAGCGCTGCGCCGACGCACTCGGCGCGGGCGGCGGCGCGGGCGAGATCGGAGGGCTCTTCGCAGCGCCCGCAGGTCCCGCGCTCTTCGCCGATCCGAAGGTCGACGGCCTCGCGATCTCGCTCCGCTACGAGAACGGCGCGCTCGTCGAGGCGGTTACGCGCGGCGACGGCGAGAAGGGCGACCTCGTCACCAACAATGTCCGCGCGATCCGCGCGGTTCCGCTGGCGCTGCGGTCGCCGAAGACCGCGAAGTGGGGCGCCGTCCCGCCCGTCCTCGAGGTACGCGGCGAGATCTTCATGCCGATCAAGGAGTTCGAGCGCATCAACGCCGAGCGCGAGAAGCACGGCGAGCAGCTCTTCGCGAACGCCCGCAACTCGTGCGTGGGCACGCTCAAGAACAAGGACCCGAAGATCGTCGCCTCGCGGCGGCTCTCGTTCGTCGCGCACGGCCGCGGCGAAGGCGAGGGACTGCCCGCGCTCGCGTCGCACTCGGAGTTCGTCGCCTATCTCAAGGAACTCGGTGTCCCCGTCTCGTCGATCGGCGGCAAGCTCGTGTCGGTCGACGAGGCCGCGCGCACGATCGAGGATTTCGCGGGAAAGCGCGACACGCTCGACTTCGCCGTCGACGGCATGGTCGTGCGCATCGACCGCTTCGACGAGCAGGAGAAGCTCGGCTTCACCTCGAAGAGCCCGCGCTGGGCCGTCGCCTTCAAGTATCCCGCCGAGCAGAAGGAAACCGTGCTTGAGAAGGTCGAGTGGCAGGTCGGGAAGGGCGGCACCATCACGCCGCGCGCCACGATGAAGGCTGTGTTTGTCGCGGGTTCGACGGTGAAGCACGCGACGCTTCACAACATCGAGGAAATCCAGCGCCGCGACCTCAGGATCGGCGACCATGTCATCGTCGAGAAGGCCGGCGAGATCATCCCGCAGGTGGTGCGCGCGGTCGTTGAGAAGCGCACGGGCGACGAGAAGCCGATCGAGGCGCCGGCCGCGTGCCCCGTCTGCCAGGGCGAGGTCGAGCGCGAGGGGCCGAAGCTCTTCTGCACGAACCCGATGTGCTCGGCGCGATTCCGCGAGCGGCTGAAGTGGTTCGTGGGCCGCGACCAGATGAACGTGGACGGCCTCGGCGAGGAAATCGTCGACGCGCTCGTCGACGCAGGGCTCGTGAAGGACTTCGCCGACGTGTTCACGCTCGACGCAGTCGCGGTCGCGCGCGCGCTTGCGAAGGGCGACAAGGCGCTTGCCGAGATCGACAAGAAGGGCCCCGGCAAGCGCGCGCTCGGCATCATCGAGAGTGCCGCCGATGCCGCGAGGCACCGCGGTCTCACGCGCGCGCTCGCGGGCCTCGGCATCAAGCATGTCGGCGCAAGCGCCGCCAAGACCCTCGCGCGGCGCTTCCGCAGCGCCGATGAACTCCTCGGAGCGACCGAGGAAGACCTCCTCGCCCTCGACGACTTCGGCGAGGTCACCGCCAAGTCGGTCGCGACGTGGCTTCACTCGAGCGGCGCGAAGCACGTCTTCGCAGCGCTCGCCAAGGCCGGCGTCGACCTCACGAGCCACGAGCCGAGGCCGGTCGAAGTGGGGGCGAACGCCTTCGCCGGCAAGACGTTCGTCGTCACGGGTTCGCTCGAGAAGTTCGACCGCGGCGCCGTGACCGAGATCCTCGAGCGCGCGGGAGCAAAGGTTTCGGGAAGCGTCTCCAAGAAGACGTCCGTCGTGGTTGCGGGCGCGGAAGCGGGCAGCAAGCTTGCGAAGGCGCAGGAACTCGGCGTCGAGGTATGGGACGAGGCGCGGCTCGTCGACGAACTCGCAAAGGCCGGTCTCGCGTAGACTGCGCGGCCCGTGTCGCAGGTCCTTCTCGGCTTCCGCAACCTCGCCTTCCGCGCCGCGATCTTCGTGGTGCTGGCGGCGATTCTCGTGTGGTTGCTCGGCGGCAACCTGCTGCCGCGCGCCACGCTGATACCGCAGGCCGCGCACACCATCGGCTCGCCCGGTGAAGGCGAGGCCGAGGTTCGGCTCGTGCAGGTCGTCGCGCCAAGGATCTCGCTTGCGAGGGAACCCGTCACCTGGCGCGTCGAGGAGCAAGCCGGCTACAGCGACGCGTGGCGACCCTGCGAGGGGCAGGACGAACTCGTGGAGGCGACCGCGTTCGTCGATGTCATCGGCCGCGGGCACGGGCATCCCACCATCTGGTTCGCCGGCCGACCCTCGGGCGCGACCGCGTGGAAGCTCTACTCCATGGGGCCGTACGCCGCGCGTCCTGAGCCGGAGGGAGAAGTCGCGGATCGTCTCGAGGCAGAGCGACAGCTCGCGCGCGTGAAGGCGGGATTGCCGCTGCAGAAGGCGGAAACCGCCGCCGAAGCGCGCGAGGCCGTGCTCAAGGCAGGGGACGCGCCGTGAGGAATTCGCAAAGGCGAATCACTTGAAGAACATCGAGTACAAGGCGGAGCTTCGGAACCTCGAGACGGCGCGCGGCATCGCCCGCGCGATCGGCGCTCGCGAGGTCGCGTACCTCGAGCAGACCGACGAGTATTTCCCCGTCGACGAGGGGCGGCTCAAGCGCCGCACCGAGCGCAATCCTTCGCAGGGCACCCAGCGGTGCGAGTGGATCTGGTACGCCCGCGGCGACCGGACGCAGACGCGCCCGTCGCTGTGGACGCGGCTCGACGACCGGCAGATCGAGGTGCGCTGGCCGAACCTCGGGCGACGGGTTGAGCGGCTCATCAAGAAGCGCCGCGAGCTTTGGGATTACGACGGCGTCCGCATCCACCTCGACAGCGTGGCCGGCCTCGGCAACTTCCTCGAGTTCGAGGGCGTGG
This sequence comes from Phycisphaerales bacterium, assembly GCA_044355685.1. Taxonomy (GTDB): domain Bacteria; phylum Planctomycetota; class Phycisphaerae; order Phycisphaerales; family SM1A02; genus QWPT01. The sequence goes on from JBIKXP010000202.1 coordinate 3,626, forward strand.
TCGACATGTCCGGCGACCCCACGCGCGTCCGCGAGACGGTCGAGGAGCTCATCGGCCACTTCCGCCCGGTGCTCGGCGAGGCGGTGTGCGGGTCGTATGCCGATATGTAGGGCGTTTCCCCTTCAGCTGGCGAGTTTTCGCAAATCGAGCCGCCCACCTGACAGGCCCAGCCGTCGGTTTGCGCCTTCTTTCGCGGAGGCAGGACACAGTCGGAAAGCACGGCTCCGTTGGGCGCAAGCCCGCGGAGCCGTGTCGGTTTTACCGCCGCCGCCCTCGGCTGGCGCTTGGCCCTCGGCTGGCGCTTGGCCCTCGGCTGGCGCTTGGCCCTCGGCTGGCGCTTGGCCCTCGGCTTACAGCTCGACGCCGAAGGCGAACACCGCAACCGCGAACGCGGCCGCGAGCGCCACGCGCCACCAGCCGAAGATGGCCATGCCGCCCTTCGAGAGGTAGCCGACCAGCCACTTGATGGCAAGCGCCGCGGAGAAGGCGGCCACCACGATGCCGACCGCCGGGGGAATCGGCCCGCCGAGCGATGCGATGAACGCGGCCGGATCGTCGCGTCCGGCCTTCGCAAGCTTGTAGAGGCACGCACCGCCCAAGGTCGGCAGCCCGAGGAGGAAGCTGAACTCGGCGGCGCGCCGCGGCGAGAGGCCAAAGATGATCCCGCCGAGAATCGTCATCATCGAGCGCGACGTGCCCGGCCACATGGCGATCACCTGCATGCAGCCGATCGCGAACGCCTGCAGCATGGTGAGCTGCGCGAAGTCGTCGCGCTCGCCGTCTTCACGCTTGACGAGCGTCTTGATCCACGGCGAGAGAATGAGCAGGATCACGCCGCCGCCGCCGAGCGCCATCAGGACGGGAATCGGCTGAAAGAGCCTCGCCTCGATCCAGTCGTCGAAGAGAACCCCGAGCACGGCGGCGGGGAGGAACGCGACCACGATCTTGAAGAAGAGCGCGAGGCCGTTCTTGTCCTTGCCGAGAAGCCCTCGGGCCATGCCCTGCACGCGCTTCCAGTAGAGCCCGACCACTGCCAGGATGGCGCCACCTTGAATGATGACGTTGAAGCTGTCGATCGCAGGCTTGCGCGCGGGGTCGTCAAGCAGTCCAAGCAGCCAGCTCGTGATGATGAGGTGTCCGGTCGAGCTGACCGGAAGGTACTCGGTGATGCCTTCGACGACGCCGAGGATGATCGCTTGCAGGATGGTCACCGAGTCTCTATCGGCGCTCGGGGGCCGGGTGCATCAGGCCCCGGTTGCATCACGCATCGCGCAGCCACGGCATGAGCGCCCGCACCCGTGCGCTCGCCGCCTCGATCTCGTGTGCGCTCGCGGCGCGGCGCCATGCGTTGAACTCCGGGTGCCCACGCTCATAGTCGGCCATGAAGCGCCGGGCGAAGGCGCCGCTTCGGACATCGGCAAGCAGCGCCCGCAGTTTTGCGCGCAGGTGCTCGTCGACGAGGCTCTGCTCGGCGACAAACGCGCCGAACTCGGCCGTATCGGAGATCGCGCGCCGCATGCCGTCGGGGCCGCGGGCGTAGAGGAGATCGGCGACCTGCTTCACCTCGTGGCAGCATTCGATGTAGGCGACTTCGGGGGAGTATCCCGCCTCGATGAGCAGCGCGTACGACTCATGCACAAGTGCAAGGAGGCCGCCGCAGAGGACGGCCTGCTCGCCGAAGAGGTCGCTTTCGGCCTCGGCCGCAAACGTTGTCGCGATCAGCCCGCTGCGCGCGCAGCCGATTCCCGCGCCCCACGCCAGCGCGAACGACCGCGCGGTGTGCGCCGCGTTCTCGCGCTCGACCGCGACGAGCGCCGGAATACCGAGCCCTTCCTCGAACCGCGCCCGCAGCGTGGCGCCCGGGCCCTTCGGCGCGACGAGCGCGACGCCGAGGTCCGCCCGCGGCGCGATGAACCCGAAGCGAATGGCAAACCCGTGCACGAACCCG
>JBIKXP010000203.1:0-5545 GCA_044355685.1 Phycisphaerales bacterium
GGAGCGAGGGCAACGCGCGAACGCTGAGCGTTCGAGGCCGGCCTCACTCAAAGTGATGCAACATGATCTTGAGCGGCGGCTGCTTGCGGCAGCCGCCCTTGGCGTGGCATCGGGTAGAGTTCCGTCCGCATCCAGAACAGAACCTACAAGGCGGAGGTTGCCATGCCACAGTTGGTCATCGAGCGCGAGATCCAAGGGGCAGGAAAGCCCACGGCGCAGAAACTCAAGGGATTCTCGCAGGCATCGTGCGGCGTCCACAGCAAGCTCGGCCCGCAGGTGCCGTGGGTTCAGAACTCTGTCACAGGCGACAACGTGCACTGTGTGTACGTCGCCCCGAACGAGGCGCTTGTGCGCGAGCACGCGAAGCAAGGCGGCTTTCCTGCCAACCGCGTGTCGCAGGTGCTGTCGAGGATCGACCCGACGACGGCGGAGTAGCGCCGTGCGGCGGCCGATTCCAGCACACGCTCCACGATCGATGCGTTGCGTGCTGGGTTCGCCAAATCGAGTGCAGGCGTCTGCCGGAACCGGCACGACATGAAGGCGGTGAGGTCTTGTCCATCGTGCGTCGCATCTCCGCCCCGCTGATCGGCCCCTCGGCCACCACTGGCGAACTCGCCGTGGGCTGGACGGCTGCGATCATGGCTGGCGCGGCGCAAGCCGCGTGGATCGTCTTCGCTGCGCCCCCGTGGTCTCTCGTCCAGATGGTCATTGCGGTGCTGTTCGCCCTCGACATCGGGGGCGGCGTGGTCGTGAACGCGACAACCTCGGCGCGCAACTGGTGGCACAGGCCTGGACTAGGCCTGCCGCGGCAACTGGCCTTCTTTGCCGCGCATGTCCACCCCTTCATCATCGCGTGGCTGTGGCCTTCGTACGGATGGGGCGAAGCCGCCGCGCTCTACGCATCGATGCTTGCGATGGCATGCATCTCGCTGAAATGCCCAGCGAGGCTCGCGCGGCCGCTTTCACTCGGCCTCGGGTCCGTCGGAGTCGTGCTGGCCATGACGGTGCTCCGCATGCCGGCAGGAGTTGAGTGGCTTGCCGCGCTCTACTACGTGAAGCTCGTGATGGCCCGTGCAGTTCGCGACTGAAGTCGAGGATGGAGCCGTCGAACGCGCGAGGCACGTTCTTGGGGCCTTGCAGGTACTGCGCAGTCGCCTTGCGGGGTGGAGCTTCTCGAACCTACAGCCGCACCTGGCGCTGGTAGTACCACCACTCGAGCACGACGATCAGAAGCCCGAGCCCGAGGATCCAGGGCCACAGCGCGCCGCGTCCGCTTGCGCCGACGCTCACCCCCTGCACGGTCTTCGTGCCGAGGTCGAGCGAATCGCGCGGATCGAGCCGCGCCTCAAGCGGATCTGCGATGTTCGCGGCCACCAGACGCTCCTCGCGTTCGTCGGCCCCCGGCACCTTCGCGCTCAGCCGGTAGAGCCCCGCGAGCCCCACAGGACCCCACGAGGCATTGCCATCCGCATCGATCGCGACCTTCTGCGTCGACCCGTCGGGCAGCCGGATCTCGCCATCGCTCGACCCCTGCGGGAACCGCATTGAGATCGCCTCGCCCGGCGCCAGCGAGCGCCCGATCACAGAGTCGCCCGCCCTGCCGAGGTGCTCGATCGCATTCGCGACGAAGTTGACGAACGACCGCTGGAACGGCCAGTTCGAATCGAGCGGATCGAACGTGACATACACGAGATGCATGTCGTTGCGGTCGAGCGTGAGCACCATCGGCCCTTCGGGGCTCTCCGCCACCACCTGGAAACGCTTGTCGGGCTGCACCGCCGTCATCTTCGACACCGACAGCTCGTCGAGGCTTGCCGAGCGGAACAGCGGATGCTCGTCGCGCACCACGCGCGGATAGACGCCCTGATGCGTGCCGAACGCGGTGATTCCCTCGATGGGCGGCGCGGCACCAAAGAAGAGATAGAGCCCGCCCGGCAGCTTCTTCGGCGCCACCGCATCGAAGACAACGACATCCCAACCAATCGCGCCCCCAGCCTCGACCAGAGCGTCGTATTCGCCGAGCGTCATGGTGCCGAACCGCTCGGCCGGAAGCCCGGAGAGAAGCGTCCTCAGTAGGAATCCGCCGTCGCCGACGAGAAGCACCGACAGGTCGCGTGCGGGCGGCACCACCGCAATCGCCGCGTCGTCGTCGCGCAGCGCGTCGTCCTCGACGATCGCAACCTCGATCGCGGCGTTGCTCGCTTGCTCGATCGGCCTGAACACGGCCTGGCTTCGGCCCGCCACGTACTCGCCGTCCGCGACTTTCGCCGCGGGAATCACGATCGGATCGGGCGTCACCACCCGCACCGTGCCGTTCACCGCAAGCTGCAGCGTGACCCGCTTCTCGATCGGCTCCGGGTTCAGGAGCGACGCGAACACCTGGATCTTGTCTGGCGAATCGGGCGGACGATCGGCGCTCATCGAGGCGATGGCCGTATTGCTCGAGGTGGCGCCGACCTTGTGATAGACGATACCTTCGCCTTCGCGGAGCGCGAACGTGCCGAGGTCGGCGATCCGCCCATCCGAGTAGAGCTCGAGCGTCGGCAGCGGCCCCGCCGCAGCCAGGTTCTCCTCGCCGCGCGCGTCGTTCAGGTTGAGGTTCGAGGTGAACGCCCGCGCAAGCTCGAGCGCTTCCGCAAGCTTCGTCACTTCATCGGTTGGCGCGATGCCGTCGATCGCGGTCTCGAGCGCGCCGATTGAGTCGGTGAACGGCGCCTTGATCTCGGCACGCAAGCCAAACGACACGATCATCACGTCGCTTGCGCCCTTCGAGAACCAGCCACCGCCAAGCAGTTCGCGCACGCGCGCCTTCGCCGCCGTCTTCGCAAGCGCAAGGCGCGTTTGCGGCGGGTCGAGCGGCTTGCCGTCGGCGTCCACCGTCTCGAGCGCGTTCATGCTGGCCGAACGGTCGATCATCAGCACGTGTCGGCCGCCCGTACTCCCAAGACCCTCTGCCTCTGGCTGCGCCAGCGCGAAGGCGATGGCAAGCACCGCGAGGATCTGGAGGATCAGGAGCCAACTGAAGCGGATGCGCTGAAACGGCGTGTTTGCGCGGAGGTCCGCGAGCGAACGCGTCCAGAGGAGCGTGCTCGAAACGACGCGCTTGCGCCGCCTGAGCTTGAGGAACCAGAGCGCCACCAACGGCGCCAGGATCGATGCACCGAGAATCGCACCGGCGACCGGCGTGACCCACGTGACGGCGATCAGCGTGGGCGCGGTCATCGGAGAAGCCCTCGCCTGCGAAGGTACTCAAGCATCAGCGTCTCGACCGGAGTCGACGTCTCGACCACCATGTGCACGATGTCGCGCCGAGCGCAGTACGCCCGCAGCGCCCCGCAGAGCCGATCGAGCCGCGACTTGTAGATCTTGAGCAACTCCGGCGTGACGGTGACTTCCGTCTCGGTGCCCGTCTCGCTGTCGACAAGCAACAGATCGCCCGTGATGCCGCCTTCGCGCGACGGGTCGACCACCTGCGGCGCGAGAATTTGCATGGCGAAGAGATCGAACCCGCGACCCGCGACCATCGCGAGGCCCTTCTCGAAACCCTCGGGAAAGAGGAAGTCGGAGAGGACGACCATGACGCCACGCCCCTGCCGACTGGTGCCGACCAAGCGCATCGCCTGCTCGAAGCCGGATCCGCCCTCGGGCTTGCGCCGCAAGAGCCACTGCGCCACCTCCGCTGCCTTGCGACGCCCGCGGAGATTGCTCGCACGCTCGACCGTGTCGCCTGCGAACGAGACGAGCGACACACGATGCTGGTTCACGAGCCCGACGTACGCAAGCGCCATGGCCACGCGCCGCGCGTAGTCGAACGTGTCGGGGTTTCCGACCCGCATCGACGCGCTCGAGTCGATGGCGATGATCAGAGAAAGGTCCTCTTCCTCGAGGAACATCTTGAGGAAGAGCCTGTCGAGTCGGCCGAAGATGTTCCAGTCGACGAAGCGAAGGTCGTCTCCGTGCACGTACGGGCGGAAATCGGCGAACTCGACCGACTGCCCGCGACGACGCGAGCGACGCTCGCCCTGCATCTTTCCAGAGAAGATCTTGCGGCTGATGACGTCGACCGAGTCGAGCTTCGCCATGAGGCGCGAGTCGAGGAGGTCGTCGAGCTTGTTGAGTTCGCGCGGCGCGCTCATCGCGAACTCCCCTTCGTTGCGGCGGCGGAGGACGTGGCGGACGCCTGTTCATAGGTCGGCGTCGAAGCGATCACCAGGCGCGCGATCTCGTCGTTCGAGAGCCCGGAAGACTCCGCCTCGAACGAGCGGTGGATCCGGTGGCGAAGCGCAGCACGCGCGATCTTGCGGACATCGTCGAAACTGACGGCGTATCGCCCCGCCATGAGCGCGACGACGCGCGCGCAACTCGCGATCGACTGCGCCGCGCGGGGGCTGGCGCCGATCCGGATGAAGCGCCGGTTCTCGTCGGCGCAGAACTCGCCGTCGGGATGCGTCGCGAGCACGAGCCGTACGATCCAATCCTTCACCTCGGGTGCCAGCGCGATCCTGCGCGCCAACTTCTGCGCGGCCACGATGGCGCGCGCGTCGAGCACCTGTGTCGGGGCCACCGACTCGACCTTCGTCGTGCGCTCGAGCACCTCGCGCAGCGTCTCGCGGTCTGGCGGCGGAACCTCGATCTTCAACAGGAATCGATCGAGCTGCGCCTCGGGCAGCGGGAAGGTGCCCTCCTGCTCGATCGGGTTCTGCGTGGCCATGACGAAGAACGGCCGACCAAGCTGCCGCGTCTCGCCGCCCACCGTTACCGAACGCTCCTGCATCGCCTCGAGCAGCGCCGATTGCGTCTTGGGGCTCGCGCGGTTCACCTCGTCGGCGAGGACGAGCTGCGCAAAGAGCGGGCCTGGCCGGAAGCGGATCTCGCGGCGGCCGGTCGCTTCGTCTTCGACGAGGATCGACGTACCCGTGATGTCGGCTGGCATCACATCGGGCGTGAACTGGACGCGGCTGAAGCCAAGCCCCGTGGCGGCCGCGAGCGACCGGACCAGGAGCGTCTTGCCGAGGCCCGGGACGCCTTCGAGAAGAAGATGACCATCGGCAAAGAGCGTGACGAGCGCGAGGTCGACGACCTCGCGCTGGCCGACGAGCGACTTGCCGACTTCGGCGCGGAGGCGCGCGAAGATCTTGCGAAAGGCCTCGCAGCGGCGACGAACTTCCTCGACGCTGTCGAGGCCGAGCTGATCAAGGTCGCGCTCGTCCTGCGCGAATGGCGTGGGGTCAGCCGCCACGGCCGCCGCCCTTCCCGCTGTCCCCGGCGTCGTCACCCGACGCGCGGCGCTTCGCGCGCAGGAGCCGCGACGTCGTCTCTTCCGGCGTCTCGCTCTCGTTCGCAGCGTCCTTCGCCTTTCCATCCTGCGCACCCGTTGGCCGCGACGGCTTCGGCGCGTCGCTTGCGCCGCCTTCCTGCACCGCCGCGCGAACGTCGAGCCCCGGCCCGCGCTCGAGCGTTTCGCGCATGGAATCGGACGCGCCGCCGGCACTCGCGCCGCCGGCACCTGCTCCGCCCGTCGCGCGCGGCGCGCGCATCGAGCGCG
>JBIKXP010000204.1:0-5504 GCA_044355685.1 Phycisphaerales bacterium
CCGGGCGGCGCGCTCGCAGCCGTCGCGCGCGCCGAGCGTGCGCGCGAGGCCGCGATCGCGGTCGCGCACACGTCGGGCGCAGAGCCGATCTCGGCGTGGATCGGCGGACTCTCTCCCGCGGTACCACGCACCGTCTTCATCGGGCCGGAAGGCGGCTTCGAGGACGGCGAGATTGCCGAACTGCGCGCGCTCGGCGCGGCGATGGTGTCGCTTGGGCCCTGCGTCATGCGCGTCGAACTCGCGGCGATCGCCGCGACGGTGCTGCTACGCGCCTGACGCGAGACGCCCATCCTCGAGCGGCAGCGTCCTCGTGGCGACGCGCGCCGCAACTGGAAGATCGGTGGCGCCGATCACGCCTTCACCCCACGCGCGCCGCGCATCGGGGGCACTGCCCGTCGCCGCATGGCTCCATGTGCGCGGTCGCCGTGCCCTCGCCAACGGCCGCGAGCACCTCGCGCTCGATGGCGCTCGCGATGTCATGCGACGCGGCCACCGTCATCTCGCGGGGAACACGCAGATGCATGTCGACGAAGTGGATGCGCCCCTGGTGGCGGTGACGCACCGAGGCGAATGAGCAGATCGCGGGCGACTTCGTGCCCGAGCGGTGCGCCTCGAGCACCGTCACGATGCGCGCGTGGTCCTCCTTGTCGGACAGTCCCATGATCTTCGAGATGCCGCCAAGCGCAACGCGCGTTCCGACGACTGCAAGCAAGATGCCCACGCCGCAGGCGACCGCGGTGTCGATCCAAGCGTGGCCCGTGATCCACACGAGGCCGAGGCCGATCAGCACCGCAAGCGTGGTCCAGAGGTCGGAAAGGAGATGCTTGCCGTCGCCCTCGAGCGCGGCCGATCCTGTCGCGCGGCCGATTCGAAGAAGCGCGACGCCCGTGATCCCGTTGAGCACCGCGCTGATGAGAACGAGCACGAATCCGATGTCGAGCGATGCAAGCGGCTCACGGCCGTGGACGATCGTCCCGACGCAGTGGGTCAACACCACCACGCCCGCTGCGGCCACCAGCACGCCTTCTGCCATCGCGCTCACGAACTCCATCGGTCCGTGGCCATATGGATGCTCCTCGTCCGGCGGGCGCTCGGCGTAGGCAATCGCGAAGAATGCACCGAACGACGCGATGATGTTCACGATGCTCTCGAGCGCGTCGGAGAAGACGGCATCAGAGTCGGTGAGCAGCCACCCCGCGACCTTCAGGCCAAAGCCGACGAATCCGACGAGGATCGCCCACTTCGCTGCAGTGCGCGCGCGCCGCGCGACGGTCGGATCCGGTGCCTTCGTCACCATGACGGGAACGGTACCCGATCGTCGCACGGCCGCCATTCCACCTCCGTCCACCGGGCGAACTCGGCGGACGGAGGCGCCCGTTGCACGCGGGAGCGTCGGCGCGCCATCACGCCACCGACTCGATGATCTCGGCGTGATGCAGGATGGCCCATCCCATCGGCCGGAAGAGCGGGAAGCGCCCCATCGTTCCCACGAGCACTCGGACATCGTCGGTGTCGAGCGTCCATGTCGCCAGTTCCTCCGGTCGCGTGCGGACCACCTGCTGCCGGCGGAACCACTCGAGCGTGAACGCACGTTCGCGCATGGGCCAGAGATCGAGGTGTTCGGCGATCTCCGCAGCCTTGTTGGTGCAGATCGCGATCGCCTGCTCGAGGTCGCCGCGCTCGGCATCGCACGCCCCCGCCGCCCGCGCGGCGTCGCGATCGGCGCGCATGGCGATGTTCGCGCCGAACACGCTCCACCAACCCCAGCTCTCGAGGAGATGCGGCACCCCATGCGCCGCCACGTCGATCGCATGCTCGAGCCGCGAGACGATCTCCTCGATCGCATCCTCGGCCGGGACGAGTCCGGCTGCCACCCGCGCCTCAAGCGCACCGCCGCGCGCCGTGTTCGCAAGCCCAAGGTACTGCGCATCGTCGAACTCGCTCGCGAGTTCGGCGTACTGACGCTCGGCGGCGACGAGGTCGCGCTCGGCCTCGAGCGCGCGGCGGCGAGCCTCCCGCTCGGAGTCGCAACGTGCGAGGATCCGTCGCTGGCTATGTCCGCTGATCGAGAGGCAGAAGGCCCGTGCCACCCGCTCGAGTCGACCTCTCGGCGGCTCCGACTCGAACTCCGCGAGCAGTCCCCTGCTGACAGCGGCCGATTCCTGAAGGTTCCACAGCGTGTAGTTCGCGTTCGCTAGGTTCACCATCAGCATGAGCCGCAGGTCGTCGCCGATCTCCTCCTCGGAGAGCGCTTCACGCACGCAGGTCAGCACCCTCGTGTAGCGACCGAGCCCGTCGTACGCGCCGGCCAGGCGGTTTGCCGCGATCGCGCGCTCGCGGCCCGTGTTCGCCAGCTGCCGCATGCGAAGCGCAATCGACTGCATCTCGGCATACGAGCCCGATCGATGCGACCGCTGCGCCCCGACATCGAGCTCGGGAAATGACATCGCGTCGATGTCGGCACAAGCGGCCGTCACCGCGCGATCAGGGCCGCCCGCGCGTGTGGCGAGGCCCGATCCCACCGCCGTCGGAGAACCCTCGCCGCTTGGGTCGTCGCTCACCAGACTCTCGGCGACCTCGCCCGTCTCCCAGTCGAGCGCGTCGGCAAGCCGCTCGAGAAGATCGAGCTTCGGGTTTCCCGTGGCGGGAACCGCCCGAGTTGGCTCGCGTCCGAGCGCGGCTGCCAGTTGCGTACTTGTCCATCCCCGATAGACCTTTGCGAGCGACATCATGTGGCTGATGCGCTCCTTCCTCGTCTCTTCCGTCAGCATCGCATGCTCCTTTCTCGACGCGCAGCTTCGTGCCCGTCGTGATGATGGGATCATGCTCGTGTGCGCGGCGCGTTCGGCGCGACATGACGCGCGCCGCGCGCTTTCGCGTGAATTCCTGCGAAAACCCCTCGGCGTCCCGCGCCGATACAGGGAAGAACGGTCGCGATGCCCCGGTTCACTGATCATCCACAGCGTGTGCACGGGTGCGCGACGCTCGGGTGGATGGACCTCACGGGAGCGGAGTCGTCTCAAGCACCGCGTGCGCGCCGACCACAAGACCAGCGGAAGCAAGGCGAACGGCTGCGGGCTCCTGTGCAAGCGAGAGTCCGGCGATGCGGACGCCATCGAGAAGCGCGGCGCCCCGTCCATCGATCCACACGATCTCGAGGCGATGGCGGGATTCGGCGAGCGACTTCGCTTCCTTCGGCGCAAACGCGAATTCGGCGATCGGCGTCCCGTCCGCGGCGGCGATCGTCGCCATGCCCCCGCGATCGACCTCGACGCGCACGCCTCGCGCGGCCGCGGAAAGCCGGCAACTCCACGCGGAGGTCGCGGCGTCCGTCTCGACCTTGCCGGCCCCCTCGCGCCACGCATGCGCGCCGAGTTGCTCGAGCACCGGCGCGCGGAACGCGACTTCACAGGCCTTCCCGGAGTGAACCTGGAACGCAAGCAGACCCGAGACGCTGCCGTCGTACCACTCGGCGCAGGCGACGCCGTTCACACGCGTCCGGATGCGCGGCCCGATGCACTCGATCTCGTAGAGATTCCATTCGCCGGGCTTGAACGTGGCCATCGCGGCGGCATTGTCCTTGAGCGGCGCAAGCCATCCGCGGCCACGCTCGTCGTAGACGCCGCCGGACCAGCGACGCTCGGTCGGGTCGATCTCGATCTGGAGGCCCGCGATCGTGCCGTCCTTCTCAGCCGAGCGAATCTGGATGCCGGAGTTCATGCCTTCGCCCTTCGGCGACTCGGTCGAGCCAAGGCGAACCTCGACCGCAAGGCGGAAGTCGGAGAGGACGCGCGGGCTTGCGAGGAATCCGTTGCGATCGATCGGTCCCTTGCCGACGAGCGTCGGCCCTGAGCCCCCGTCGGCAGGCGGGAGCACCTCGAATCGCGCCGCACCCCCGACGACACGCCAGTCCTTGAACGGCATCGCATCGAAGAGCAGCCTGGTCTCTCGTACCGCGGCACCAGGTTCTGTCCGATGGATCTCCGACGGCCGAGGCTGATGGTCCTTGGAATCCGCATCGGCGCCAGGGTGGGAAGGAGGGGAAACGAGGCTGTATCCCAATTGATTCAACCACGCGATCCAGCGAGTTGAACCCGGCAAAGTCTGATCATGGCCAGCCGGGATGGCGTGCGGATTGAAGCCCGGCGGATCCGTCAGACAGAGCCTCGCGGCAAGCACAAGGACGACCGAAAGAGAGGCGACGAGTCGCGTGACGGTCGATGCCATGTCCGCATCGGAACCCGCGCCGCGCGGCGCGTCAAGCACCGCGTGGCTCTATCGACGCGAATTCACCTCTGCCGGCCGGAGCGCCCTGCGACGCACCGCGCATGACAGCCGATCCGACGCGCGCCGTGGAAGGCTCTCGACGCATGAACGCGCGGCGCGTGCGCCCGCACGCACGGAGGCGCACGGCGAACCGAGTTTCACCCGCCGGAACGCTGTTCTCGGAAGTGAGCCGCCAGCGCCTCACCGGGGATGCATACCCTGACCAAGGTATCGGGGAAGCATCCTCATCAGGCACCCAAGACCGGGAGTCTGATTCGCAAGAGGACCGCGTTACTCTCGCGTACAAGCCGCTTGATTCGTGCTGCGAATCTCGATCACCCCGGAGTCCGACATGCTGACGCCACTGTTCTCGTCGCGCTGCCTCTCGTCTCGCTGCCTCTCGTCTCGCTGCCTCGCGCAGACCTGCCTGGCCGCCGTGGCCGTACTGACCTCGCTTGCCTCGACCGCACTGGCGGAGATTGTCGACGGCGTGGCATCGGACACGCCGTCGCTCGTTCGTGGAGCCGAGGGCTCGCTGGTGATTCCCGCGGGCGTCACATCGTTCGAGCAACGCGACGCCGGCGCGCTCGGGAAGCCGACGCGGTCAGATCCATCGACGCTGTCGCCCGCGCCAAAGCCCTTCGGGCGGCTCCGCGGATTCGGGCTCGATTTCCTTCGTCGCGAGTCCTCGAGCCGCTCGGCGACCGACACCGCGTTCATGCGCCGAGGCGCCGTCGCGGAGTGGCCGCACCTCGGCGGAAACGCCCAGCGCAACGGCCGCACGACAGGCTTCGGGCCCATCGCAGCGCAACAGCTCTGGTCGAACACCTCCGACTACTCGATCATCTCATACCTCCCCGTCATCTCGGGCACGCGCGTCTTCACGATCCGCCAGTCCGGCTTCCCCGACACCACCCCAAACGACATGCTGGTCGCGCTCGACCTCGAGACCGGCGCCGTGCTTTGGCGCGTCAAGGTCCCGTACTCCGGCAATCCGTCAACCTCCTGGATCGCATTCGTTCTCGGGGCGAAGGACGGACTCGTCTTCACCGCACGCAGCGGCAGCGGACGGTCGACGCCGATCTACGCGCACAGCGCGGCGACGGGTGAGGTCGTTTGGACCTCGCAGTTCTTCACCGACGGCGAGTCGGCCGACGGCATCGTGTTCGCGCCGAACGGCGATCTGATCGTCACCGACTATCTCAAGATCGCGCGCCTGCGGGCAGCGGACGGAACGA
>JBIKXP010000205.1:0-5499 GCA_044355685.1 Phycisphaerales bacterium
GAGGCCGGCCACGCGTTCCACTCGCTCCTCTCGAAGGAGGACCCGCTGGTCGAGTACCGCGGCGCGCCGACCGAGTTCGCCGAAGTCGCGTCGATGTCGATGGAGCTGCTGACGCTTCCCTATCACGGCGAGTTCTACTCGCAGGACGAGTGCCGTCGCGCGCTGCGCGAGCGGCTCGAGAAGTTCCCGTCGATGATGGGCTGGATCGCGACCATCGACGCGTTCCAGCATTGGATCTACACGAACCCGGGCCACACGCGCGCGCAGCGGACCGACGCGTGGCGCGCGCTCATGAAGCGCTTCGGCAACGACGTGTCGTGGGATGGCTGCGAAGCCGCCCGCGACGCGCAGTGGCAGCGCCAGCTGCATCTCTTCGGGATGCCGTTCTACTACATCGAGTACGGCATCGCCGAGACCGGCGCGATCCAGATGTGGCTGAACGCACGCCGCGACGAGAAGCGGGCGCTCGCCGCATATCGCAAGGGACTCGCGCTCGGCGGCTCGCGGCCGCTGCCCGAACTCTTCAGCGAAGCGGGCCTGCGGCTTGACCTCGGCAGCGGCCTGATGGCCGAGCTCGCGCGCGAGGTCGACGGCGAGCTGACGAAGGAACTCGTGGCGCAGTGAGGCTGGACTGCTTCTGTAAAGGTGCAGGAGAACGCGGCTGGTCGCCGACGCGCGGCTAGATTCACGGGATGCACCCGACGGAAGAGACCTGCGCATCCTCGCGGCGGCGCTGCGGCACCACGCGGTTCGTCACCTTCTCCTGCCTCGGTCGTCGGCACTGGCTCGCACACGGGGCCGCACGAGATACGGTCGCCCGCATGATCGCGGACGGCGCGCGGGGCGACGACGTCCGGCTGCACGCGTGGGTGGTGATGTCGAACCACCTGCACGTTCTCGCGAGCGACGGCGAGCTGCCGGTGCTCTCGTGGGCCGCGTCGTTTCGCAAGCGGTTTGCGCTCCATGAACGGAAGGCGATCGCGTGGTGCCTGCCCGAGGAAGCGCGGACGGGACCGTTCTGGCTCCGCGGCGGCGGATACGCCCGTGTGATCTGGTCGCGGCAGGAGTACCATCAGAAGCTCCGCTACATCCACGAGAATCCCGTGCGTGCAGGGCTCTGCGCCCGCATGTCGGCGTGGCGATGGAGTTCAGCGATCGATGTCTATGCGCCTCCAAGGGCCGAGATGCCCGTTCTGACGCCGCCGCCCGAACATCTGATTGATCTGCTCTGGTGGAAGCAGCCGTGCATCGATCGCGAGACATGGCGACGGCTGGAAGGGCCGGGGGTCTGTGCCGTGAGTGCCTGTGCGATGAGTGCCTGTGCGATGAGTGCCTGTGCGATGAGTGCCCGCAGACTTGCGTCTGCGGGCATTCAGGCGCACAGCCATTCAGGCGGTCAGGCAACCGTCTATGCCTGCACCCAAACAACCCGCCGCTCACGCCTGCAGCCAGTACACCAGCCGCTCGACGCCGTTGTCGGTGGATGTGCCCCGCTCGACGAAACCGAGCCGCGCGAGCATGCGACGCGACGCGACGTTGTCGGGCGCGACGCGCGCGCGGAGTCGTTCGAACCGCGGGGCGCACTCCTCGGTCGCGTGGCGCACCACGCGCGCCAGCGCCTCGCCGCCATAGCCCCTGCCCCAGTGCGACCGCGCGATCCAGTAGCCGAGTTCCGCGGTCGGCTCGAGCCGCGCCGGGGTGAAGGCGACCCCGCCGACGAGTGCTCCGCCATCGGCCAGCGTGATGGCGAAACCCTGCATGAAACCGGCGTCGCGCTCGCGTGCCGAGCGTGCGATCCAGTCGCGGGCGTGTTCCAGCGTGTACGGGTGCGGCACCGTCTCGAGCCAGCGCTGCACCTCGCGGTCGCCAAGCCCCGCGACGAGCGCCGCCTCGTCGCCCGGGGCCTCGGGCCGCAGCAGGAGCCGCGCGGTCAACAGTGAAATCGCCTCAAAACGCACGGAACGATTGTACGTCGCGTCAGACAAGTCGCGGCCAACCGGGCTACGCTTCTCACCCATGACCGCGACGGAGCCGCACATTCCCGCCGCCGCCAGCCGTCCGGCGCAGGCGCCGCTCGACGCCGCGGCGTTCCGCGCCGCCGGCCACGCGCTCATCGACTGGATCGCCGACTATCGGGAGACGATTCACGAGCGCTCGGTCGCGCATCTCCCTGAACCTGGCGCGATCCGCGCCATGCTGCCCGCGCGTGCGCCCGAGTTCGGCGAGCCGATCGCGCGCATCCTCGGCGACCTCGACAGCGTCGTGATGAAGGGCATCGTCCACTGGCAGCATCCCGGGTGGTTCGCGTACTTCCCGGCGAATTCAAGCTATGAGTCGATCCTTGGCGAACTCGCGAGTGCGGGCCTCGGCGTGCAGGGCATGCTGTGGTCGACGAGCCCGGCCTGCACCGAGGTCGAGACGCACGTGCTCGATTGGCTCGTGCACGCGATGGGGTTGCCCGAGCGGTTCCTCTCGACAGGCGCAGGTGGCGGCGCGCTTCAGGACACGGCGAGTTCCGCGGCGCTTGTCGCCATCGTCGCCGCGCGCGAACGGGCCACGCGCTTCGCAAGCGACGCGCACGGCCTCGCCGCCGGTGGCCGCGCCGTCTGCTGCTACACGAGCGACCAGGCGCATTCGTCGATCGAAAAGGCCGCGCGCATCGCGGGCATCGGCCGCGAATTCGTGCGATTGATCCCCGTCGACGGCCAGGGCCGCATGCGCGTCGACCTGCTCGCCGCCGAGGTCGAGCGCGACCGCGCGCTTGGCCACCTGCCGGCCTTCGTCTCGGCGACCGTCGGCACGACCGGCGTCAACGCGATCGACTCGGTCCCGGAGATCGCGGAAATCTGCCGCGCCCACGATCTCTGGCTCCATGTCGACGCCGCGATGAGCGGCACCGCGGCGCTCTGCGACGAGTTCCGCTTGGTGAACGCGGGCGCCGAGCACGCCGACAGCTGGTGCTTCAACCCACACAAGTGGATGCCGGTCAACTTCGACTGCGACGTGCTGTGGGTGGCCGACCGCGCCGCGCTCGTGCGCGCGCTCAGCGTGCTGCCCGAGTACCTGCGCAACGCCGCCACCGAGTCGGGCAAGGTGATCGACTACCGCGACTGGCAGGTGCCGCTCGGACGCCGTTTCCGCGCGCTGAAGCTCTGGTTCGTGCTGCGCTCCTTCGGGCTCGAGGGCCTGCGCGCGCTCGTCCGCTCGCATGTGTCGATGGCGCGGACGCTCGCCGAGCGCGTGCGCGCGCATCCATCGCTCGAACTCGTGGTCGAGCCCTGCCTGAACCTCGTCGCCATCGCGCACAAGGGTGGCGACGAATCGACGCAGCGTCTCATCGACGCAGCGAACCGCGACGGCCGCTTCTTCGTCTCGCATTGCCGTTTCCACGGGCGGCTCGTGCTGCGCGTCTCGATCGGCGCGCTCGCAACGACGCCCGCGCATGTCGAAGCATTCACCGAGCATCTTCTTGCCGAGGCCGCGCGCGCATGAGCGAAGGCAGCTCGAAGTCCACGCCGAAGCCGAAGCGAAGCCGCTCGCTCAGCTATCACACGGCCAACGTGCGAAACGCGATCGTGACGAAGTTTCCAGACGTGCTGCTTGGTGGACGCCTCCGCGCACGGCATGTCGCGCAGCCGATCGAGCTCAATGAATACGCGCTTGCAAGCGCGCACTGGCCGCGCGCGTTCGACGGCGTCCGCATCGCGCACGTCTCCGACATCCACTTCGGGCATCTCCTCGGCCCCGAGCGGCTCGTCCAGGCGGTCGACGCCGTCCGCGCGGTGAAGCCCGACCTCATCGCAATCACCGGCGATCTCGTCGATCTCTCGGCGCACGAGTCTCCGTTGCTCTTCGAGCAGCTCTCGCTGCTCAAGGCCCCGCTCGGCGTCTTCGTCGTGCTCGGGAACCACGACCATCTCGACCATCCGCGCACGATCGTGCGCGGCGCGCGCGACGCGGGGCTCATTCCACTGGTCGACGAGTCGGTGCGCGCGGGCGGTCGGGACGGGCTCCTTGTCGCAGGCATCGACTGGTCGAAGTCGATCCCGGGCTGCATCGCGCGGCTCCGTCGCTGCGGCATGGCGCGCGCGGATCTCCTTCTCGCGCACAATCCCAAGGCCTTTGTCGGCGCGGTCGACCGCGAGATCCCGCTCACGCTGTCGGGCCACACCCACGGCGGGCAGGTGGCGCGGCGCACGAACCGCCGCCACAATCTCGTGTTCACCCATCGCCTCAACGCCGGCCACTACCATCAGGGCGAGAGCCACCTCTACGTGACCAACGGCGTCGGCGCGTGGTTTCCGCTGCGGGTGAATTGCCCGCCCGAGGTTGCCGTCGTCGAGATGCGCACCCGGTGATACGCTGCGCGGCATGCCCGCCACGCTTGCACCAGCACTTCTCGTCGCCTCGGCGTTCGCAGCCGACCCCGCGGCGGTGCCCCCAACACCCGATCCATCGGAGTTCCGTCTTTCGCTTGCACTTGAGGCATGGTTCCCGCGCCTCGAGGGCAACTTCACCGACGGACCTGCGAAGGTCGATGTACGCGCGCCCGACCTCCACGACAGCGAGCCAACGTTCTCCGGAGCGCTTGCGCTGACGCGCGATCGACTGCGCGTCGAGGTCCGCGGCTTCAGCTTCTCGACCGATGGCGACGGCGCGGCGGGCGACTCGTTCACCCTCGGCGGGCTTCCGATCGCAGCAGGCGACACGATCGACACGTCGTTCTCGTGGTGGTCGGCGGGCACCCAAGTGAGCTACGACTTCTTCCGGCCGTTGGCCGAGCAGCGAACACCGTGGAGCGAGCCGCGCAGCGACTGGACTCCGCCCGCGAATGCCGCCGATCTCTCGGTGTTTGCGCTCGCCTCCGCCGACATCGCCGGCATCGAGCGCACGCTCGCCAACCGGACCACCGGCCTCGCGACAGATGCGCGAGAGACGTTCGCGGTGCTCAACGCAGGCATTGGATTCCGCTTCGCGTTCAACACGAAGGAGTGGTTCCCGGTTGTGCGACGCGTCGACCTCGGCGCGGCGGTGGCGGCCGGCGCGATCATTCCGGTGGCCGGCGGCGACTTCGACATCGGAGCCCGCATCGAGGCCGACATCAAGGCGTGGTTCTGCGACTCGGGCGCAGTCACCTTCGGCTACCGCTATCTCGGCGGAACCTACGACGGCGAGGACATGACGCTCGAAGGCAGCCTGCAAGGCCTCCGTCTCGGCGTGGAGTTCCGCTTCTGACGACACAGCGATGGAAGATCGGCGACCCAACTCCGAACGCGCGCCCAACGCGGGCGGCCTGCTCCGTCTTGGCGGAGGCTGCTTCATCGCGCCAGGCGCGCTCGACTTCTCGTTCGTGCGCGGCAGCGGCCCCGGCGGCCAGCACGTCAACAAGACAAGCACGAAGGCGCAGCTGCGCGTGCTGCTTGCCGACATCGTTGGCCTCGACGAGGCGGGCTTCGCGCGACTGCGCGGGATCGCCGGCTCGCACGTCGTCGGCGAGGG
>JBIKXP010000206.1:0-5496 GCA_044355685.1 Phycisphaerales bacterium
CGCAGGCGATCGCTGACCACGCTGAGCGCAGCGCTCTTCTCGGCGATGAAGAGAACGCGCTTCCCGCGCGCGAGGCACTCGGAGAGGAGGTTCGTGATGGTCTGGCTCTTGCCCGTGCCAGGCGGGCCTTGCAGCACGAACGTCGCACCGCCCGTGGCCGAGGCGATCGCGGCGATCTGCGAGCTGTCCGCCGGCAGCGGCAGGCGCATCGCCGCAAACGGTGCGACGTCGTCGACCGTACCCGGTGCGATGAGCCGCATGCCGCGAAGCGCTGCGGCCGGAGAACGGTCGATCAGCGAGCAGACGATCGGGTGTTTCGCAAGCGCGTCGCCGCGGCCGCGCATCTCCTCGACGAGCGGGAGCTTCTTGAACGAGTAGATGCCGAGCTTCGCCTGCGCGAGGACGCGCGCGCCCGGGACGTCCTTCACCGCCTGCCGCACGCGCGTGAGGATCGCGCGAATGTCGAGGCCATGCGCGTCCTCGACGAGCGCGCCGCCGAGGCCGGTTCCGAGCCCGATGTCGAGGCCGAGCGACGCGCGCAGCGATTCGACGAGCGCCGCGTTCGGCACGGTGTCGTCGGCGACGGCGCGCACGCGGAAGCCTTCGCTGCGCGAGATGCGCTCGAGTTCGACGGGCACGAGGACAAGCGGCGCCCGCAGCGGATCCTTGCGCTGCTCGACGGTGTATTCGAGGAATCCCAGCGCGACGAAGAGAGCGCGCGCGCCGGTCTCCTCGAGCGACGCGCGGCCATCGCGGAATGCCTTCGTCGCGCGTTTGAAGAGTTCGTCGTCCTCGAGGGTCGAGCGCAGGATGCGGTTGCCGATTTCTTCGGCAACATCCGTCGACGCCATCTCGCGCATGGCGCCGCGCGCCTTGAGGACAAGCGGCGTCTCGTTCCACAGCGTGTCCTCGAGCAGCGCGATGGTGGCGTCATCCTCCACGAAGAGAGGCACGCCGACCTTGTCGCGGTCGTTGAGCAGGCGGTTGCGCAGCGTCAGGTCGAGGAGTTTCTTGCGCCAGCCCTCGAGCCGGCGTTCGCGCGGCGTGAGCTGCTGTTGCGGAAGCGGTGGAAGATCGCGTGGCTGGACGACCTTCCAGGCGTCGTCGGGCACCGCGGCGGTGCCTGCCGCGGGGCGCACCGAGCGTCGTTCGAGACGTTCGGGAAGGGGGTGGAAGCCCGCGCGGCGGGCGGCGCGCACGTCGACGATGAGGATGTCGTCGGAAGCCTGGCGAATCCAGCTTTCGCCCGAGGCAAGCGCAGCGCCGAATCCATTCGCTGCGTCGCAGAGCGCGGTCGCCTCGAGGGCGCGCGCCTCACCGAGCTCGAGACGATTCACCAGCCGAGACGGCCCGATCTGCACCGCATCGGCGAAGTGCGAGTCGATCGTCGCGAAGGCGACGATGGCGTGGCCATCGCCGAGCGCGATCATGGGCCAGAGGCCGCAGGCCTCGAGGAGCGCCGCGAGCGCGATGGTGAGATCGAGGCAGTTTCCGAGCCGCTCCGCGAGAACCTCGCCGGCGATGCGCACCTTCTGTCCGGCCGTCTCGAAGCTTGGCTGCGCCTGAATGTAGGTGATGCTCCGCGCGGCGAGGGCGTCGTAGCACGCCTCCGCGAGCCGCTGCGCGCGCTCGGGGCTGCCAGAGAGATAGCCGTCGAGCACGCCGCTTCCCGTCGACTGACGCATGCGCGCGGAGACATCGCGGAGGATGTCCGCGAGGGCGGGCGCGTTCGGGGTGATGAACGCGGCGATCGATTCGCAGGTCTGCTGCGTGCCGCACCAATGCGACGCCGGGACGACGATGAGCCGATGGCGCGCTGTTGCGAGCGTGCGGCCGTCGGCGTCGGCCAGCGTGGCGACGAGGTCGATCTGCTCGCGCTCGGTCGAGCGGCGGAGGATCGCGACGGGAAGCTCGAGGCCATGCGTGTCGACGGCAAGCAACGTGCCGGGCTCGATCGGTTCGATGCCGCGGGTGAAGACAGTGGCGGAGTCGGCGGGCTCGCCGTCGACCGCGACGCGCAGCACGGTGCCCGAGATGCGCGTGTGGGCGCGGATCTCGATCGAGTGGACGCACGGGACGGCGTTGAGCTCGAGCGACGCGGAGGTCGTGGCCGCTGCCTCGAAGCGGAGGTCTGCGGCAGCGGGGGATGCTGCGCGCGCGGCGGGGTCGGAGGTCTTCTCCACGCTCGACAAATCTGACATATCGGGCATTATGGCCGAAACCGGGCGCGGAAATGGCGCCTTTGTTCGGGGCGCCTGTGTTGGGGGCACCTGTATTCGTTCCAGGCACCGGTGTTCGCAGACCCGCAGCCATAGTCGCGACCGCGATAAGATGTGTGACTATGTCCACCGCGCACCCGACGGCCCCCTCTGCAACCCCCTCGAAGGTCGACCCCGAGACCGTCACCATCTCCGGTTACGTGGTCGGCGAGCGCTACGGCCCCGACACGGTCCTCACCCACGACCCCGCCGACCCGACCCGGGCCCACCCGCGCATCGGCGAGGCCGGTCAGTACCCCTTCACGCGTGGCGTCCACAAGACGATGTATCGATCACGCCTGTGGACGATGCGTCAGTTCGCGGGCTTCGGCTCGGCCGACGACACCAACAACCGCTTCAAGTACCTCCTCGACAACGCGAAGGGCACCAAGGCGAACACCGGTCTCTCGACCGCGTTCGACCTTCCGACGCTCATGGGCCGCGATTCCGACGACCCGCTCTCGGCGGGCGAGGTCGGCCGCTGCGGCGTCGCCATCGCCTCGATCGAGGACATGCATCGTCTCTACGCCGACATTCCCGTCGGCGATGTCACCGTCTCGCAGACGATCAACGCGCCCGCCGCCGTGATCTGGGGCATGTACCTCGCGCACGCGAAGGAGCGCGGCATCGGCTGGGACAAGCTCGGCGGCACGCTGCAGAACGACATCCTCAAGGAGTTCCATGCGCAGAACGAGTTCATCTATCCGCCCGAGGCG
This sequence comes from Phycisphaerales bacterium, assembly GCA_044355685.1. Classification (GTDB taxonomy): domain Bacteria; phylum Planctomycetota; class Phycisphaerae; order Phycisphaerales; family SM1A02; genus QWPT01. The sequence continues at coordinate 2,975 of JBIKXP010000206.1, forward strand.
AGCGTGAAGCTCGTCGTCGACACGATTGAGTTCGCGGCGCAGCACTTGCCGAAGTGGAACTCGGTGTCGATCTCGGGCTACCACATTCGCGAGGCCGGTTCGACCGCCACGCAGGAGCTCGCGTTCACGCTGCGCGATGGCATGGAGTATGTCGAGGAGTGCATCAAGCGCGGCCTCGACGTCGACAGTTTCGGCCCGCGCCTCTCGTTCTTCTTCAACAGCCACAACGAGTTCTTCGAGGAAATCTGCAAGCTCCGCGCCGCGCGCCGCATCTGGGCGAAGGCGATGAAGGAGCGCTACGGCGCGAAGAGCGAGCGTTCGCTTCTCATGCGCACGCACGTCCAGACCGCGGGTTGCTCGCTCACCGAGCAGCAGCCGCTCAACAACATCGTGCGCGTCGCGCTCCAGGCGATGGCGGGCGTCCTCGGCGGCTGCCAGAGCCTCCACACCGATTCGATGGACGAAACGCTCGGCCTTCCCACCGAGCAGGCAGTCCGCGTCGCGCTCCGCACGCAGCAGATCATCGCGCACGAGTCGGGCGTCCACCGCACGGTCGACCCGCTCGGCGGCTCGTGGTTCGTCGAGGCGCTCACCGATCAGATGGAGAAGGACGCGAACGCCATCATCAAGGAAGTCGACGACATGGGCGGCGTGGTCTCTGGCATCAACAAGGGCTACTTCCGCCGCCAGATCGCAGAGGCGAGCTACCGCTTCGGCCAGGAGATGGAGGCGGGCGACCGGATCGTCGTCGGCATGAACGCCTACACCGAGGGCAACGACGAGAAGCAGGTCGACATTCTCGAGATCCCGCACACGGTCGAGACCGAGCAGAACGCGCGCCTCGCGAAGATGCGCGCCGCGCGCTCGCCGCTCGACGTGAAGAACGCGCTCGACGCGATCCGCACCGCCGCGCGCAAGGGCGAGAATGTGATGCCCGCGCTCGTCACCGCGAGCCTCGCGCGCTGCACCCTCGGCGAGCAGGTGCAGGCGATGGCCGATGTCTATGGCCGGTACTCGGGCGGACCGGAGTGGTGAGCGGGACCAGCATCCGATCGTGATCTGCATGCTTGCACCCTCCGCGGGCACCCACGCGCCTACGATGGCCGCCCCAAAGGTAGACGGAAGAAGGAAGCGAAAGCAGTCGCCGGAAGAAGCACAATTGAAGAGGAGAAGAGATGCCGCTTTTGCCAAGTGGTCGGTTGGCGGGGATCATCGCGTGGCACATTTTCGAGCCGGGTCGGCCGTGGTTTCCGTGCCCCGACGGGCACTTCTGGTTCGAGACGCCCGACTTTGCGATCAACGCGCCGCCCTTCGAGCGCGATCAGGACGTGATCTGCTCGATCGTGCACGCGCCGGTGCCGCAGTCGCCCGAAGAGATGGCGCGGTACATCCACATCGCCGAGCACGACGGGGATGACTCGGCTCTGTTGACGGGAAAGCGCCTCGACTGCACAGAGCCTCCGCTTGGCTGGACCGAAGAGGACTGGGCCGTGTTCGACGAGTGGCGGAAGAGCGACGTGGTCCGCCGCTATCTCGAGCAGACGATCGAGCGGTGCCGTGCGCAGGCCGAGGCGAACCGCGCGAACCCGCAGCTCAAGGCTGACAAGCCGGGAGAGGATTCGAGCGACGCCCGCACCCAGGCCGCGCTTGGTCAGTTCGTGCTCTTCGGTCGCGAACTCCTGACGATCGAGCGTGAGATCGGGAGCGGATTCCGACCAGGCGACGAGCGACGCGCAGCGCGGATCTTCGCGCGGCTCAAGGAGATCGAGGCGACGGTCGCCACGCTGCTCGGTGAACCGTTCACCTGCGTTGCGAAGGGCTGGCATGTCTCTGGAATGCTCTCGCGGCTTCTCAAGAAGCCCGACGCCGCTGAGCGCGCGTTCCTCGAGGCGGTGCGCATGGACCCGAGGTCGAAGTGGTCATGGGTCGAGCTCACGCGCGTCCGCGGCGAGCGCGGCGACTTCGCGGGTTCGGAGGTCGCGGCGCGCCGCGCGGTCGAGCTCGACGAGCGCAGCGCCGCCGCATGGGCGAACCTCGCCATGGCGCTTCTGATGCTCGAGCGGCGCGACGCGGCGCGCGACGCGGCGGAGCGGTCGCTCGCACTCGACGGGGCCGACGCTGTGGCGCAGGCGGTGATGCGGCGACTTGGCTGATGGCAGTCGGTGCTTGCAGACGGTGTTTCGGACGGGGCTTTCGGACGGGGCTTTCGGACGGGGCCGACAGACGGTGCCGGGTCGCTGGCGGGTACAACCAGGCACCGCACGGGAAGTCCCAGGCACCGTGGGGGATGACGCGCAAGTCTCTTTAAAGAATGGGCTTGCACAGCAGCCGCTCCGGTGCCGGGTCGCTGGCGGGTACAACCGCCTCCCACGCGTCCGCTGCGCGGCACCGATTGCAATACGCTCTCCGCCCTATGGGCACGCACTCGTTCCAGGCTCCGAAGGGCACGCGCGACTTCTATCCCTCCGACCTCGCCGTCCGGCGGCACATCGAGGCCGCGTGGCGGTCCGCGTCGGTCGACT